>PKUY01000310.1 GCA_003131705.1 Acidobacteriota bacterium | reverse complement strand
TTTCAACTACCCCCACTTCATGGCGACGATTTACCGTGCCTACCACACACGCGGAAATTTCGAGAAATATAAAATTCTCACTTTGCACGTCACGCTGCTCGTAGTGTTGACCGGTGTTTTGCTGCACGCGTCCTATCGGCTGCTGCCTTGGGTATTCACGCTTTACATCTGTTGGAGCCCCTGGCACTACACGGGCCAGAACTACGGTTTGTTGATGATGTTCGCGCGCCGCAGCGGCGCCACCGTTACGCAAAGTGAACGCCGATGGATTCATGCCGCATTCGTTGCGTCCTACCTGATGCTTCTCGCGAGCTTCCAAACCGGCGGCTCGTCTGATCCGCTCGTTCTCTCGATCGGACTCCCCGCCAAATTCACTCTGCCGGCGCGCCTCCTCCTCGGAGCAGCTTTCGCGGTGTTCGCATACATCGGATTCCGGCGGCTAATTTATCGGAGCGGCGTCGGGGCGATGGCAGCGCCGCTCACTCTTGCCGTCACGCAATTCCTCTGGTTTGTTGTGCCGACATTGCTGGAACTCGATTCGGCATATCAGATTCCGCAAACGCGCTACAGCAGCGGAATCCTGGCAGTGCTGCACTCGGCGCAGTATCTCTGGATCACCAGCTACTACCAGCAGCGCGAAGCACGCGCGGCCGGTCAATCGAGCTGGCGCATGGTTGGTTATTTTCTGACGCTCATTGCCGGAGGCATCGCGCTGTTTATTCCCGGGCCTTGGCTCGTGAGCTACATCTTCCATTTCGATTTCACCACAAGCTTCCTGATCTTTACCGCGCTCGTGAACATTCATCATTTCATTCTCGACGGAGCGCTCTGGAAATTGCGCGATTCACACGTGGCGTCATTGCTGATCGACCCCTGCGCAAAAACGGAAGCGGGCGGAACCGGCGTCGCCCGAAAGCAAAACCCCGTGTCTTCCGTGAGCCCAGCCCGCGCAAGCCGGCTGTGGTCCCCGCCCGCGTTTCGCATCGCTCTCGTCGGTTTGCTTTTCCTCTGGGGCGGAGCGGAACAGATCCGTTTTGCTTTTGGCACCAATGAAGGAAATCTTTCGGCGCTGCGCAGCGCATCGCGCCTGAATCCTTACGACAGCATGGTCGAGGCGCGCATTGCCTCCGCGGAAGGGAAGGCTGGCCATCGTGATCGGGCGATCGCCGAGTTGACTCATGCCGTGGCGATCAATCCATACAATGTGGGGCTCCAGCACGCATGCGCGCGAGCCATGATCGAGGATGGCCGCTATGAAGACGCATATAAACATTACGCAAAGATGCTTGCATTGTTCCCTCGCGATGCGGACGCTCTAGTCAACTACGGTTTATTAGCGGCGCGTTTGGGCCGTCCGGACGAGGCGATGGACTCGTGGGGAAAAGCGGTGGACGTTGACCCGGATCAGCCCAATCCGCACCTGTATCTCGCGAATGCGTTCGATCAAAAAAATGAACCGGCGGCCGCTGCGCGTCATTGGGAGGCTTACCTGCGGTTTGCAGCTGCTCATCCGGATGATCCCGCTGTCGGCGCCCGGCAGGAAACTTCCGCCACGATTCAGTTGGCCGACGATGAGTCCCGCATCAAGCAATCTAACCTCGCGTTGCCGAAGTATCTTTCCGCCGTTGATCTGGCGCAACGTGCGGGGGACGCGAAGCTGGGGAGTTTGGCGTTCGCGCATTTTGGTGATCTGCAGGAGAAAGCCGGCGACGCGAAGTCCGCGGCCCAGTCTTATCAGCGCGGACTGGCGCTCGACGCCAAAGCGGGTGATCCGAGCGGCGAAGCCGTGGACTGGTTTAATTACGGGCAATTCCTGCGGAGGAACGGACTACCTGACAATCTAGCCTACGCTTGTTTTGTCCGCGCGGAGAACCTCCTGGCGAAGACCCCTGGTCCGGAGCTCGCCGCCGTGCAAACAGCTCGCGACCGGGTTGAAAATCGCCTTGGCAAGAAAGCTTCCGATACGCAGAAAAATCTCCCCGATTTGCTCGCCCGTGCCACCAGCCTCCCGGCAACCTCTTTCGAAATGCATTAAGAATTTTCGCGGTGTACACTCTGGCCCGGCGTTTGGGACGCGGAGTCCTTGTAGATGCCGGGGCAGGCTATCGTGGAAAACGCAGCGCAAACGCTGACGGTCAGCGGGCTGATAGACCAGCGGCCCCTTGGCCGTTTTCAGGTTTGGATCGTTGCACTGTGCGGCCTCGTGCTGGTTCTGGATGGCTTCGACGCACAAACAATCACTTTCCTTGCGCCCTCGATCGCCGAAAGCAACCACATTCCCATCCACAGCTTTGGCCCCATTTTCTCGGCCAGCCTGGTTGGGCTGATGATAGCCGCCATGGCCACCGGCCCCGTCGCGGATCGCTGGGGACGTAAATGGCCTGTGGTGTTTTCCACGCTCAGCTTCGCAATTTTTTCCCTGTTCACCGCGCGCGCGAGTTCCTTCAACGAGCTGCTGCTTCTTCGCTTTTTCACTGGTCTTGGGCTCGGCGGTGCGATGCCCAACGTCGTTGCTCTCGCGTCAGAGTACGTGCCAAGGCGGTTGCTATCGGTTGTTGTCACCGTCTTATTTACCGGCATGCCGCTCGGCGGAGTTGTTTGCGGATTTCTAAGCTCGATGTTGATCATGACCTGGGGCTGGCGATGGGTCTTTTACATCGGCGGAGTTGTGCCAATTGCGATCGCGCTTTTGCTGATCGCCTTGCTCCCCGAATCGGTGCGTTTTTTGGCGGGGCGAGGAAAAAATTCTCGGAGAGCGGAAAAAATCTTGTCGCGCGTGGCGCCAGAATTGCGTATGGCGTCAATCAATTTCCGCGCACCGTCTTCCGAACAACAGCACACTGGTGTGGCCGTGAAATATCTTTTTACGGAGGGTCGCGCTGCAGGCACGGTTCTTCTCTGGTTCCCGTATTTCATGAACCTTCTGCTGATCTATTTTATCGGCAGTTGGCTGCCGGCGATGCTGAAGGAAGCCGGAATGGCAGGCTCTGCGGCAGTTACCGTGAGCACCTTCTTCAGCCTAGGAGGCGCGCTCGCATGTCTCCTGGAGGGTCAGCTGATGAACCGCTGCGGCGCACGCACCACTCTTCTCATCGAGTACGCAGTCGCCAGCTTGTTCGTCAGCGCATTGGCTGTGATCCCGAGGTCCTTTGCGCTGGTTACAACTGTCACATTTATTTCGGGCTTTGTGGTTATTGGCGCCCAGAGCGGTTTGAACGCGCTGGCTGCGCGTTTCTACCCGACTTCCATAAGGTCCACGGGCGTGGGTTGGGCTTTGGGTATTGGCCGCCTCGGATCGATCGTCGGCCCGCTTCTTGGAGGAGCGCTTTTGCTGGCGGGATGGCGGCCCGAGCAGATGCTGCTGTCCGGGGCCATCTTCGCGGTGTGCGCGTGGCTTTCCATCTGGTTGAGCAATCGGGTGGGCGGTCGTGCGACGGCCTACGCCTCCGATACCGAGTTGGCGAGCGTCGAATTGGATGAGGTCATCAGACTATGATTGCGTTATTGGTCGGGCACGTCTGAGAAAAACGCGGTCGGGGAGGCCTTGTGCGTTTCCTTCTGGTAGAAGACGAAAGAAAAGTAGCAAGTTTTATTGCGCGTTCGCTGCGCGAGAACTCATACGCGGTGGATGTTGCCGAGAGCGGCGAAAAAGCCCTCGGTTTAGTGACGAACGCGACGTATGACCTCATCCTGTTGGACATCCGCTTGCCGAACTTGAGCGGAGTCGAAGTGTGCCGCGAAATAAGGGATGCCGGCATTGAAACGCCCGTGCTGATGCTGACAGCTCGAAGCTTGGTCGAGCAGAGAGTGGAAGGCCTGGACGCCGGGGCGGATGACTATCTAACCAAGCCCTTCGCGCTCGCTGAACTGCACGCCCGTGTTCGCGCGCTTACGCGCCGGGGATTCCACAAAGGCGGTCCCAAGCTGCACACCGCCGATCTCGAACTCGATCGGCCACGCCGAACGGTGAAGCGCGGCGCGAACAATATTCAACTCACATTCAAGGAATTTGCGCTGCTCGAGCTGCTGATGATGCGTTCCCCCGATCCAGTGCTTCGTTCCGAGATTATCGAGCATGTTTGGTCCCACGGTTTTGACACCGAGACAAACATCGTTGAAGTCTACATCAACCGCTTGAGGCAGAAGATCGATCAAGGGCATCCTGCGAGGCTGATCCACACGGTTCGTGGCTCGGGCTATCGGCTCGGTTTACCGGAGCGGTAAATGAAAAGACGCTCGCTTCGGTTCCGAATGATGCTGCTCTTCTGTCTTGTTGTGGGCGCATTCCTCCTCAGCACTTACGCAATCGTCTATTCGATATTCGCTCGCGAGCTTCGAGCGCAACTGGATCGCCGCCTTAGCGAGGCCGCCGAGCCCATGGTCGCCGACCTTGCGACGAATGCCCCCGAAGAGGACGTTTTTCGACTCGATCTGCCCGATGAATACCTGGAATTGCTCGATGCGCACGGTACGCCCTTGAACTTATCCAAGAATTGGCGCGAGCATCCCCTCGATGTCGGCGCGCTGGACTTTCCAGATGGCAAGCCGGTATTTCGGACGGTGCAGGGGGTTGGCGGCCAGTTCCGAATGGAGTTAATTCCGTTCCAGCTCGTGAATCGCTCGGTTGTTTTAGCGATCGCGGGACCCACGCGCGATGTGGATATTGTCTTGGATAACTTTCGCAGGGTTTTGATCGTCCTTCTCCCAGTCAGCCTTTTGCTCATCGGTGTTATTTCCGGTTGGTTCGTGGGCCGAAGCCTTTCGCCCATCGCCGAGTTGACAAAACACGCCGCCGAGTTGGCACAACTGGTTTCCGACCCTCGCCTCGTGGATCGGAAAATTCCTCAGCTGGTTTCTCACTCCGAAGATGAACTTGGGCATCTCGCCGCAACTTTTAACGAGCTCTTCGCGCGCGTAGTCGCCGTTCTACAGCAGTTGAGGCAGTTTGTATCGAATGCCTCGCACGAACTGCGGACGCCCCTCTCTGTGCTGCAAGGCGAGACGGAGTTGCTGCTTTCAGAGCGCAGGTCGCCAGAGGAATATCAAAAAACTCTTGAAGTGATACACGGCGAGCTGCGCCATTTGAGCCGGATCGTGGAAGGCCTGTTCACGCTCTCCATGGCGGACGCAGGCCAGCTGCGAATCGCAAACGACGAACTCTACATCAACGAAGTCCTGGAGGAGGCTTGCGAGATTGCGGTGCCTCTCGGCCGTGCGAAGGGCATACGAATTGACCAAAACCTGGAGCAGGAAGTCGCTTCGACCGGTGACGAATCTTTTCTCTGCGACCTCTTTCTTGTTTTCCTCGAAAACGCCGTCAAGTATTCACCGCCGAATACTCGCATTAAAGTCAGCCTTACCCGGGTCAACGGTTCCGTGCTCGTGCGGTTTGAAGACCAGGGCATCGGAATTTCCTCGGAGCATTTGCCGCACATTTTTGAGCGCTTTTATCGGGCAAGCGGCTCGGACAGCGTGGAGGCGCGCAGCGGCGGCTTGGGCTTGGCAATAGCCCAGGCGATCGTGACCGCTCACGGCGGCAGGATTGAGTGTCAAACCGCACCGGGCCAAGGCTCGACGTTCACGGTGATGCTCCCGGTGCAGGCCCCACATGTTTCCGTTTCCTCGCCGTAGGCTTTCCGCTAGTGACTGAACACCGCAGGACCTTTCTGCGCCGCGCTTCATCCGCCTGGCAAAAATGCTTCTGTTGCATCCCCCAAATCGCCGCGTTACTAATCCGCAAAGAAACGGGGCAGGAAACATTAACAAGAATTAATAATTGATTCAGCCTCGTTTCGGCACGTTTTGGGTATGCTAGCGCCACAAATTTGCAGCCGGGCGGGGTTTATCAACTCAGTTTTGAAAAAAATGTGACGTCACGCATGGAGATTCTCACGGCTAGTTGAATTCGTGGCGCCAAACAACCGAGCAGGCATTATCACGATCAATTCGGCTTTTTTTTCAACCCCGTTACGCGAAGCGGATGAATTTGGTGTCCGGCAGCATTCTAGTGGCTAATGGAGGTTTCACCCGATGCGGAAAGTGCCAGTAGTGAAGATCCTCGGCTTGGCTGTCTTCGTTTTGCAGCTCATCAGTCTCTTGTCGCCGGTTTCCGCAAACGCCCAGGCGGGCGGAGGTACGATACTAGGTACCGTTGCGGATACCAGCGGTGCGCGAGTTCCCAGCGCCCAGTTGTCTATCAAGAGCACCACAACAGGTGAAAGCCGGACCGTCACTACGGATTCGAACGGCTTTTATAATGCGCCCAGCCTCGGGCCGGGCAACTACGAAATCACAGTCACGGCAGCTGGTTTCGAGACTCTGCTCGAAAAGGACGTGGTCATCGTTGTAGGGCGCGAGCTGACTCTGAACCTGGAGTTGAAGGTGGGAACCGTTACTCAGCACGTAGAAGTCACGAGCACGGTCTCGCAAGTCGAACTGAGTAACTCAACCGTCACCGGGTCCGTGGATGCCACCACGATTCGCGAGCTCCCGCTGAATGGACGTGACTGGGTCCAGTTGACCACCTTGCAAGCCGGTGTCGCTCCACTGCGCGGTGCAAACCCCGTGGGTCAGCCAGCCATATCGCCGCGCCTCGAAAGCGGTGAAGGGCAGCAGATCGCCCTGTCCGGCGGCCGTCCCGAAATGCTTAATTTTCTTCTGAACGGCATCTCGATCATGGATTACGCCAATACGTCGCCTGGCGCCGCGACCGGCCTCAATTTGGGCGTCGATTCTATCCAAGAATTCTCCGTCATCGTGAGCACACCTCCGGCTGGATATGGCCGGACTGCGAGCGGCGTGGTTACTGCGGCGGTTCGTCCCGGCACGAATGCCTTCCACGGCTCTGGAATCGCCTTTTTCCGCAATAGTGCGCTCGACGCGAAGAACTACTTTGACGCGATAGATGCGTCGATACCGCCCTTCTATCGTCATCAATACGGGGGCTCGATCGGGGGACCCGTCAAGAAGGATTCAACCTTCTTCTTCTTCGACTACGAAGCGTTGCGTCAATCTTTGACTCAAACATCCACTGGAACCACGATTTCGGAGGCCGCTCGCGCGGGGATTTTCGCCAACGGCGACGTCGTACCCCCGAGCGCGTTTATCCAAAAGTATTTAGGCCTATTTCCGACTGGTAGTTGCGCCGGCGGCGTCGGTGGATCAGATACCTGCCCAATAACCCTCGTCGGCGCGCTCAATTTAACTGAGACCTATTACATAGGTAGACTCGATCACAAGTTTGGAAATTCAGACAACTTTGACTCCTCGTACTTCTATGACACCGGGAGCCAGGGTTCGCCGGGCGGCTTGAATACATTCGTTCTCGGCGACATCACGCATCGGCAGGCGGTTACGCTCGAAGAAACCCACATTTTCAATTCGCGTCTCGCGAACTCCTGGCGGGGAGGATATACGAGAACATACGCTTCCGACACCCATGTCCTCTCCATTTCCAACCCAGCCCTCGCCGACCCAACGTTAGGCTCGATACCGGGCCTGGACATGTCCACCCTTGGACTGGGCAACGTCGGCCTCGGCCCCGGTCAGAATGCGCAGGATGTCACGTCCTTTAATTTCAATACGTTCCAGATTTACGACGACCTGATCTACACACGCGGCATGCACACGCTGAAATTGGGGGGCAGCTTCGAATTCGACCTGGACAATTACGACTCGCCTAACCAGCATTCCGGCGTGTGGAATTTCAATTCCCTTGAGGATTTCTACAAAGGCAACCCGACATCGTTCGGAGCCCAAATTCCTGGGTTAACCACTGAGCGTAATGCCCGCCAAAAGATTTACGGGGTATATTTGCAGGACGACATTAGGCTGCGAAGGAATCTCACTGTAAATCTCGGGCTGCGCTACGAAAGAGCCACGTCGCCCACCGAGGCGCATGGCCGGCTGGCAGACCTGAGGAACATCACCGATCCCGTATCGACGATTGGCAGCCTCTATANNCCTCAACTTCTCGCCGCGCATTGGCTTCGCCTGGGATCCGTTCGGTGATGGGAAGACGTCTGTCCGTGCAGCGTTTGGCATATATGACGCGCTGCCGTTGCTCTACGAGCTAGCCAATCGCTTCAACCGCGGCTATCCCTTTTACCAGCAGGGGCTTGTCAATTGGTGCTCGGCCCCGACAGTGGCGAACCCCTGCACACCGACCTTTCAGCCTGCACCGCCCGGAACATTTCCGGGCGGCGGCTTAACCGCGCTCCAGTCCGTCCCCAGCATCGTCACCGTCAGTGTTGAGCACAATCCGCACCGCTCCTACTTGACGCAGTGGAATTTGAATGTCCAGCGTGATTTGGGACATGGATTGACGGCACAGCTCGGGTATGTCGGTTCACGTGGCACGCATCTTGCAAACGGCGACTACGACGTGAACACATATGTTCCCCAGATGACCGCACAAGGCCCCTTCTGGGATCCGGCCCTGCCGGCGCAGCAACCGGGCCAGCCGTGTCCGTCCGCTACGCGTAATCCGGCTCAAGCGTTATGTTTCGTCAACGACAATTTTGCCCAAATATACCTCTCGAAATGGAATGGGATTTCCTTTTATAGCGGCTTGCAAGCGAGCCTCACGAAAAAGATGAGCAACGGTCTGCAGGTGCAGGCCAACTATACGTGGTCGAAGAGCATTGACACAAACTCGCTCGCTTTCTCGAGTGGAGGGACACTTACCGGGATTGCCAATCCGTACCCGCTCATACCGAAAATTAACAAAGGTCCTTCCGATTTCAACGTCCCGCAAAACTTCGTCGTTAACTCCTTGTACCACGTCCCGGGACCGCACGGGGACTCTGGAATCACAAACGCTCTCCTGAAAGGCTGGGAGGTGGGTGGGATCTTTACGGCCTCCTCCGGCGAACCGTTCAGCTTTCTCATGCTCTTTGACAACCCCAGCGCTCCTTTTTTCGGGACTGGGACGGGGACACATGCTTTCATCGGTTGGGTCATCGGCGAGAAGCCGGACCTCATCAACAGTCCCGCTTGCAAGAATCCGAACCAAACGGTCAGGACTCTCTCCGGAGACGTGCATGTTGCTACCTACGGGAAGTTGGAATGCTTCATAGGTCCCTCAGACCCGGCGAACGCTCCCGGCCGGGCGGGCCACATAGGCGACTTCGGCCGCAACCGCATGCACACGCCGGCATTGGTTAACTTTGATTTCTCGCTCTATAAAAACAACTACGTGCCGAGGATTTCGGAGAGCTTCAACGTGCAGTTCCGTGCCGAGTTCTTCAACGTCTTCAACCATACGAATCTTGGATTTCCACTATTGGGGAACATGTGGATGCCGAGCCCGAATTTCGGACAAGCCGGGTATACCGCGACACCCTCGCGGCAGATTCAGTTGGGGTTGAAAATTATCTTCTAACGGGGAACGCACTACAGCGGCAACCTGTAGAACGCTCGATCGGGGCCGGCCGTTTTTCGACCGGCCCCACATCCTCACGTTCGCACCTCTCCAATTTCCGCTCGCCAATCTACATTGGGCCCGCAAGCCGTGCCCAGCGATTTCGGAACCCTGCG
>PKUY01000425.1 GCA_003131705.1 Acidobacteriota bacterium | reverse complement strand
CATTTTAACTTGCTAACGACAGAGCGAATTCTCTGAGGGCCCGAAAGGTCATCGACGGCGCTAACAATGGCCCGATAGATTTTGATACCGACTAGTGTGATCCGGCGACTTTTCGACTCGGGGGCGGAAGTGCCATCCCTGCGAATTTGGATGTTGGCCGTTGCCATCTTCGCGGCCCTGCCGACCTGCGTGCCGGCGCAAAACCCCTCGCAGGAGGTCTGTGCCCGGCCCGCAGTGGGGAGCGCCGTACCCGAGCCCGAGGATTTGCGCAGCAAGGGCGGCGTCCTACGCGTCGAGTTGATTTACAGGAATGTCGTCGATGCCAACGGGCAGATGCGCTACTGCTACGTATCCAAGGACGGCGGCCAGGCTCCCACTCTGAGGCTGAATCCTGACGACGAGCTGATTCTTAGCTTGAAAAACGAACTGACCGGCCCGGTACAAATCATGGGTCAATCTGCGGGGCAATCCGCGCCAAGACTCTCGAAGCTGGCTGTTGCGCAAACCGCGGATAAGACCGCGAAGGGCGATTCGATGCCGATCACCGCGCCCATGACAATGCAAGGTCCCTGCGCGGCCAAGAAAATGACGTCGCTCTCGACCAATCTTCATTTTCACGGTTTAACGGTTCCTCCCATATGCCACCAGGATGACGTGCTCTACACGATGATTCAGCCGGGAGATGGACCGTTCGAATATCGCTTTAAGGTACCGACGGACGAACCTCCCGGTTTGTATTGGTATCACCCGCACGTTCACGGCTTCACCAAGGCGCAGGTGCTGGGCGGGGCTTCGGGGGCGCTGATTGTCGAAGGGATCGAGCGGGCAAATCGCGAAGTGGCCGGCCTTCCCGAGCGCGTGCTGATCGTGCGCGACCAAGACTTGGTAAACCCCAACGCGCCCCCATCGAAAAGCGACTCGGCCCTTGCGCCTCCCGTGATGTTGGACGCCGAAGGCGACGTGATGAACACGGGCACGGGGACCGGCAAACCCGCGAAGGATCTTTCCATAAATTTTGTGCCGGTCCCGTACCCTGATTACCATCCGGCAGTCATCGCCATGAAGCCGTCGGAGCGGCAACTCTGGCGAGTGTTGAACGCGTCAGCGATCACGTATCTCAATCTGCAGGTCGCCTACAACGGCGTGGCGCAGGCGCTGGGCGTAGTAGCCCTGGACGGCGTGCCGATCAACCAGAACGGTGTGCCCGGGAACAGCGTCCTGTGGCAGACGCACCTCGGCGTGCCGCCGGGTGGTCGAATCGAATTTATTGTGAAAGGCCCGGCAGAAGGCGTGAAAGGAACTCTTGTCACCCGCGGAGTGAATACCGGCTCGGGTGGCGAAAATGATCCGGAGCGGCCGCTGGCGATTATTACCGCTTCGGCAAAGGCACCGGAAACTCAATCGACCCTGGCTGTGAATCCTGCACCGCTCCCGGCCCAGGGTTCAACTTGGCTCGGTAACGTGAAGCCCGTCCGCACGCGGAAATTATTCTTCTCAGAGACATTGCAAAATCCTAACGATCCCAACAGCCCTACCACTTTCTACATCACGGTTGACGGCGAAACTCCGAAGGCGTTCGACCCGAGTTCCATGATCCCCAACATCACAGTTCGACAGGGAGACGTGGAGGATTGGATCATTGAAAACCGAACGCAAGAAGTGCACGCATTTCATATTCATCAAGTCCATTTCATGCTTCTTCAGTGGTTTGGCTTGCCTGCGAATGAACCGTACTTGCGCGACACGATCAACGTTCCATTTTGGGATGGGAAAAGCGCCGTCTATCCAATGGTAAGACTGCGAATGGATTTTCGAGACCCCAACAGCGTGGGAACGTTTGTTTATCACTGCCATCTGCTCGAGCACGAAGATGGCGGAATGATGGGACTTATACGCGTCGAGCCAAAGAACGACGGAGCCTCCAAGCCGAACGCCATCAGCGAGCGAAAGCCCCGATTATGCGGACGGCCGCATCTGGTTGGAATGTCCCTGCCCGGCCGCCATCGCTAGAGTGCGGAGACTGATTCGCGCGGCCGAGAAAGTTGGATGCAAACCACTTTTTTTATGCCGTTGTCATCTGTGAATAACAACGAGCGCGTATCCACGTAGGGCACGCGTTTGATTCCCAACTCCTCGGCCCCAATGCGACGGCACTGGCGCGAGGCAGATCGATTTCAAGCGCCATCCTGCTACAAGGAGACTTCATGATCGGGAAGAATTTTCGCTGTATGGCGGCGCTGCTGCTTGCCGCAAACATGGCCCTAGTGACGCCCAGCAGCCTATTGGCTGACCACAACAAGCAGGGCAAAGGAAATGACCACGGCGGTTTCACCACAACGACGCCCATCAAGCATGTGGTCGTGATTTTCCAGGAAAACCANNAAACCACTACGCCAATCCAGCACGTTGTCGTGATTTTCGACGAGAACAATTCATTCGACCATTACTTCGGGACGTATCCGGATGCCGAGAATCCGAAAGGCCAGACGCCTTTCCATGCTAAGGACAACACCCCCAGCGTGAATGGGCTGACGCAAGGCCTGATCGATCACAATGACAACCACGATGCAAAAAACGTCATCTATCCGCCCTTCCGCCTCGATCCTAGCCAGAACTACACGTGCGATCAGAACCACGACTACACACCGGAGCAACAGGCTTTCGACAGCGGACTGTTGGATGCGTTTCCGGAATTTGCGGCGACCCCTTGCTCCTCCACGACCTATCCTGACCTTGCGCCCCTGGGCCCAGGTATTGTTATGGGCTACTACGATGGAAATACGGTTACAGGTCTCTGGAACTACGCGCAGCATTTCTCATTAAGCGACAACTTCTTCGGAACAACCTTCGGGCCGTCGACTCCCGGCGCGCTCAATGTAGTTTCAGGAATGACCGGCAATACGGACCCCGCGACCGAGATCAACACTGGCAGCGACGTAGTCAACCACAGCGTGCTGAATGATCCCGACCCCTTCTACGATGATTGCAGCGGGTCGGAAAAGGTCGGGATGTCCAGCAGCAACAAGAACATCGGGGATCTCTTGAACGCCAAGGGAATCACCTGGGGCTGGTTCCAAGGTGGTTTCACACCGTCGTCCGTGGTGAACGGCAAAGCAGTATGCGCGACGAAAACGAACCGCCTCGATGGCACGCCCGAAACGGCGTACAGCCCGCACCACGAGCCGTTTGAATATTATGCCAGCACGTCCAACCCTCACCATATTGCTCCGGCTAGTCTTTCTGAAATTGGCCACAACGGACCGGCCAATCATCAGTACGATCTGAGCTTCTTTCAACAGGCGGCACTCGCCGATGGTCTGCCGGCGGTTAGCTACCTGAAAGCGAACCGTGCTCAGGACGGACACCCGAACAACTCTTCACCTCTCGATGAGCAACAGTTCCTCGTGAGCACGTTGAATTTCCTGCAATCGCTTCCCGAATGGCGTGAAACGGCCGTCATCATTACGTGGGACGACTCCGACGGCTGGTACGACCACGCAGCTGGCCCAATCGTCAATCAATCGGCTTCTTCGGCGGACGCCGCAACTGGCCCCGGGGCGTGTGGCACGGGGTTCAACTCTCTTGCGGGTCTCCAGTCACGCTGCGGATATGGTCCCCGAATTCCGACGCTGGTGATTTCTCCTTACGCGAGACGAAACTTCGTGGATCATAGCCTTACCGATTTTAGTTCTGTTGTCCGATTTATCGAAGACAACTGGGGCCTGCCGCGAATCGCGAATGGGTCGTTCGATGTGATCGCAGGTTCCCTCCAGGACATGTTTGATTTCGGCAACAAGCGCGAAGACACGGTTTTTCTTGATCCCGTGACCGGGCAGGTTGTCGCTATTGGACAGATGCACTAGACAAAATCCCCCGTAGTCCCTCACGCCAANNGGGCCAGTATTTTTTGCCACGCAGGCAGCGATACCCTGGATGTATGCTTGACCGTCTGCCTCGGTAAACACAACCCGATGGATTCGGAGATGGGCGCTTGGCTCGAAAACCGCATAGCGTCGATTTAACACAGGTTTCGGAGTGGGACGACGGCAAACTTCGCCGCAAGGACGACTATCTTGCGACCGAGGAGCCGCTGGAAATCCGCGTCGGCAAAGAGCCCCTGAGCGTCACCATGCGGACTCCAGGACACGACCTCGAACTGACCGCGGGATTTCTTTTCACCGAAGGTCTCATACAGCGCCGCGCGCAAATCCTGGTACTCGAAGACCATGTAGAAAAGAGTGGGGAGAATCGCGGGAACGTCGTCCACGTCGAGCTTGCTCCTGAATCAGCGCCGGATTTCGAGAAAATGCGCCGGCACTTTTTCGCGGCGTCGAGCTGCGGCATTTGCGGCAAAGCTTCCATCGATTCGGTGCGCGCGCGCACGATGACGCCACCGAATGCGGATTTTCGTCTGAATCCGGAGGTTCTGATTCGTTTACCGGACGCTCTACGGGCTTCGCAGGCCGTCTTTGGGCGCACCGGAGGACTTCACGCCGCTGCGCTCTTCGACGTAAACGGCGAATTGCTCGTTCTGCGGGAAGATATCGGCCGGCACAATGCCGTGGATAAAGTCATCGGCTGGGCGCTGTTGGGGGAGCGGGTACCGCTCGGGAACGCGGTGATGCTCGTCAGCGGCCGAGGCGGCTTTGAGATCGTACAGAAGGCGATCGTGGCGGGCCTGCCTGTGGTTGCGTCGGTTTCGGCCCCGTCCAGCCTTGCCGTTCAGCTTGCACGTGAATTGCGGCTAACCTTAATCGGATTTCTGCGCGAACGGCGATTCGTGATTTATTCAGGAGAAGAACGGATCGTCTGAGAGGAAAACCGTGGGACGGGCGCGGCTCAGCTAGTGCGCCGCCTTGCCAAGCTTTTTGGGCTGGGCTGCGGAATTCTCGTTGCCGATCATCTCGCGGAAGTTGTCGAACAAATTGCGATCCCACCATCCGCGCGTGGCTTCCAAATCCATAATCTCCAGCGCGACCTCCGGAGAAGATGCCGGGCGATAGGGCCGATCGGTAGTCAGCGCGTCGTAGACATCCGCGAGTTGCAGAATCGCTGCCGTCAGGGGAATCTCATCACCCCGAAGACCGTCGGGATATCCCGAACCGTCATGCCTCTCGTGGTGGTGACGAATGATGGGTAGGACGAGGCGGAACGTTCTCAGCGGCGCGCAGATGCGCTCTCCAACCACCGGATGCTTGCGCATGATCTCGACTTCATCCGTCGAGAGAGGCCCCGTCTTCAGCAGAATTGAATCGGGAACCACGACTTTGCCGATGTCATGGACGATTCCGGCGCGACCCAGTGCCTTGATTTCCGCTTCAGGGAGGCCCAGCTTTTGCGCGAGCCGGACAGAAACTTCCGCCAACCGTTCACAATGCCCCATCGTGTAGGGATCGCGCGCTTCAATACTGTGTGCCAGGCTGAAGAGTACACTCTCGGCGTTTTCAAGCTCGTCGGTAAAGTGCTTCAGCCGGAGCAGCGAACGTGTGCGGGCCAGCAGTTCGTTGAAGTCGATCGGCTTGCTGAGGAAGTCATCCGCGCCCGCGTTGATCCCCTTGATGCGGTCTTCCGTTTCGTAAAGTCCCGTGATCAAAACGACCGGGGTAAGCCGCGTTTCGGGAGTGGCCTTGACGCGCCGGCACACTTCAAAGCCCGTCATCCCGGGCATCACAATGTCCAGGAGAATCAGATCTGGGCGGAACGAAGCGCACTGCGCAAGCGCAGTTTGGCCATCGCTTGCGTCGCTAACCTCGAAGCCTTCGCGACGCAGCAGTGTTGCGAGCGCAGTTCGCGCGGCGGTCTCGTCATCGACGATCAGGATTCTTTCAAACATGGATTGTGCCGTTGGGAACTTTCGCCCCGCAGTAAACAAATGTATCCTGTCCCGTACTTTGGGACAACCCGGAATCGCCTCTCCCGGGAGAAAACGACTTTCGCACTTCATTCGCATACGTACCGATTGGCCGAGGTCCGATGAAACGAACTCTACCTCCTGAGTCGCTGCAGGAAATCGCCACGCGGCTAGAACAGGCTCATAAAGCTTTTCAGCGCCGCTATCCGGGTCCGTCGGCTGAGCGCCAGCCAATTCACGTTGTCTATGGCGGAGCGAATCTTTTCCGCTCGGGCACTGCAAGGCGGCTTGGCGAGCTTGCGCTCCGCTCGCTGGAAGACTATGCGCCCGATTTCGCAGCGTTCGCGAAAGCGCTCTCTCTTCCCGGCGCAGAGCCTCTGCCCAGTTCTTTAGATGCAGTAACAGCGATCGCGCGATCCATAGAATCGGATCCGGAAACGGCGCGGCGCGAAAACCGACCGGCTTGGTTCGCGCACACGATTTATCGCCGCGTGCGAGAAAAACTACAGCGGGAGCCCGTGGAAGATTTCCGAATTGATTTCGAGGACGGATACGGCAATCGTCCCGATGACGAAGAAGACGGCCACGCCGCCGCAGCAGCGGTCGAAGTCAGTGCCGCCATGAATGCGGGCGAACTGCCGCCGTTCAGCGGCATCCGCATCAAGCCCTTTACGGAAGAGCTTCGCGAGCGCAGCATCCGCACGCTGGATATCTTTCTGACGGAACTTGTCGTGAAATCGCGCGGCGAATTGCCGAAACACTTCTGCATCACGCTGCCGAAGGTCTCATTGTCCGACGAGGTTGCGGCACTCGCCGACGTCTGCTCGCGCCTTGAACCGATGCTCGACCTCGAACCCGGAGCACTGCGTATCGAGTTGATGATCGAAACGCCGCAAGCCATTTTCAACGAGCGCGGCGAAGCAAATCTGCTGCCGCTCGTGAACGCGGCGCGAGGCCGCTGCGTGGCCGTTCATTTCGGCCCTTACGATTACACCGCCTCGCTCAACATTGCATCCACCTATCAGCCGATCGCGCATTTTGCATCCGACTTCGCGCGCGGCGTGATGCAGGTGGCGCTCGCAGGCGCCCGTGTGCGACTCGCCGACGGCCCCACCAACATCATGCCGATTGCTCCCTTCCGGACCGCGAAGGACGGTTCGCCGCTAAGCGCAAGCCAGACGCAGGAAAATCGCGCCGCTGTTCATCATGCCTGGAAGCTTCATTTTGACAACGTCCGCCGCTCTCTCGCGAACGGATATTATCAGGGATGGGACTTGCATCCGGCGCAGCTTCCGCCACGCTATGCGGCCGTGTATTCATTTTTTCTCGAAAATCTCGACTCGTCCGCGGAGCGCCTTCGCAATTTCGTCGAAAAAGCGGCGCAGGCCACTCGCGTGGGGCAAGTTTTCGACGACGCTGCCATGGCCCAGGGTTTGCTGAATTATTTCGTGCAGGCAATCAATTGCGGCGCACTGACGGCAGATGAAGTGCATGCCCTGACGGGCCTGTCTCCAGCGGAACTACGCAGCGGCTCGTTCGTCACAATACTTGCGGGGCGACCAAAGTAGCGCGTTTCCGCAAAGACTCGATCCTCAATGCATCGGTGGCGCGTCGCCACCCTTCGACTTTCGCGCCTTCATGATGAACATTAATGGAATTACGCAAAGGCAGATAATGCTCATGATCCGAAAGTTGTCGACGAACGACAGATNNACGCCTGCCGCTGCAGCCCTTGGTAAACCATGGCGTGCGCCTGGGATGCTGCGTGGGCTGCGTCGCTTCCGCGCCTGGCAAAAAGGTGCGTGAGATGCTCCATCGTCGCCTGGAAGCGACTATTCCCTCTCTGCATGTTGTGGACCATCACGTTCTGATGGAACTGCTGGCGGCGATCGAGCATCGTCGTCACAAACGAAATGCCGGTGCTAGCGCCGATGTTGCGCGCCAGATTGATCAGGCCCGACGCATTGTCCATCTTTCCCCTCGGCACGAAGTAAAACGCCATCACGTTAATCGGCACGAATAAAAACGCCGTCCCGGTGCGCGATATCATCCAGTCGTAAACGGCTGCCCGCGCGCCTGCATCCAGATCGAGATGCGACAGCCCGTATAATCCCGCGGACATAATCAAAAGGCCGGCCACGACGACCCACCGGTGCTCGACGCGTCCGAGGAGCCATCCCACGAACGGCAAGATCATCAGCAGGATGATCCCTCCCGGTAGCAACACCATCCCGCTCTGCATCGCGGAATAGCCCATTAGCGTCTGCAGCAGAATCGGAAGCAAAAGAGTGGTGCCGTACAGCACGACGCCCAGCACATACATCATGAACGTGGAAATGGCGAAATTGCGGTCCTTGAATAGGCGCAATTCGATCACGGGATGTTCGGTCGTCATTTCCCGGATCACCAGCGCGATCAGCGCCGAAGCCGCTACCACGGTGGACCAGAGTATGAAAGGCGAACTTAACCAATCATCGCGCTCGCCCTTGTCCAATACTACCTGCAGAAAACCCAGACCCAGGCCCAGAAATCCCAACCCCAGAAAGTCAATTTTCCAACCCTTGCTCTTTGCGTTGGCAGACGACTTCGTCCGATCGCCGACGATCAGTAACAAAATCATCGCCACGGAAATAATGCCGATGGGAACATTGAGCCAGAAAATCCATCTCCAGGAATAGTTGTCGGTAATCCATCCGCCGAGCGTGGGGCCGATCGNNAGATCGCCATCGCCATGCCCTGTTTTTCGCGTGGAAAACTATCGACGAGAATGGCCTGCGAAGTTGGCTGCATGCCTCCGCCGCCCGCGCCCTGGATCACGCGGCAAATCACGAGTACTGGCAACGACGGAGCCAGCCCGCAAAGCAGAGAACTGATCGTGAAGATCACCACACACGCAATGAAAAATCGCTTGCGCCCGAAAATTTCTGAGAACCACCCGGACAGCGGCAGCACGATTGCGTTCGAAACCAAATAGGACGTGAGAACCCACGTGCTCTCGTCAATTCCCGCCGATAAGCTTCCCGCGATGTGCGGCAGCGACACGTTCGCGACGCTCGTGTCCAGCACCTCCATGAAAGTGGCCAGCATCACCGTAGCCGCGATCAGCCACGGATTGATCTGCGGCAAGGGGTGAGCGTATTCGGCAGTGGCAGTGTTCATGAAATTTCAGTCACTGCAATTCGTGCAGCGGTGCATTTTGGGGAAGGCGAATTGCCGGGTGATTCAAAGAGTGAGTCAAGGTGGGAGCATAGCCAAATGTGAACGTATCGCGTCAAGTTCCGAGTGCATACCCCACTCAGGGTATCACTGGCGCTTCACGCGGCTCAAGGCGCGGGCGAAACTGAATTCGCTCCGGTTGCGAAGGCATGCTCGCGTCGCCGCCACAAAATAAGCAGCGCGCTGCCGATCAAGATCAGCGCCACGCACAGGCCAACCCACAATCCTGCTGCACCCCAGCCCAAACCGAAACACAAATAGGCGCCGAGCGGCAATCCAACCAGCCAGTACAGCGTGCCGGACCAGATCATCGGAGTCCGCGTGTCCCCCGCGCCACGTAGCGCGCCGGTAGCGACCGCCTGCAAGCCATCAAACAACTGAAAGAATGCGGCGACGAAAAGCAGCCCACTGGCCGCTTGGAGTACAACCGGATTAGGCGTGTAGATCCGCACGATATATTGAGGCGCTGCGCAGAACGCAATCGCAGTGCACGTCATAAAACTCGTGCCCAACACGACGGCCGTCCATCCCGCGCGGCTAGCGGCGTGCGGATCGTTTCGCCCCAGCGCCTGCCCCACGCGCACGGCTGCGGCGGACCCGATCCCCAGCGGCACCATGTACGTGAAGCTCGCCGTGTTGAGAGCGATCTGATGGCTTGCCAGGGGGATTGCTCCCAGCTTCCCAATCAGCGCCGTCACCGCGGCGAATACTCCGACTTCGAGCCCCAGTTGCGTCGCTGCTGGAAATCCAAGACTCACGAGCTTCCAGACTCGCGGCATATGAGGCCATCGCGACGCACCGCGCAGCCCCGTCTTGTACCTCAGATCGTGGTAAACGCAGTAAACCATCAGGAACGCGGCCATGTAAATCCGCCCGATGCACGTAGCCCATCCGGAGCCAACCGTTCCCATCGCCCGCAAGCCCAGGTGCCCGTAAATCAGAGCCCAATTCCCCACCAGGTTGAGCAGGTTCGCGGTCACCAGGGAAAACATTACCGGCTTCGCCAGATTGATTCCCTGAAGATAGCGGCGAAAAACAAAATAGAGGAGCAACGGAAGCGTGCTCCAATTCAGCGCGTACACATACGGCACGGTCTGGCTCAGCAGCGATTCCTGAATGCCCAGATGCTGCAATAGGGGCACCATCAGGCGCACGATGAACATCAGCACCGGCGCCATCGCGAGGCTCAAATACACGCCATTCACGAGCGAGCGATGCGCATCTTCCATATCGCCGGCGCCGTAGGAATGCGAAACCAGCGTGTCCAACCCGAGCATCAATCCCGTACCGAAAATCGCCACCACGTAATAAAGCATGCCGCCCAGGCTGACGGCGCCAATCGCCAATGCGCTATTCGCCTGACGGCCCACCATCATCGTGTCCACAATACCCATGGTCATCCAGCCGAGTTCCGCCATCACGATCGGCGTGGCGAGGCGCAGCATGGGCCGCGCTTCTTCCGCAATATATTTCATGAACAGGCGCTTGAGCATGGTCTGGAAACTTACAGCTGAGATTGATATTTAGCCTGATGATTCCGAATGTCGCGGCCCGAGAAGCTCTACCGTTACTCGCGTGTCGCGGGGCCGGTAAGTTGGACGAATGTTTCCGAAGCAGCCGATGAACCGGATTCGATGGTTTGCGGAGCGCGCCACCTATCCACAACGGAGATCTGGTGAACGCAGGAGACCGTGCATCGGGGCGCGCAACTTTTTTTCGTCACAAATTCGCGGTGGCGCTGCTCATCCGTNNCCAGCCCGTCCTCGCAGATGTACAGATAGCGCGAGCCAGCACGGCAGCGCCAGTTGTTCTCGCGCCCCGCTGCAATGTTGTGCTGGAAGCCGTTCACGCGCGTGAACGAACTCTTGCCCAGCGACATAATTTCTTCAAAAATCTCCCGCTCGCGCGTGCCCAGCGGCTGCAGCTGCCCGTTTCCGTCGTGCAGAATTCCCACCGTGGACGTGAAACCGAGCTGCAGGGCA
>PKUY01000037.1:2230-3010 GCA_003131705.1 Acidobacteriota bacterium | reverse complement strand
CGATGCCAGAACCTTGCGGGTCTTTGCCGCTTGAAAACTGCGTGCGAATCGGCGGCGGCGAGAGAGTGTTCACGTCCCAGTCCCCGGGGCCATCTCAAGGTAGGCGTCCACTATCCTGTAACCCACAGCATCGGAACAACTAATTTCAAATATCCTATCCCGTGCTCGGCCCAGCCTCAACCATCGCACACGCTTTTTGTATTCGCCTGCCTTGCCGCAAGAGCGTGTATAAGAATTCGACCAGGTGTGGGCATTGTCGTCGCTCCATCGCAAGCTCATCTTCGGATCTATGGCCGGAATGGGGATATTCACCGCTACAACTGCGCCAGCCTCAAAGTATGTGATGTAGGATTCCGAAATGTCGTCTCCGTTGTTGGTGATGTTGATGACGGGCTGGCCGCCGGTAAGTGCGGAATCTGTAGCGGTGATGACCGTCACTCCGTTCAGCGTAACCGTGAGCAAAGTTCCAATCGCGTAGATGCGGATCAAATCTCCGGTGTTGATCGCCCCGCTGAATGTTCCAAGCGATCCCGATGGTCCGTGAAGAATAATTTCCGTGCTCATAATGAGTGCGATATAGCCCTGCGTCAGACTTGCCCGGACGCCCACAATGATGTCATCCGTGAACGTAGGATCGGCCATTCCGTAGATCACTTCCGCATATTGATCGTCGGGGAAGCTGATCCCAGTGTAGAGATCACCGCCCGCTCCGAAGGCCGAAACAACGCACTGGTCGCTTACGATTTGCAGTGCGACGGAACCCGTTGTGGTGGTCCACGC
>PKUY01000037.1:0-2185 GCA_003131705.1 Acidobacteriota bacterium | reverse complement strand
ATCGGATTGCCGTCATCGTCGGCGAATGCCCACTTCGAGCCTGTCTGCGTCGGGATGTGCATCTCGTAAATCTTGCCGCTCTGCCAGTCACCGACTAAGTGCCGGCCGAAATTGAAGGTGTGATTCTGGTAGCGCGCGGCCTTGAATTGACCGATGGAAAGCAGGCAATAGCCCCGCTGGTGCCACATCTGCGTCATCGTGTCGTACACCCACGTAACGCTGGGCGTCGGGAAATAAATCACATAGAACTCATGCCCCTGGTCCTGGTAGGAGAACGCAATCGCGTCGNNACTCTGCGGGGTGTAGCCGTAGCCACGCCATACCTTGCCCTTACCTCGAGCGTCGGCTCCGAGCCAGAACACCGTGTTGTCGAGCTGAGCGGGCGTAGATTTTGCCGCAAGGCCCGCTTCTATGAATCCACCAGGAACCACATCGAAAGGGAAAATGTTCCCCGAGTCGTAGTACACGACCGATTGCGTGTCGCTCCAAAACCAAATCTCTCGATGGTCAACGAGCATCCCCACGATATTGTCGGGGAACACCGAAACGATAGCGTTTCCATTCGTCACCCAGTCGGTCGCATCGAGCGGAGCCGAGACATAGAACTCTTTCGAGTTGGCGATTACCACGATAAAGAAATCGTCGCAGATCCCCACAATTGAAACAGGACCGTCAAACGTCGCGCCGGGGATAGCCGTCAGCGTGTTGAGTGCTAAGTCGAAAACATAGGCCGTCCCGCCAGCCTGAATGAGCAATTGCTGCGGACTCGCCGCCATCGTGACGGGCAGAGCGTCGTTAGACACCGTGCCGCGATTGATGATCGTGCCAATGCCAGCCACGATCACGATTTCGTTGAAATCTGTATCGCACACCGCAAAGGTGCGCCCTGCAATCGTGAACTGGCCGCGCACGCTTGTCAGTTGGCCGGGGTTCAGGTCCACGAACGCGACTAAGCCGGGGGTCGGAAGAAGTGCAATCGGCGAGTTGCCGGCCTGCGACTCGTCCTGCTCCACATAGAAATTCATGGTTAGCTGTGCGTCAAGACTCTGACTCTGGGCCGTATACGAGCTTCCGACGAGGCCAAATCTACCCAATTGCCACCGCCAGTTGAAACGATGTAGAATGCCTGATATGGAAAACTGGAAAGCGGTACCGGGCTATGAAGGTTTCTACGAAATCAGTGATCTTGGCCGAGTGAGGCGCATCACGGTGATCGGGGAATCTATCGGAAAGATTTTGCTCCCCGACATCACCAAAGGCTATTCCCGCGTAACGCTGTGCAGAGACAATGTGCACGACAGAAGACAGGTCCACCATCTTGTCATGGAGGCGTTTGTAGGGCCGAGGCCAAAGGGAATGGAGGTTAACCACAAGCGCGGCGTGATAAACGGGAACGCCCTCGACAACTTGGAATATGTCACGCGAAGACAGAATGCCCTCCATGCGTACGGAGTCCTTGGGAAGAAAAGTCAGCAAGGCTCCCAGCACGGGCGAAGTAAAATTACCGAAGAAATTGCGCGTGCGATTTTTCAGGCTCGCCAAGAATGTAAATCCCTCAATGATATTTCGGCAAAGTTTGGGGTTTGCATCGCTACCGTCAGCATGATTGCGAACAAAAAGATTTGGAAACATATCCACTAGCCTGTAAGCGAACCAGTTTTCCAATTCCAATCTGATCTTCCTCGCCCATCTCTCGTGCCTGGCATCCCGAAATCCGCAGTCGTAATCAGCGGAGCCGCCGAGTTGAGTCCCTGAATAATTGAGCGCGCCTTCATAGCGAGCACGGCGAGCGTCTGGTCAACGGGTTTGCTGAAGGCGGGGCAAATCGTTTCCGCAAGCGTGTACGTCACCGCGTCTTCGTAGCCGGGCGGCAGAGTGAAAGTATCATCTGCGGCAAGTTGCGCTAGGTTGATCCACGTTTCGAGTTCGACCGGGTAGGCCACTTGCGGCACGGGCCAGAAAAATAGCGAGCCGTTAGGCCAGTCGGCTTGGTAGTAGAGATGCGTGGGAAGCGTGGTCTGAATCGTGGGCACGCGCTGGTTCGCCCACCAGTCCGAATCAACAACTCGCATCGGCACACGCACCGGCGTTGCTGTATTGTTCAGGATGATATTCGCGTTGACGATCTTGACGGGCCGCGAAGTGGGGATCGCGAAGTCCGGGGCTGACGTGGCCGGCTGATTCG
>PKUY01000209.1 GCA_003131705.1 Acidobacteriota bacterium | reverse complement strand
CGCGCACGCATGCATAACGGAGCAAAACGAGGTGTCTGATACGCCGCACTCCAACAGGCACTTCATCGTCGGCGTGTTGGTGCTCCTCCTGGGCACGGTGCTTTTGCTCGACCAGCTCGGTGTCGTCGGGGCGAACAAGGTATTTCTTTTTTGGCCGTTGATCCTGATCTATTTCGGCGTAAACAAATTCTTCGGAGGCTCGTTCAAACAGCGATGGCCCTGGTTTGCGCCGGTAACCTCCGCTTCGCCTTGGTCGAGACCGGACAGCTCCAACTTGGTGGGCCGTTTCTGGGGCGGCTTTCTAATATTGCTTGGGATTGCATTTCAACTTCAGGAACTTGGGATCAGTCACATCCGCTTTGAAACAGTTTGGCCGGTTTTCCTAATTTGCGTGGGCATTCTTTTGATTGCTCGAAAATACGAGCGAGACGGATCGAGATATGGTCCGCCGCCCGGCCCGCCACCCCCCACGCCACCACCTGGCCTCGATTCACCTCCGCCGCCCTTTAACCCCAATCCGGCAACCGCGAATTCGTACCACGATTCCCGCGAGGCTTGGCGGAACGCCGCAAACTCATGGCCCGGCTCGTCGCATGAAAATAATTGGTCCGAGTCGTCGGCCTCGCGCCTGGACGAGGTAAACATCTTTTGGGGTGGTCGCCGCCGCATCATCACCAAGAATTTCATGGGTGGTGAGATTGTCAGTATTTTCGGTGGCTTCAACATCGACCTGCGAGAAGCCGATTTTCAAGGCGACTCCGTGCAAATCGAAATCGCCACCATTTTCGGCGGCGGCGAAATCCGCATCCCTCCGAACTGGAGTGTCGCCCTTGAAGCGGTCGGAATTTTCGGAGGCGCTACCGACACGACTCGCCACCCGGAACAGACGAATCAGCCCAGCGCAGCTGCGTCGAGCGGCGCCCCACCCAATCCCGCTCCCAAAAACCTGATCATCAAAGGCATCTGCATATTCGGAGGCATGACCCTCAAGAACTGATCCCGCGCTCATGCATCCCATCCTTGCTCAACTCCGCCGGCTCATGCTCTACCTTCTGGGTTGGATTCCACTCGCCGGCATGCTGGTGTACTTGCTCGCGCTTCCCGGTGGGCTGAGTTGGTATCAGGCACTCACAATCGCGCCGATTCTCTGTCTTCTATACGCCTTCGTCTGCCTCGCGGCGTGGTATCCCTGCCTCGCAACACCGCTCGAACAGTCGCGTCTGCCGCGCTTTCTTTTCACCCATGCCGCTGCCGCGGTCGTGGCGAGCGGGTTCTGGGTGCTCTCCGCGAAAGAGTTGGGCCGGATGCTCGCCGCGTTCGATGGTTTCCACAACGTCGACTCGCGCCTCGCGAACGACTACCCGCTCATTTTCGGAACCGGAGTTCTTCTCTACATGCTCGCGGTAGGTTTTCATTACGTACTGCTAGCGCTCCAGGCGTCGCGCGACGCCGAGGCGCGCGTGATGCAGGCGAGCGTGCTCGCGCGCGACGCGGAGTTGCGAGCCCTCAAAGCGCAAGTGAATCCCCACTTTCTTTTTAACAGCCTGAATTCGATCAGCGCGCTGACCGCTTTCGACGCGCCCAAAGCCCGCGAGATGTGCATCCTGCTGGGAGATTTTCTGCGCCGGACTCTCGGACTCGGCGAAAAACATGCCATTCCGCTGGAGGAGGAGATGTCGCTCGTCCACGCATTCCTCGCCGTCGAGAAAATCCGCTATGGCGCGCGGCTCCAAATGGACGAATGCATTGACAGCGAAGCGCTCGTCGCTCAGGTTCCGCCGCTCCTGCTACAGCCCCTCGTTGAAAACGCAGTCGCACACGGTATCGCCAATCTCGTCGAGGGCGGTTGGATTAAACTGGAAGCGCGTTGCCACGATGGCAGTCTTTCCATCATCGTCGAGAACAGCTTTGACCCGGACGCACCCGCGCGCCGAAGAAACGGCGTGGGGCTCGCAAATGTCCGCCAGCGTCTGGAAGCGCGTTACGGCAATTGCGCAAGTTTTGCCACCACCACCGAGGCAGGTCGCTTTCGCGTCGCGATCAGCCTGCCGATCGAAGTAAAGGAGCTGGCGTAGTGATCCGCGATGAAAGCAAAAAGATACGGACTGTAATCGTCGACGATGAGGACCTGGCTCGCCAGATGCTCCGCGAATTTCTGTCCGCGCATCCGGAAATCGAAATCGTCGCAGAATGCGCGAACGGTTTCGAGGTCGTGAAATGCGTCGCGGAGCTGAAGCCCGATCTTCTATTTCTGGACATCCAGATGCCCAAACTCGACGGCTTTGAGGTGCTCGAGCTGATCGGCCCTGGCATGGCCATCATCTTTGTTACGNNTCTGCCTATGACACGTTTGCGATTCGCGCCTTTGAAGTTCACGCCGTGGACTATTTGTTGAAGCCGATCAGTTCCGCGCGCTTTGAAGCGGCGCTCGAACGCGCGAAAGAAAGGCTCTCCGGCCGGCTGCCTTCCGCACCGCTCCCTGCGATGGACCTAGCGACGGCCGCGCGCCCGCCTTCGCAATATCTCGACCGCATTCCGGTGCGCGATGGCACCAGCGTCTTCATCATCCCAGTTGCGAAACTCGACTACGCCGAAGCGCAGGACGATTACGTTGCCCTCGCGGCGGAGGGCAAAAAACACCTGAAGCAGCAGACCATATCGAGCCTCGAAGCCGCGCTCGACCCGTCGCGGTTTCTCCGCCTTCACCGGTCGTACATCGTGAACCTCGAACGGGTAGTTAAGATTGAGCTGTACGGCAAAGATACCTATGTCGCCGTGCTTGCCGGTGGCGTGCAGCTTCCCGTCAGTCGCGCAGGTCACGCACGCCTTCGCGCATTCCTTGATCGCTGATTTCTCACCGCTGCGCTTCTCGGAGTGCGATTCCCTGCTACCCCAAGCGGGTTGCGTGCCCGAGTAACACGTCAAGCTCACTGGCTGAGATAGTCCTTGCAGCAAGGTATGCGCGAGAAGATGCTATTCGTTGGAGTCTGTGACCCCGCTCCGCATTCTGTTTGCACGGGCGCTCATAAAAAATGCGCATCCTAGTCGCTGAAGACAGTGCTGCCAATCGCGACCTCTTGACGTCGGTCCTGCAAAACCGCGGTCATTCCGTCACGGGTGTGTGCAATGGCCGCGAAGCGCTCGCCGCGCTCGAACACGCAAACTTCGAACTCATCTTCATGGACGAAGAAATGCCCGGCATGGGCGGAATCGAAGCCACTCGTGCCATTCGCGCCATTGGTGAAAACCCGACTTCTATAGGAAACCGTCCGATCATTGTCGGCGTGTCGGGAAATAACACCGAAGCGGACGAGAAGCGTTGTCTTGACGCAGGCATGGACGCGTTTCTGGCAAAACCCGTTGGCATACGCGATGTGTTTCGATTGATCGATTTGCTCGCACGCCAACCACAACTACCTGTTGCCCCACAAACCGATTCCCCTTCACCTGACTCACCTTTCGAAACCCTCGCCGCGCACCTGCATTGTGCGACGGGCGGAGACGCAAACATCCTCCGGTCGCTGGTGAAAACTTTCCTGGCTGACGCACCGGAAACACTTTCAGTCCTTCGCCGCGCCATCGCGCAGAAAGACGCCGAAGCGCTTGCGGTCACCGCGCACTCGTTCAAGGGATCTCTCGGGATCGTCGGAGCGCAGAAGGCGGCCGCACTTGCGGCCAATCTCCAAGCGATGGGCCGTTCCGGCGATCTCGCGGGCGCCGCCGCCGAATTCCGAACGCTCGAAGACGAATTCAACAGCGTGCGAGCCGAACTCCTCACACTCCAAGCCGCGACGCCGCCCAAGGCGAAACCCGCCCGCAAATTCGCAGCCAAATCGCGCCTCAAGCGCTAAGGCTGACTAACCCAGCAATACCGCAGCGCAGAAACTTGCTCGCCGTCCGGCACGGGGCGATACTCGATTGGATGATGCGAAGTATTCCTCTCCGCAGAACGACTGCGCTCACTTCGGGGCTTGTCGCGATCCTTCTGCTCCCGCTGACCGGACTGCCCGGATCAAATGCCGCACGTGCCGATGAGCTGAAGCTCAAAGACGGTACAACAATTTCTGGCACGATTGTCGGCTTCGAAGAGAAATCGTTCAAAGTGAAAACGAACTACGGCTTCGCAGTCGTACAAAAAGATCAGGTCGTTTCGATCAACATGTCGGACGCGGCCAAGCCGGCGTCCGAAAAGAAACCGGACGCAGTGGAGGCCAAAACTCCCGCACCCAAAAAACCGAAAGCCGAATCCGCCAGCCCCGTCGCTCACACCGAGCCTGCAACTCCTGCGAGTAAATCAACCGGGCCACCTGCGATCGCCGCCAGTGCTTCGGCTCCGATGCCAGCCGCGGCAAAGAATGTCACGCCGCATGCCGCCGCGACTGCTGTACCGCTGACCGCGGTTGCGGCGCCGNNAAGGTTGCCCCGGACAAAGTTGTGCCGGTAAAGGCTGCTGGGCCAGAGCCGATTCGCGAGGAAGTTATCGGCAACACCTACACCAACGATACGTACCGCTTTCGGATGTACAAGCCACCCGATTGGGATGTGATCGTGGCAGAGCGCGCGCTTTTGCCTGGCGCCATTACGGCGATGGGGACAAACGATGAAACAACCTATCTTCTGGTCGGGCAGGAGCCTGCTGGAAAATCTCTCGCGGGGGAAATGGAAGCGACCGAGCGCCGCTTGCGCGACATCATGGATAATTTCCGGCCGCTCGATGAAAAGCAGATCACCGTGTCAGGAATTCCCGCTACCGAGCACCACTTTCGCGGCAGCGCGGACGATCACGACTGGTCCGGCGTCGTCGTTCTGTTAGCCCGCGGCGCGCGGCTCTATACGATCTTCGGCATGACCCGCGCCGACAGCGATCTCGTTCAAATCCAGGAGAATGTAATCGCCCGTACGATTTCGAGCTTTCAGTTCACCGAACAATAGATCGCAATTCAGCGGCGCGAAATTCCCTCTTCAGAATTTCGTGACTTCGCTGAAATGGAAATCACGGACCTTCATCGGCGGCACAACCATCTCGAAAGATTCTTCTCCCGCGGCACGCACGGCAGGGCCGAGCATCTCGACCTTGGCCAGCATCTCGATGGCGCTCTGGTTGAAGCGAAAATTCCGGATTCCGCCGGCGATGCGGCCATTTTCAACGAGGAACGTTCCATCGCGCGTCATTCCCGTGAGGATTTTCTCGTAAGGATCAACCTCGCGGATGTACCAAAGCCGCGTGACCAGGATGCCGCGCTCCGTCGTGCGAATCATCTCGTCGATGGACGAATCGCCGCCCGCAAACACCAGATTCATGGGCGCTTCCCCATATTCATTCGGCAATGAAAAACCATGGCCGGTCGGCTTCGCCTTCATTTTTTTTGCCGTCGCCCGCGAGTAAACGAGATTGGTGGGAACGCCGCGATCGACGAGCTTCACGCGCTGCCGCGGCAAACCTTCCCCATCATAGGGCGCGCCTGATTGCAGCGGATGGTACACATCGTCCCAGATGGTGATGTTGTCACCTAAGATTTTCTTGCCCATGCGGCCGGTCAAACAGGAGCGCTTGTCGTACATCGCCGTGCCTGCAAAATCGTAGAACAGAAATCCCACGAGATCGAGCACAGCCGACGGCGGCAGGATCGTTGTGTAATGGCCAGCCGCAAGCTCGCGGGGTTCGCGCGAATTGGCACACGTCCGGCTGGCGTTTTCGGCCAGCTCCTCGGGATCGATATTCCGAACGTCAGGTGAATTGCATTTCGCCCAGCCAGAAGATTTGTCTTCGAGTATGGTGACCGAAAATTCCGAGCGCGTCTGCTCGTAGTGCGCTGAAAGTCCCCTGGAGTTCGCCATCAGGGTCTGCGACTCGCCGGTCGCAAAAATTCCAGCCGCCGTTTGCTTGGCTTTCCCGGCGATTCGGCAAACCCGCGTTACCGATTTTGCACGATCCTGCGGCGTGGTCCCGGCGGTGCTCGCAAAAGATCGAGAGACCTTCTGATATTTCTGCGAGCGGAGCATCGGCAACAGGTCAGGATTCTCGGGCTGGTTGCGCGCCAGGCTCACCGCCGTCGCAACGGCGCGGCGAAGCGATTCCTCGTCGAGCTTGTTGGTTGATGACGATGGCCAAGCTTTCACCGATCCGCGGCGGGTACGTCTACCTGCCTNNTCTGGTGAATCGTGTTGTTGGCAAAGCGCGTCAGCGCGTCGGAGGTCGCGTGGATTTCGACTTCCGTCTCGTCGGCCTCGCTGACCTTGAAAACACGCTCGGCGATGCCTTCGAGATCGCTCTTCGTGACGCGACCTCGCGCGGCCGCAGATGATTTTTTCTTTGTGGTGGCCATGGTTATTTGGCGAAAGCGACGCCTACCTTCACATTGCGGAAGCGTGCGGGAGCGGCGCCGTGCCCTGTGCCCATTACCTGCTGGGGCTGGCCCTTACCGCAGTTCGGCGTGCCCCAAAGCGTCCAATAATCGCGCGAGCAGATTGCATCGCAACTATTCCAGAACTCGGTGGTGATGCCGCTGTAGCTCGGATTCTTGATCATGCGGCCTTTCTTGCCGCCCTTGATCTCCCAGCCGATTTCGGTGGAAAATTGAAAATGGTAGCGGCGGTCATCGATCGACCAGGAGCGATTCGTCTCCATAAAAATCGCGTCGTCCGTATCAGCGATTAAGTCGTCGTATTCCCACGTGCCCGGATTGATGCTGATGTTCGTCATACGAATCATGGGCAGCCGATTCCAGCTTTCGGTGCGCATCGTGCCGCCTGAACGTTTTTCGCCAATCGAAGCGGCAGTTTCGCGATTGCTCAGATAGCCGGTGAAAAGTCCATTCGTGATGATCGGCGTGCACTGCGCGGGAACGCCTTCGTCGTCGTAGGCAAAAGTGCCGAGGCCTAGGCCATGTTCGAGTCGCGCGTCGGCGACCACATTCACGATGTCAGAGCCATACTTCAGCTTGCGCAGCTTCTCGGTAGTGAGAAAACTCATCCCCGCGAAATTCGCTTCCATGCCGAGGACGCGGTCAAGCTCGATGGGATGCCCGATCGATTCGTGAATCTGCAGGCCAAGCTGTGAGCTGCCGAGGATGATCGTGCCCTGCCCTTCGGGGCACTGCGCGGCGGAGTGTAGCGCGACGCACTCTTCGGCAATGC
>PKUY01000246.1 GCA_003131705.1 Acidobacteriota bacterium | reverse complement strand
AAACTCCGGTCAGGGCTTCGATTTCAATGTCCAGGGCGCTGCTCCTTACTGGCGTGCCGCGTGGCAGCAATCGTTCGGAAACAACTACCTCGAGTTCGGCACGTACGGGATGCACGTTCGTTCGGCACCTCAGATGGCGAGCGGCCCCCCGACAAACAGCTACACCGACGTCGCCGCGGATTGGCAGTGGGAGCGCGTTTTGCCGAAAGTCGCGAACGATCTGATCACCGTTCATGGAACCTACATTCACGAAAACTCGAATCTGGATGCTACGTTGGCCAGCGAAGGTTCGACTTTCATTGCTCACGATCTAAATACTTTCCGAGTGGATGGCGTGTACCACATTGGTTACAGACTCGCGCCGACATTTGGATATTTCGTCACCACGGGAACAGCCGACCCGTTGCTCTACGGACCTGTTAGCCGTACATTCAGCCCCGATAGTCAGGGTTTTATCGCCAACATCACTTACTGGCCGGTGCAGAATGTACGCCTCGCTTTCCAATACACCGCGTACACGAAGTTTAACGGTTCGGGATCGAATTACGATGGCTCGGGACGGAACGCGAGCGACAACAATTCCGTGTACCTCCACTTAGGTATTATCTTTTAAATGTGCTTTCCGCTTCGGCCGCAGAAGAGCGGAGAAAAAGCCGGGAAAATAATATTAGGAGCAGAACAAATGACGAACCTACGAATAGCATGCATGAGCGCAGCAGCAGCGGTGGCACTGTTGGTCGCTGGTTCCGATGTCTTAGCAACCTCCCGAGCGCACGCAATTCCGGCAACCGTGCATCAATCCAGCTCGAGCGCGTCTGAGACCGGCGGGATAACGGGCAAAGTCTATTTCCACGGGACGCCGCCGCAGCTGCGTCCCATCCTCATGGATAAGGATCCGGTCTGTGCGTCGGAGCAATCAGGAACCGTGTTGCCCGAAGACGGCCGGGTCAACACGAACGGGACGCTGCCTAATGCGTTTGTTTATGTCGAAAAGGGTCCTGCCAATCTATCTGCCGCCGTGCCCGCTACGCAAGTGACGCTCACGCAGAACGGATGTGTCTACGAACCCCACGTCCTGGGAATTGTCGTCGGACAGACATTGCAGGTCGTAACATCGGACCCGACCACGCACAACATTCATGTCATGCCGAAGGGAAGCCGCAGCTGGAATGTCACTCAGCAGCCGGGCTCGCAGCCGATCACCAGCAAGTTTTCGCACCCCGAGATCATGGTTCCAGTGCGCTGCAATATTCACCCGTGGATGGAAGCTTACATCGGAGTCGTGAGCAATCCGTATTTCGCGGTGACGGGAAACGATGGCAGCTTTCAAATACCAGGTCTTCCTCCCGGCGATTACACGCTGGACGTTTGGGTCGCTTCTTTCGGAACCCAGCAGCGCCAAATCACCGTCCGTCCGGGTGAGAAGGCGAGTATCGATTTCGCTTTCACCGGTCAATAACCGTCGTTTGAGCGGATCGCGTTCATTGCTAGAAGGAGCGCGATTCTNNGGGATTACTTCCTCAGATGTTATAGCCCTACGGTCGCCCCACTAGATCGAGCTGTGGCGAGAAGCGGGTTCATGCCAAATTCTCCCAAGTCTTCTGTCTCTACCACACGATCACCGGTCCAAGGGGCAGGCAGAGCCTCCAGCGCACTTTTGCGGCTCGATTCCACGATCGCCCTTCTCGCTGGAAGCGGGATCGCTTGCCATCTTTTTTTTCGATTTGTCATTCACTCCACCTTAACGGTATCTCGTGTTCCGCTCTACATCGTGCTCACCATCGGGGGGCTGCCGCTGGTCATTGGTTTAGTGCGCAAATGCGTGGCCGGAGAATTTGGTTCCGATTTGCTCGCAGGTATCTCGATCGTCGTTGCAGTCATTCAGGGCGAATACTTGGTCGGAGCGATCATCGTGTTGATGCTTTCAGGCGGCGCCACTCTCGAGGAGTTTTCCACGCGAAGAGCCTCGCTCGTTCTCGATGCGTTGGCAAAACGAATGCCGCAAAGCGCCCACCGAAAAGTGGACGAAAAGATGGTGGACGTAACACTCGAGGCGATCCGTGTGGGGGATTTCCTGATGATCTATCCCCACGAAGTCTGCCCGACAGACGGTGTCGTGGTCGAAGGCCAAGGGCGGATGAATGAAGCGTTTTTGACCGGCGAGCCCTACGAGATGTCCAAGGTGCCCGGCTCAAAGGTGATTTCGGGCGCTTTGAATGGCGAGACTGCGTTCACGATTCAAGTCGAAAAGCTTCCCATAGATTCCCGCTATGCGCGAATCATGCGCGTAATGGAGGAAACACACCAGCGCCGGCCGCGGCTACGTCGTCTTGGCGACCAACTGGGTGCCTGGTACACGCCTTTAGCTGTCGGAATCGCCTTTCTAGCATGGGCTTTGTCGGGGGAATCTCATCGCTTTCTTGCTGTCTTGGTGATCGCCACTCCTTGCCCCTTGCTGCTTGCGATCCCGGTCGCTGTGATCGGGGCGATCTCTCTATCGGCTCGGCGGGGGATCATCATTAAAAATCCGGCGATCCTCGAACAGATTGAATCCTGCCGCACATTCATATTCGACAAGACCGGTACGTTGACGTACGGTCGCCCCTCCCTCACCGAGATTGAATGTGCGCCGGGCCTTGCCGAAACCGCTNNTCTTGACGCTGCACGTGAGGCAGGATTGCAATTGAAGCCGGTTTCGGAAATTCATGAGCCACCGGGCGCTGGTCTTAGGGGAGTGATCGCGGGGGAAGAAGTTTTGCTCACGGGAAGGAATCAAGTACAGGAGAAGATGCTGAAGCTGCCTCCGATCCGCGAAGGTCTTGAATGCCTCATGTTTCTCGACGGAAGTTTCGCTGCGTTATTCCGTTTCCGCGATGCTCCGCGCCGTGGGGCTCGTAGCTTTCTTGAACACCTTGGTCCGCGTCACCGAATTACGCGATTGATTCTGGTTTCAGGGGACCGTCCGNNTTGGTATCCGTGAAACGCATGCGGCAAAAACTCCTGAAGAAAAAGTAGGAATTGTCCGCGCCGAGACGGCACTCAACAAGACCATTTTCGTCGGAGATGGAATCAACGACGCCCCGGCCATGCAGGCCGCGACGATAGGCATATCGCTCGGCCAGACAAGCGATGTCGTTACGGAAGCCGCCGACGCCGTAATCCTGGACAGTTCTTTGTCAAAAGTGGATGAACTGATTCATATCGGCAGGCGGATGCGGCGAATTGCTCTTCAGAGCGCCGTGGGTGGTATCGTGCTGAGCCTGCTTGGTATGGTTCTGGCTGCCTTCGGTTGGTTGCGCCCAATTGAGGGCGCGATTGCGCAGGAGATCATTGACCTGGCGGCGGTGCTAAATGCAGTGCGCGTGAGCGTCGCTTCGAAACATCTGACCGACTACTAGGCAGCAACCCTCATTCGTTTTCCCTGCCCATGCCAACTGCAACTTTTGTTTGAGCAGCCGGCGCCTGCTCAGGCACAACTTTCACAACAGGTACGAGTGTGATTTTCGCTGAAATGGACCGCGCGATGAGACACGACCGCTCCGCCTTCTCAAGTAGCCGGCCAGCTCGTTCGCGGTCCTGCTCGCGCGCGATTTTGAGAGCAGGATGCAGTCTGACGTCCGTGAATTTCCAACCGCTGGGATCCTTCTCCAGCGTCCCTTGGGCTTCGACTTCGAGCGAAACAAAACTGAATTTAGACGCATCCGCGATCCCGGAGAAAGTACTCACGTAGCAGCTCGCGACGGCTGCCACGAAGAAATGCTCCGGCGTCCAAACGCGTGGCTCTCCTAGGAACTCTGGCGGCGCGCTGAATATGATTGGCTCCGGCACGGCGTCTGAAGCGACCACGCCGGACCGGAGCCTTGTGGCCTTTGCTCTGACTTCATAGCTGCGATTCGTTTCCATAGCTCACCTGTCTGTTGCGAACCGCGTCAGCTTCCAGATACAGGTTCCTACGCAGCCGCAGTGCATGCCTTCAGGCCCAATTCATTCCGAATCACCACCGTCGAGCCTTTCGTCGCGATCAACATCTTGGTCTTGAAGTCCGTCATCGTTCGCGTGACCGTCTCGCGCGAGATGCCGACGATCTGAGATATTTCCTCGTGGGTCAGGCCCAGATGGAAGCGCTTGCCCTGATTGGTTTGTTGGGCGTTTGAGGACGTTTCGAGCAGGAACTGAGCGACCTTTTCGCTGGCGGACCGGGACAAACCCAGATAACGGATCTCTTGGCACGCATGGCGATAATCCTTGCTCAACTGCCGCATGACAGCAGCGGAAATCTCTGCATGTTCCCGAGTCAACCTCACGAAGTCTTCTCGTCGCACGAAGTTCACTTGGCATGGCTGCAGCGTCTCGGCCGTCAGTTCATACGTCCCGCCAGAAACCGCGGCGTTCAGACCCAATACTTCCCCTGGCTCGCAAATTCCAACGATCAAAGTCTTCCCGTCGGACGAGTTCATGGTCAGTTTCACCCGGCCTTTGCACAACAAGTACACGCCGCGCGACTCTTGCCCCTCGACAAATAGCACTGCGTCGCCAGGATATGTGGTCGTGAACTTCACCTTGCTGAACGCTTGGAGTGCGGACGATTGCAGGTGGCAGAAGAAAGCATCCTTCCGCATGGGGCAAGTCTTGCAATCTTCGGTAAGTTCCATCCCGTACGGTGCGTGCATGGTCACTCTCCTCATTCATCATTCCTCAGATTTGTTATTGGGTTCGGGTTGTGTCCCAAGACTTCACGCATGAACCCAGAAAGCCGGGTTAGCGTGACACCTTGTTTTTGCATCGTGAGCAATAACGTTCGACCTTCAGGATCAGCGGGACTCACCCCGCCGAGATCAACGATAACTTCTCGATTCTTATCGGCACTTGTTGCATCCGTCCACGCCTTCCTGAGTACTTCAATCCACGGTCCTTCAATCCGACCCTCAAGTTTCATTGAAAGTGATCTATCGTTGCGTTCTGTTGTGATTCTTAGCACCAGTTCCTCGTTCGCAGATCACAAGTGCAAGAATTGAGCCAATGCGGTTGCCCTGGAGTTATCGTCCTGTAAGTGATTAAGAAGGAGACGATTACGATTGAAAGATGGAAAGGGTCTTGCAGTCCGAGTGAGCATACTTCCAGGCGAAATATCGTCAGGAGACGAAATGTTGTCACATCACTTCGTCATCCCAACGAAACTCTGGGGCGAATCTGGACAGGGCGTTCTGGACGCCTTGTCCCTCTTACGGTCGAATCACTTCAACGGAACAGCGCGCGTGCAGGGCAAGCGATTCGGATACGCTGCCCATCATCAAGCGATCGAATCCCCGCCAGCCATGCGAGCCAACGACGATCATGTCAGCGCCCCACTGTGCGGCCTCGTCCAAGATAACGGCCTTGGGATCGCCGAGTAGGGGAGTGCTGCGTTCGATTGTCACAGAGGAGGACTCCCGCAAGAGTTCGTCAGCCTGCGCGACGGCCTTAGCGGCACGAAACCATGCAGCTTTCTCAAGCGTTTCATCGGGCAGCACCTCCCGTTGGACATAGCTATATCCTGTCGCGACGTCGGCAATGGGGAAGAAAGGAGGAACAACGCTGATTACCCTCACGCAACTTCCTGCGGGCCAGGGACGCTTGGCGATGGACCGAGCGGCCTCAATCGAGCAGTCCGAACCGTCCGTCGCAAGCAGCATTTTCAGGCCTCGTCGGGCGTGAGACGGATCTTCAATACTCGCCCGTACGATCTCGACCGAACAAGGAGCCGTACGCAAAACGCCTTGTGCCACGCTCCCGAGCAGGAAACGCGCCAGCGCGCTTCTTCCGTGCGAGCCGACGAGGACCAAATCTGCGCCCCACTTTTTTGCGTATTCGGAGATCGCGCGTCGGGGATAGTCCAAGAGAACTTCGGTTTGAATTTTTAGACCGGATGATCCCAGGCATTCGCTGGCTGATTTCACCACAGACTCCGCTCCCTGCCGCGCTGTCTCAAGGAGCTCTGCGCCCAGCGGGAACGGGGTTAGATCCACGACGTGCAAAACACAGGCCTCACTACCTGCCGGCCAAGGGCGCTTGTTCACAGCGTCGATCGTGCTCTGCGATCCCTGCGAGAGGTCAGTAGTGATTAACAATTTCATGTTTCTTGCTTCTTTCCGCGTGGCTTGGTCCTGTTTCTCCTCGCGAGTGACCTACACCGCACCTGCAACATGGGACCCTAATCCAAACCTGAATACTGCCGCGAGATCCACGCCTTCGCGTAACTGCTCGGGCGGCACCACGTACACGCGTCCGCCATGNNCGTCTGCGGCGGAACAAGCGAGCCCCACCTCTCGCCGTTCGACGGCACGAACAAGAATCGGACGACACCGCGCTCGGCCGCGACCAGAATCTCCCGCAGATTGCCGGACGTCAGTTGAGTGTTGATGTGTTCTTTGTACACCGCAAACGCGCGGTCGCTCGCCTTCGATACTTGCTCCTCGAATATTTTCCACGCAGCATCGTGAAGTGCATTCGGCGATAGAAGGTCCGGGTTGCCATCGATTGTTTCGTCAAGCAGATGGGGATAAGTGTTGGCCTCCCTGTAGATCGGAAAGAGGTAACCAACCGCTGCCAAAATCAGCGGCCCCTGATGACCCTTGAGTGAATCGGCAACACCGCGATCGACGTCACGGAAAAAATGTATGAGCCTGTCTTTATGGCCGATGCTAGGACCATGAAAGACGGCACCCTTCTGGTGGGCAGCCGGTGAGGAAGCCGTATGCATTTGATATTCCCGCTCAAAATGCAACCCTTCGAGATCTTCGCGAAGGTTTCCGGGAACCTCATGCATGGTTCGCTCACGGATTCCGATACGTGAGCCTTCAAACAACCTCACATGGTTCTGGCTCAGCGCTAGAACGAAGAAATGATCTTCTGGTGGGACAAGAGGCAATAGCGGCCGCACCAGGAATTCATGTCCGACCGCAATCTGGCTGGCAACAGGCGCTGTCAAACGCCGATAACCAAAGAAATCCTTGCTCATGAAAACTGCGAGACCTGGCCCGCCGAGATGAGAAGCCCCGCTTTCCTCCACCAGGCGCCAGTTCGACGTCAAGAGACCTTCTGCCTCTTCGATTGTCATCGAAGTATCCTGGACTCTCGATTCCGCGGTCCGGAGCAGCCTGTTAAGCCGTGGCAAGCACTGCCTCTCGCCATCCCTGCCAGAACACTCACTCGTGTAAATCGAAATACACGGCTGCACATGCTGAGCTGTCAGGTCGGCATACTCAGCTTCGTTACTTTCCTTAGTTATTGCGCTATTCCCACGAACATCGGCTGCCATCGGTCCCTACTTTCTGTCAAAAGTCAGGCGCTATGCCGCGATACGCGCACCCGTTCTCCAAGCGTCTTCGAGCACGCTGCAAACATCCTGGTCACTAAGTTCCGGGAACTCCTCGTAGAAAACGCCCACCGCCCGGAAATCTCGTGGCGTTAGAAGACAAACCACGTCGTGCACTTCTGCACGTAGGATCAAACAGGTTGAAAGCGGAGCGACGCCGGCAGCAACGATGATGCGGGCGGCTCCTAGCCTCTTGACTCCTTCAATCGCCGCCCGCATCGTCGAACCCGTGGCTATGCCGTCGTCAACCAGGACTGCGGTGCGACGGTTAAGGTTAAGGATTGGCCGAGCGCCACGGAACACGGTCTCCCGCCGTCGCAGCTCCAACATCTCTTTGCTGACGACCCTCTCGACATCCTTTGGGGAAAGGTGAAACTCTTCGACGACGTCCGGATTTACGATTTCGATGCCACCGCTCGCGATCGCTCCCATTGCGAACTCTTCATATCCGGGCACGCCCAGTTTTCGCACCAGGAATACGTCCAGGGACAATTGAAGGGCGGTTGCAATTCCACACGCGACGGGCACACCGCCCCTCGGCAAACCCAGCACGACCACGTCAGGATTTCGTTCGAGCGCTGAGAGCCGCTGGGCGAGCAATCGCCCTGCCTCTTTCCGGTCGTGTAGCTTTTCGCTCACGTGCGGCTCCCGTCGCTCTCTGTCAACAGTTCGTTATTTCGCTTCACGCTCGAGCAGTGCGGGCTTCCACTACCTGTGGAACCAGCGGCCCGTAGATCTGACGCAGCGTCCCCACGACATCCTCATCGGATAGCTCTGCTTTATGGCCCAAGCCCGAGGATTCTGTGTGAAGAACTATGTTATCCATAGACAGAATGCCCTCGAGCACTCCTTCTTGACTCACGACGGGCAGCCGGCGTACTCGCTTGTTTGCCATAGTTCGCAGCGCCGTGTGAATATCATCCTGTCCCCGGCACGAGTAGACCTGCCCGTTCGCAACCTCTCCTACCGTGATCTCCCCCGGAAGTCGATTCCGAGTTCCCAGAGCCACACACAGATCGCGGTCAGTCACTATTCCAATCACTTTTTTCTTGGCATCGACGATCGGAAGGATGCCGCAATTGCGTTCCCATAACAGTTCAATCGCGGAACCAAGGTTTGTTTCTGGACTGCAATGGACGGGCGTTCGCATCATGGCGTCTTGTACTTTCATGGTGCTTCTCCTTTCCTGTTGGCGATCCGGGCTCTGCCCGTCGCACTTTGAAACTAGAGATAGGCGAGCGTTTCATCCGTAAGTATGTTCTGGTGGATTACAGCCTCAGATGGGCGCCGCGCCGTGCGCCTCCGCTTCCGGCTGGCCTTTTTGGCAACTGCTCGTGTGCGCACTCGCTTCGCGTGTTTTGTCTTCTTTTTCGGCATGTCTTGCACCTCATCCGGTCGAGTCTCCGGTTTTATGCTGCAGCTCTCGGCTCGACACGAACGCTGCGCGCTTTTGAAGCCTTGGGCAGATGGAGTTTAGAGGCGTCGGTTCCTTCGCTACTTGTACCGCCGTTGATTTATCTGGCTTGGTTGCTCCCCTTTCTTCATGTTGTGTCTTACCCTGGCTTTTGTAGATGGCCGCAGGACTTGTCATGCAGCGACGTCAGGCAAGACTGCGAAGCCAGCGCTCAATGTGTTTTACAATGTCAAACTCGAACGGGGTGTACAGTGACGCGCGTCACACGTGAGTGTGATTGCCCAGAGGTGAGAAGCTGAAATTAGAACTCTTTTCGGGAGATATGCAGCTTTTGCATGCGGGAATTGAGCGTGGTGCGGTTCATACCCAGGCGCTCCGCCGCACCTCCTGGACCGCCGATCTTGCCCCTGGTCTCCCGCAGAACGCGGAGGATGTGTTCTCGCTCGATGTCTTCGAGTGTTGCTACTGCCTTGGGAACAACTGCATCAGGCTGAGCCAGTTCGACAAGAGAAATCTGTAGTTCTGGCCCCGGGGAGAGAATTACCGCCCGTTCAATGACGTGTTCGAGTTCCCGGACGTTGCCTGGCCACGGGTACCGGCAAAAAGCTTCCATCGTTTCCGGCGACACGATATCAACTCTTCTTCCCAAGCGCTTGGCGAACTTGGACAAGAAATAGTGAACCAGCAGAGGAATATCCTCTCGTCGGTCGCGCAGCGGGGGGACTAAGACGGGAAAAACACTGAGACGGTAGAAGAGATCGCTCCGGAATTGTCCCGTAGCCATCAGCTTCGTGAGGTCGCGGTTCGTCGCTGCCACGATGCGCACATCGGAAGTTAGTGTGCGGCTGCTCCCTACGCGCTCGAACTGCTTCTCTTGCAAGACCCGCAAAAGCTTTGACTGCAACTCCAGCGGAATCTCGCCAACTTCGTCGAGGAAGAGTGTGCCTTGATGCGCGAGTTCGAATCTTCCGATCCTTTGCGAAATCGCTCCTGTAAACGCTCCCTTTTCATGTCCAAACAGCTCACTCTCTAGCAATCCTGCCGGCACCGAGGCACAGTTCACTCTGACAAAGGCTCTATCCCGCCGCGGGCTTAGATCGTGTACTGCCCTTGCAAGCCTCTCCTTGCCCGTGCCCGTTTCTCCGAGGATCAAGACTGTCGAATCCGTCGGCGCGACCGTTTCAATCTGCTTCAGCACGGGCTTCAGAAGCTTGCTCTCGCCGATAATCTCCTCGAACTTGTTCTCCGTTCGCAGTTCGCTTTCGAAGTAAAGCCTTTCTTTTTCGAGCCTTGCATTCAAATCTGCCATTCGCTGGAATGCGAGCGCAGTGTCGAGCGCCACCGCCACCTGGCTGGCCACTTGCACTAGACCGTCGAGATCTTCGTCCCCAAAGGCCATAGCGTGCCGGCTGAATAGATTTAACGTGCCCAGCGGCCCTTCTCGCGCGATGAGTGGAATCCAGCAGCCTGCCTTGACCGACGCCTGCACCAGATATTGCGGCAGCTTATATGGGAATTGCTCTTCCGATGAGTCTGTGAATATGAGCGGTTTGCGGGACACGTATGACCAGCCTTCGGGTGACCCAGTGATGGGGACCAACATCCCCATAGGCAGCGGAGGCATGCCCGGAGCCGTGCCAATGGGATGAACCCGTAGCTTCTTGGTTTCACTGTCGTAGAGCGACAGAGTCGCGTAATCGAAAGGTTTTACCTGTACGATGCACGAGCCGATTGCTGCAAGCAATTTCGTGATGTCGAGATTGGAAAGCAAAACATTCGTGACTTCCAGCAGAAAAGCCTCGCGCACGCGTTTTCGTTCGGTAATGTCTCGTGTGACCTTACCGAAACCTAGAAGCTTTCCTTTTTCGTCGTGCAGGGTCGTGATCACCCCGCTCGACCAGAAACGAGACCCGTCCTTCCGAATGCGCCAGCCTTCGTCTTCCAATCGGCCTTCGCGAGTGGCGATCTTGAGGTCTTCGTCTGGCTTTCCGCGTTCAATATCCTCGGAAGCATAAAAGCACGAAAAATGCCGGCCGATGATCTCATCGGCGCGATACCCCTTGATTCGCTCCGCACCTTCATTCCAGGTCTTTACTTTTCCTTCCGGATCTAGCATGAAGATCGCGTAATCCTTTACCTCCGCGACGAGCCGCCGAAACCGCTCTTCGCTCAATCGCAGCGCTTCGTGGATTTGCCTCCGCTCTGTCATGTCGCGGATCGCGCTTACGACGAAATGGCCTCCGTATTCCTCGAGAGGACTTAAGCTGATTTCTACGGGGAAAGTGCTTCCATCCTTGCGGCGGCCTTTCAGTTCGAGATTCGAGCCCATCTCGCGCGTGCGAGGGGCCGCTTCGTATTCTGAGCGGTGTCGAACATGTGCGCCGCGGACCGCCTCGGGCGCTAGAACTTCCACGGGCTGACCCAGAAGCTCGCGAGGGTCATAGCCAAACATTCGCTCGACATGCGAATTTGCGAACGCGATTCGTCCGGCCTCATCCACGATTACCATGGCATCGGGAGCCGATTCCAGCAGTCGCCACCTGTCGTGGTGGGCCAAGTCCGGCTTCGATCCCTGGGTCGTCTCTTGTTGCCCCATGCTGCAAAGAAACTAGCATTCTGCGGAGTCTTAAGGCAAGTTAAGGTCTGCCTAACGATCGTGGAAGGCGGAAAGCGAATCCCAACAAATCGCTTATGAGTTCCGTGCCCACAAACATCCGCGAGCAATCCCAGGCCGCTTCCACCGCGGCCTCTGGCCTTTCTTCGCGCCAGGCTGCTGAGCGTTTGATCCAATACGGACCGAACGAACCAGCGCCCGCCAAACGCGGTGCAGCCGTCATCGAGCTGCTTCTCCTGTTCTTGAACCCCCTGGTGATCATTCTCCTCGTAGCGAGTCTGGCTTCGTTCTTCCTTGGCGACCCTGGGGACGCTCTCATCATCCTCGTAATTGTCTTGTTAAGTATTTCGATCAACTTTTTTCAGACGTATCGCTCGCAGCAGGCAATCAAGCGTTTACGTGCGGACGTAACCCCTACGGCCACGGCTCTTCGCGACGGCACATGGCAGGAAATCACCAGACGTATCGTGGTTCCTGGCGATGTCGTTCGTTTGACTGCGGGGGACCTGATTCCCGCCGATGGTCGGATTCTTGAGGCGCGCGACCTGTACGTTCAGCAAGCATCTCTGACCGGCGAGTCCTTGCCTGTTGAAAAGCACGCCGAACGCGAAGCATCTTCGGGTTCGACGGGTGCCGATGCGTCCAATCTCGTTTTCATGGGCACGTCCGTCGTCAGCGGCACCGCGTCGGTCGTGATTCTCACCACGGGGCCGCGCACATCCTTCGGAGCAATCGCGGAGCGTTTGGCTACGCGTCCACCGGAGACTGATTTCGAGCGCAGCATGAAACACTTCGGCCTTCTTATCATGCNNTTTTCTTCTTGGTGCTGTTCATCCTGGTGGTCCGGGTCGCCCTCCACAAAGACGCGTTTGAGTCCTTCGTATTTGCCGTCGCGCTTGCGGTGGGCTTGACGCCCGAGTTCTTGCCGATGATCACTTCGGTGACCCTCGCTCGCGGCGCCGTTCGAATGGCTCGCGAGCAGGTCGTCGTCAAGCACCTGCCGGCAATTCAGAATTTCGGCACAATCGACATTCTCTGCACCGATAAGACGGGGACGCTCACGACTGGCCAGATGGTTCTCGCCTCTTCCGTGAACTATCTAGGGGAGTCATCGGACCGGCCCTTGGCGCTCGCGTATCTCAACAGCAAATTCGAAACAGGAATACGAAGTCCTCTTGATGTAGCGATCCTCAAGGACTCCCGTCCGGATGCAGATGACTATGTAAAGTGCGACGAAATCCCTTTCGACTTCGATCGCCGTCGGCTCTCCATTGTTGTTTCGAAAAAAGAAGCCGCTTCCATCGATACGCGCATCCTCATCACCAAGGGTGCTCCGGAGGGCATTCTCGACCTTGCGGACAGCTACGAGGTAGAGGGCAAGACGGTATCGCTCGATCCGGACGCTCGCCGCCGCTGCCGGAAAACATTCGATGATCTCAGCGCGCAGGGATTCCGCGTGCTGGGGATCGCATTTCGGAATCTGGATGTCCAGCCCAGTTACAGTGTCCAGGATGAGCGATCGCTGGTCTTTGCGGGATATATGGCTTTCGCGGATCCTCCCAATCCGGACTCAGCTGCCTCGCTTGCTGCAATGAAGCGCGACGGCGTTGAGTTGAAGATTCTCACGGGCGATAACGAGTTGGTCGCGCGACACGTCTGCGAACAGGTCGGCCTGAAAAATCCGGTCATTATTCTGGGGGATGAACTCGACAGGACAAGCGATCCCGCGCTTCAGCATTTGGCCGAGCAGGCTACAGTATTCGCCAGAGTCTCGCCGGTGCAGAAACATCGCATCGTTCATGCCTTGAAGATTCGCGGCCACGTCGTTGGCTATATGGGAGATGGCATCAACGACGCGCCCTCTCTTCGCGCCGCCGATGTAGGCATTTCGGTGTTCTCGGCGGTGGATGTCGCGCGAGAGGCTGCCGATATCATTCTGCTCAAACCGGGTCTGGAGGTGCTCCACAAGGGAATCATCGAAGGACGCCGGGCGTCTGCCAACGTCTTGAAGTATATCTTGATGGGTACCAGCTCGAATTTCGGAAATATGTTCAGCATGGCGGGCGCATCTTTGTTCTTGCCGTTCCTCCCCATGCTGCCGACGCAGATTCTACTGAACAATTTCCTATATGATGCTGCCCAAGTCACGATTCCCACCGATAACGTCGATCAGCACTATCTTCAAGCCCCGCGCAAATGGGATATGACTCTTATCCGGAATTTCATGATCTTTATTGGTCCAATCAGCTCGATCTATGATTTTCTGACGTTCTACGTCCTGCTTCACTTTTTCCATGCAAGTCAGCCGGAATTTCACACGGGCTGGTTCGTCGAATCGCTGGNNCTCACCGTTTCGGATTCACGCCTTTGCCCGGACCCTTCTTCACATTCCTCGCAATTTCAACCGTGACCTATTTGTTGCTCGTCGAATTGGCAAAACGGATGCTGTTTTCGCGTGCGGACATCTGACGCGCGTTGCGTCTGGTACTCAAATCCAGGGGAGCCGGCCGAGCCACGACGGGCGCATTTCCCGTCGCGCGCATTTGCTTCAGCGCTCGTGTGAGAATCCGGAAATGTGAGTTCGGGAATCTTTGTGGGTCTTGGCTTTAGCCACGACATAAGC
>PKUY01000388.1 GCA_003131705.1 Acidobacteriota bacterium | reverse complement strand
GTCTCTATATGGACGGCTACCCGTTCGGCTCGACGAGAACCCCGTCGATCGCCATGGCGGTCGGCATCTCAGCAAAAACGGCCGAGGCCTGGATCACCGAACTCATTGAACTCTTGCAGGAGACGGAAGAGTTCAAAGAACTGACGAATAAGAAGGTGGGATCATGAGCGACGTTCGAGACAAGGAAAGAGACCGGATTTTGATGGCGTTTCACAGCGCTTGCGAAAAGCCGACCACCGAACAAATCGTGGAGTNNGACGGTCGCGCGCGACTGGGCGGACGGCATTGAAGGCGCCGACGAAGAGGTCAGCGCGTCGGAATTGAACGCGGCTTACAGCAACGCGCTGAACGCAATCTATTCGGCGCAAAAGAAAGAGGCGGCCGCGGAAGCGGCGGTATCGTTTCACGCTATTGCGGCGGTGCGTAATATCGATGTGATTCAAATGGCTCACGACATGGATATTGCGCGCGGTGTGCTGGCCGACTTGTTCGACGGCTTGATGATGCGCCCGATACGACGGCGATTACGCGAAGAGGTATGCCAAATACTCAAAATCACGGAAGAAGCATTCAATCGCGCTCTTGATTTTGTTTTAGCGAACCCTCGCTTCGGGCATGCGAAGTCAAGCGGCGCGCCGGAAATACAAAAGCGGACATGCGACGAGATAATTCTCAGTAGTCGAATGTCCTTGGAGCGAAAGCGCCAACTTCTAGAAGGGGATTAACCGGTGGACGCTTGGGTCGATATCCGGCGCAAGGCGCGCACGCTCCACGCGAAGGTTTTGGCGGCAACGAACGGTGATCGCCGTGCGGAGAAGATCGTCGAGGCGGCGCTGAAAGCCGATCGCCTTGAAGTCGAAACCCACGAGTTCGCGCCTGGTACTTTGGGTTCGTTGAACCGCGCCTTTCGGTTGGTAAGGGTCCAAAAGAATCTGAAGCCCGAAGATGAACTCGTGGTGGNNAGGTGGATAGCGGCGCGGGAAAGGTCGAAGGCTATTCGCCGAACGAGCGCAAAGAAGTGCAGGCGGACATCTTTGCGGGCGAATTGCTTTGTCCTGGGGATTGGCTTCGCGAGCAGTTCGTTGGCAAAAACCGGCGCCTGGAGAGCATCGCGAAGGAACTCGGCGTTCCTCTTTCTCTCGTGATGAACCAGATGGTTCGCGCGGTTTTGCTACCGCCAATCGGTGCAGCCGCGGAAGTGGGGCCAGCGGTGATGCACGAACTNNGAGGGCGGGCCGCTGTTAGTCGAGGCAGGCCCCGGCACTGGAAAGACCCGCACGCTGGTCCGCCGCATACAACGAAAATTGGACGAGAAGGAAACTCCCGCGTCCTTTCTTGCGCTGACATTTTCTCGCAAAGCGTCCGAGGAAATGCGCGAGCGCATCGCAGGAATGAATCCCGACGCGTCGATCGAAATGTGGGTGGGCACCTTTCACCAATTCGGGCTCGAATTGGTCACGAAATGGCCCTTGCGGTTCGGACGCACGAGTAACGTCCGCACGCTAGATCAAACCGGCCAGCTCGAACTTCTCGAAGCCAATTTGGAAAAGCTGCCGCTGAAGCACTTTCAAAACCTCTATGAGCCTGCGTACGAGCTCGTTCCGGTTCTGCGCGTTATTTCACGCTGCAAAGACGAAATGATATCGCCGGATCAATATCAGGCGGAGACAACGGCTTTTAAAAAAAGCGCGCGGACCGAGGAAGAACATGAAGACGCCGATCGCGCACTCGAGGTCGCGGCGATCTATCGAATTTACGAGGAGGAGCTGAAGCGGGCAGACGCGGTGGATTTCGGCGATCTGGTGGTCATGGCCGCCGACCTCGTCAAAAACCATTCCGAGGTTCAGGCCTATGTCGNNTATCTGGGTCGTAGCCGATCCGCGCCAGTCCATTTACCGCTTTCGTGGCGCCGAGCCCTCAAATGTGGCGACCTTCGAGACCGTATTCGGAGGCAAGCGACATGCGTTGGCGAACAACTACCGTTCCCATGCTCCGATTGTGAAGGCCTTCGCCCGCTTTTCGGGCGTGATGGATGGAGGCCGTATGGCGGGCGCATGGACGCCCACGCGCGGCGTCGGAAGCCCCGTCACGGTGACTGCGTCCCCGACCTTGTCGGCCGAAGGTGAANNCCCTATGCGGAGCAGGCCATCCTCGCACGTTCGCACCTGACATTGGGCCGTATCACGGGCATCCTCGAACAGCTTGGCGTGCCTCTCCTTTATCTTGGCGACCTTTTCGAGCGCCCCGAGGTGCGCGATCTTCTTTCGCTCGTCAGCATCGATGCGGAACTGGGCGGCATCGGTCTTTTGCGCGTCGCGTCGCTTCCGGACTACGCCGTCCCGGCACCCGACGTTCTCGCGCTGCTCGCGTACGCGCGGGAGAATAAAGAGGCGATTTTCGAAGCGCTCAAGCGTGCGGATGAAATCGAGGCGTTGACCGCCGTGGGACGTACGGGCCTGAAGCGGTTAGGAACCGAACTCGACGGGCTTCAACGCGCCTCGCCTTGGGTGCTTCTAACGACGTGGTTGTTCGAGCGCAGCGATTATCTTCGCCGGCTCTTAAGCGGCGACGCTGCGCTCGCGCAACAGAAATCGATCGCGATTTATCAACTGCTAAAGGTCTGCGGCGAATACAGCGCCATGGGCCAGACAAATCGAAAGCGGTTTCTGGATCGAATACGGCGGATCGAAGCGCTCAACGAAGACACCGCCTATCGCGCGATCTCGTCGGAAGCATCCGACATCGACGCGGTGCGGGTCATGACCATTCACGGAAGCAAGGGGCTTGAATTCGGCGCGGTCCATCTGCCGGTGATCGCGACGGGTTATATGCCAAGCACGCGTGGCGGGGCCCGCATCGAGCCGCCGCCGTCGCTGATCCGGCTTGTCATGCAGACCGACGACCGGAACACCGAGGAAGAATGCCTGTTCTTCGTCGCCATGTCGCGCGCCCGTGATGTGCTCTCCATGAGCCATGNNCCTCGAACCCGTCCAAGTTTCTCGAATCGGTGAACGGACTCGTCACGCGCACGACGTTCGCGGGTTCAGGGAAGACCTATGCGGCGGAGAAAAGGCTGGCGCCGGTCGAGAGTAAAGACGCCTACACCGAGCGCGAGCTAGAAATCTACACCCAGTGTCCGGCGCGCTACCG
>PKUY01000312.1 GCA_003131705.1 Acidobacteriota bacterium | reverse complement strand
TAACAGGCCGAGGTAAAGCACGCACGTGGATAGCGCCACCAGCGCGGAAAGGCCGTTCACAGCGAGCGCGAGCCACGCAGCGCCGACGATGATCGAGCCGACTCCGAAGAGAAGCACTTCGCGCGGCTGCAACGTGCCCGATGGCAGAGGGCGCGCGGCAGTGCGACGCATGAGCGCGTCCATATCGCGCTCCACGTACTGATTCAGCGCGGAGGTGCCGCCGGCGACGAGCAGCGTGCCGCCGAGAGTGTGCAGCATGAGAACCCAGTCCAGCGGACCGCGCGACCCGAGATAGAAACCGGCAATCGTCGTGAGGACGACGAGAAAAGTGACATCGGGCTTGGTCAGCACGACGTAGGACCAGGGCCTGTCGAATGCGGAGAACGTGTCGGCGCGTTCGTTCATTGGGCTCGCTACACTTCCGCCCGCTCGGCGGAAGTTTCGCTGGCGCTATACGCGGATCGCGATTGCGCGGCGACGGAAACCGCCGGTCGAATCAGCCGAAAACAGATGAGAGTCAACAGCACCGACGCGGCCAAGGTGAGCGCGCCGCCAAGAACGTGCGCCACCGTCAGCGTGACGTACACAAATGTCGGCTGGACTGCCTCGCGCGCAGCGACTACGGCCCACCACGCGGCGAGACCGAGCAAAATCTGAATGCCGAAAAACGAGTGCAGCAGAATCGTGGCGCGGCGCAGCTCGCGGACCGCGCGGAAGCGGCGCTTCGCGGCGACTCCGGTCCATACAACGAAGGCCGTGACGAAGCCTGCGCCGAACAGGTGCGGATCGATGCCGAACGCTCCGTGACGGAAGGCGGCGCCAAGAATCAGCTGCACAAGAATGACGCCAGTAGTCAAAGTCGCGAGCACGCGCAACGGCGGCGCGCCAGAATCATCGAGTTGCGGGAGGTCACGCTGCCACCACGGGCTCAGGTAGAGCGACAGTCCGACGACGGTGATGAAAAATATTTGCGCGAGCGCGGCGTGCGCCGTCGCGGAAAGCGCCGGGTATCCGGCAAGTACGCGAAAGCCTCCCAAGGCAGCCTGCGCGAGGACGAGGGAAACCGCCGTCCAACCGAAGCGTCGCGCGAGCGGACGTCGCTCCGACCGAGTCATCCAAATCGCCAGGATCAGCGTGAGAATGCTGACGATTGCTGCCACCACGCGGTGAGTGTACTCGTAGCGGATTCCGCCAACCCACGGCGGGATCAGGCGCCCATACGCCAGCGGCCAGTCCGGAACGGAGTCGGCGGCGTCATTGCTCGTGACCAGCGCGCCAGCCATCAGAAGCAAAATAGTGAACCAGGAGGTTGCGACCGCGAAGCGGTAGAGGGTGCGAGGAGCCTGTGTGTTATTCAGTGGCATCAGCGGTAAAAGCAAAGCTTCATTGTAAGTACCACAGCGAGAAAAATAAAGCGAGAAAAGCGGCGGCTGGCGTTCGGATTTGGATTCGGTCCGGTTTCAAAGTCCCGCGCCGCGGGCGAGGGCAAAGTTATATAGACACGAAGGACGCACCTTCACAAGCTGAAACGGGGTACCCGCACGATCAATCGCGGCAGGTTGCCCCACACGACGCAGGCAAGGTAAATCAGTGCGTTTTTTCGAGACCCTTGATCAGATCTTCCATCTCAGATTGGAAGCTCATCGCATCTTCGGATATCCGAAGAGAATCGTCGGCTAAGTCCTGCCTCCACCGCGTGAGCGCCTTCGGCCCCAAGTACGTATCAAGAAAGCGCTGAGTTTGTGTTGCACCCGGCAATAAGCAGCGCCAGTGCAAGGACCGCCGGGACCCTAGGGACAGTCTCGACAGACGGGTCAGATGGGCCAGACAGGCCAGCAGGGCGCGCAAGACCAGGCCGCACCATGTCCAGCAGGAGAGCATCGCCATACAGACCCCAATACTCGAATAACGAATTGCGTCAGGGACTAATTGAACTGACCGGGATCTTTTCTTGACGCCAGGCTCGGGGCAAGCGGGGTGACGCCTCGGGCCAAGCCCGAGGCGAAAGGGGACAAGGCCCCCCGAATAAGATTCGAAAACCCAAACTTTCAAAACTGTCCGATAGTGGACAGTTTTTCGAAACCAACAATTTCTATAATTTTTGCCCACGCATTACAGACGAATGAGGAATGGAGCAGCCATGAGCGAAGACACCATCCGAGTTCTGCTGATTGGCGAAACAGAGCATGGCTGTTCTCACGTGCGCAGGCTGCTGGAAAAGCGCGGGTGCAGCTGCTGGTTTGGGAAATCCTTTGACGAAGGGGCGGAACTCTTCGATCGGCATTCCTTTCACATGGTCCTCAGCACCGTCCCGTTTCATCAGCACGACCAATTCCTCGTCAGACTGAGACAGTTACCTTCGACGGTTTTCCAATGCTTCCAGGTCGAGGATGGTTGCTGGTGGCTGCCCGTCGTACGAAAAGGCGAGGAGTGTCTGGGTGCGCCAGCACTGCGAGCGAGTGAATTTCTGGGAGCGCTCGACCAGATTGTCGAAGAACTCCGCCCCGCGCGCGATCTGGCTTCCCGCGAGGGTTCATAACCCCGGCCAACCGCTTGCCGCTCGCATTTACGCTAAGCGCGCGAGTGGCACAGACCTTCTTTAACCGCACAGACGTATAGCGCGCAGAGAAATCCGAAGAAACCGGAGCTAGGACTTCATGACGCCTGTGGCGACGAGGTTTGAGCCGCGCCATTCGATCGTGATGCGCGGAAGCGGGCGGGGCGGCGGAGCCTGCAACACGGAGCCGTCCGATGCGGAGAACACGCCGCCGTGGCACGGGCAAAAGAGAACATTCTCCTCAGGCTTGTAAAAGACCGGGCAAGAATTATGCGTGCAGAGCCGGCTGTAAGCGACGTAGGTGTCGGGCGCGGTGCGCAAGAGGATGCACGGCTGGACGTCCGTGGGATATGTGAAGATCTTGAAACCGCCGACGGGAATTTCTCCCGCGGAAGCCACGACGATTTCAGGGTCGTGCTTCGAGCGCCTCGCTCGAAGAAACACCCACGCGCCGGTTGCGAGCGCCGCCAATCCTGTCAGCGTGAGTAATTTTGTGAACTGTCTGCGCGGTACTGGTTTTCGATCTTCCGGGATGATGGTGAGTCCTCCACCGCCGCTGCGGCCGTGCTCAGCGATATTATGCACCCAGAAGATCAACCAGCCGGCACATGGTTGCGTGCGTCTTCGAACTGGACCGGAGCATTGCGTGCGGAGGCGGCGGAGTGTAACTTACTGCCCTCGGATTCGCGGGAAACCGGATTCGAGATCAAAGGAGGCCGCGCATGCTGGCTGGTATGTCGACATTCACACTCGTACATGTAGCGTTGAGCTTGATCGGCATCCTCTCGGGATTGGTGGTTGCGCTGGGGCTGCTCGCTGCGGCGCGGCTCGACGGCTGGACGGCGATTTTTCTGGTGACTACGGTGCTGACGAGCGTCACCGGCTTCTTCTTTCCGTTCCACGGGATTACGCCGGGCATCATGATCGGAATCCTGTCGATGGTAATGCTCGCCATCGCGATCTTCGCCCGCTACTCGAAGCATCTCGCCGGCCATTGGCGCGGGACCTATGTCATCACGGCGATGATTGCGCTGTGGTTTAACGTTTTCATATTGGTGGTGCAGCTTTTCGAGAAGGTGCCGGCGCTGCGCGCACTCGATCCCACGCAGTCCGGGCCGCCATTTAAGATTACGCAGGGCGTCGTACTGCTAGTCTTCGTGGTGCTGACCATCGCCGCGACGAAGAGATTTCGCATCGCGCTGGTCCACGCGGCGTAATTGCGGGTCAAAGTCTGGAAGCGGCGAAGGCCGGCGGGCTGAACCTGTTTAGGGCGCTGTCTGAATCTGCGCCCCTGTCGGGTTTCTTGCCCCAGGTCCAGTAAAGGCCCAGGTACGCGTAATTTTCAGGTTGGCCGAAGGCTGTGTGTCCGTAGGCGAAGAGGAGTTGAAACCCGGGGTCTCGAAATTTGAAATAACCTCCGACATCGACCAGCGTGGCAGACTTCGATTGCGGAGTGGCTGGGCCTTCTCCTCCGTGAGAAAAAACTTCCGTGCCCAGCGTCCACTTCTTGCCAATGTCACGCTGAACCAGCCAGCCTCCGTAAGTGAAATTGCGATAGCCGGGAGCCTCGATCACGGTTTCGCCGACGCCGCCATAGCTCGTCCACGGGCCAAAGCTTTTCTGCACCCAGATGGGGACCTTGTACCACGTCTGACCGACGCCCAAGCCTCTGCGCGAATTTCCGATCGGAAGCTCGAACATTACAAACGTGCCAATCATGGGACGGTGCCTCGATTCCTGAATGAACCGATACTTGACGCCGGTTTCGATGTCGCCGAGGCCGTACTCATTGGGCCCAGTTCCGGCGGGTGCCAAATGAGGATTGTTCGAAGGCAAGATGGCCGCGGCAGGGATGACGATGTGCAGATGAACGTTGGGAAGAGCTCCCCAATTGAACTCAACGGCGGGGCCCGCCNNTTTCCGGGTCGTCCGTCTGAAAAGGAGGGCCGGCCCATGCAGGCGCCGAATGAAGCATGAGCACGAATAATGTAACGAGGAACAGTGTTCTCGCTTTCAACCCTCGCATGCCTATCGTCCCTTTTTCTCCTCAAAACTTTCTTCTGCAATAACGCGGGGCCATTCGCAACAAGATTTACGCCTCCCGCTATTGAGCTGGGGGACGCGGCGGGCCGGCGATGGGCGTGCCTTGATTGAGAATTAGCTGCCAGCCGGCGGGCTTATGTACCCAGACGGACGAGTTGCGCATGTGCAGGATGCGCGGTTCCCCACCGTTGGGCGGGACGAGGCCGACGTCGATCATGCCGTTGACGATGGCGCCACCGTCGAAGAGGACGACTTTGTGGTCGTTCAGCTTATAGGTCGATAGCTTCATTTGGCCGCTGGTCAGCGAAGCAAGATATTCCGCCTTGGTTTGGACGGCGGCGCTGCCGTGAACGAAGATTGCGTCGTCGGCCATCAGGCTGGAGATGGTCGCGGCATCGACGGCAACGCTCGCGTCCTGAAAACGTTTTTGCAGGTCGAGAACCTGGGCTTCGGTGAGTTGCGGCGCCGCTCCGGCTTGAGCTTTCGAGGCGCGGACGGCCCCAATCCCGATAAACACGGCAACAGCCAGGCAGGCGACGATCAACGAAGCCAAGGCATTTTTCCAGCGCATCATAACTTTTCCTCCGAACGTTTTTATTCCCCGATGAGAAAAACAAGCTACACCGCAAAGCGGGGAAAAAGCTAGGACAAACGAAGTTCACCGCAGAGACGCCGAGAGCGCAGGGGAAACCGGAATAAGCCGAGAAGCCGGGAATGACGAGCGATCGCGCGGTTACGGCAAGCCCCTTCTATGGGACGGTTTTAAATGTAAACGAAAGGGTTTTCGATTCTTTGGGGGCGAGCGTGACCGTCTGATCCTGCGTGCCGTATTTTTCCTGCCAAGCCTCGATTGTGTACGTGCCGGGCGGAAGATTTTTCAGCTCGAACGCGCCGGTCTTTGGCGTGATATCGAAATAGGGATGGTCGAAGACGAATAGAAACGCGCGCATCCAGGGGTGAATGTTGCAGGCGATAGAGATGGCGAGTTCCGAGTGCGAAAAGGTGGTCTGGATCGGATCGCCACCGGCAGGCTCGGATTTGTTCCATCCGTGATTTTCGCGCGGCGTGGGGTGGACGTTGTGAACGGTCTGGTCCTCATTTCTTATTTCGACGGTCTGGTTCGTCATCGCGGCGAGCACGCGCGGGACGTACATGCAGCCTTTCTGCGTAAGGACCGCGGGCGTCGAGGGAATATCGTAATGATATCTGCCAAGGCCGGACTTCACGTAAACGACGACGTCCGCCAGCGCGCCGCCGGGACCTGTTACGACGATCGGCGGCGCGACGGCTGACGGGTTCGCCTGCACGCAGGCTGGTTCGGCGCTCATGTCGATGGCGCGAAATTGCGACGGGTGACCTTCTAATCTCACGATGCCGGTGATCGAGACGGCGGTTGCGGGGTCAACTACAGCGGTTGGCGCGGGCGGCTCGGTGGGCGCGTCGGGTTCTTTCTTGCTGCAACCGATGATTGCGAAAGCGATTGTGGCTGAGAGCGCTACTGCTGCGACGGGCTGAATCCTCAATGGCGAACTTCCTTTCATCATCCAATTTAGATTCTAGCAAGCGCCAACGAACTGCGACGCAGGTTTTTCGGCGGATTCGTTTTTCGCTGAGAGATTAATGGCATGAACGCGCGAGGGGGTGGAAAAACCCCACCCTCGGGTTGAAGCTGTGAAGAAACCTGTTACGTTTTCATTGAGGGAGTCAAAGCGTGAGTTTTAGTGGATCGC
>PKUY01000061.1 GCA_003131705.1 Acidobacteriota bacterium | reverse complement strand
TTTAACTTGCTAACGACACGATATTGTATGCCTAATTCAGATATGCGCATTCAAACTGATCTATTTGTTCCGTGGTCAGAATTTGCAGTCATGCCGAATACTACTTACAATAACTACCTCTACTATCATTTATTACAAATAGCCGCCGGTGGCGGGGCTGACGACTAGACCACAAATTGCCTTTTAGTGCATACCCTTTTCTATTGACAAGAGCATACCGTCAATAGTAAGACGCGCAGCACAGGGTGTGTAGCGGGTGTGACGCGCCTGAGTTCGAAGAGACCGCGAGTCAAAAAGGGGAGGTGCGGGATGTCAAAGGGCCTTCGTGTACTGAAGTGTGCTCTGCTGTACATGTCTATGTCATTGTTCGTTCTTTCGGTGTGTGCAGCGCCGCTGTGGGCGCAGGCCGAAACGGCCACAATCTCCGGCACTGCGACCGACGCTTCTGGCGGCTCTGTTGCTGGAGCGAAAGTCGAAGCCACGAACGTCGGAACGAACGCGGTGCAAAACACCGTCACCGATTCTGCCGGCCGTTACAGGCTGGCCGATCTGCCTGTCGGCGCCTACACCGTGCAGGCCTCCAGCGCCGGCTTCAAGACCGTTGTGCACACCGGCATCGTCCTAGCTGTCGGTGGATCCGTCATCGTCGATTTCTCACTGCCCGTAGGCCAGATCACGCAAACCGTCACTGTCGAAGCCGATGTCTCCCGTGTTGAGACGGAATCGTCTGAAGTATCCACCTTGATCAGCCCGCAGCAAATGCGCGAGCTCCCCTTGAATGGGCGCAACTTTGAACAGCTCCTCACGCTCGCTCCTGGCGTGTCCACGATCGCGGCGGCGGCCAATCCTGTGACCGGCAGGCTCTACGGAATGCAGAACAACTACTCCGTTTCGGGTTCCCGGCCTACTGGACAAATGTTCTTGCTCGACAACACCGATATTCGCGACTTCTGGGAGCATGGCACGGGTTCGGGCTACAGCGGCACGTCGCTCGGCGTAGAAGCCATTGGCGAGTTCCAGGTTTTGACCAATACCTACACTTCCCAATTCGCGGGCAACGGCGCCGTTATCAACGCCACCTCGCGCTCTGGAACCAACGATCTTCATGGCGGCGCGTACGAATTCATTCGCAACAGTGCTTTGGACGCCCGGGACGTAGGCGACCCCACGACCGGCGCGCCCCCCTTTAAGCGGAACCAGTTTGGCGGCGCTGTTGGCGGACCCATCAAGAAAGATAAGCTGTTCTTTTTCGGAAACTTCGAGGGACTCCGGCAGGATCTTGAGACAACCACGAATATTATAGTTCCCGAGCCGTACACTGTGGCAGGCTTTATGCCTTGCAATACTCCCACGCCCACTGGCGGCGCTGTTACAACGGTGGCAGGCAGTTGTGTTCCCTCGACTGCCGCGAACAGTACACAGCCGGGAATTATGATCGGTCGAATTGCGGGTGCGAATCCACTGTCTCAGCAAATCGCGGCGCTGTACAGCCTTTGTAAAGGGTGTAAACAAATTGCGCCCATAATCCCAAACACCACCTTCCCCGGCAACGCCAATTGCGACGTAAAGGGTTGTGATCTGGGCGGAGCTTACCAAGTCCAGACTACGCCCCCCTTGATCGTCAATGAAAACTATGGTTTGGGGCGCGTGGACTACGTGCTCGGCACCAACGATTCGCTCTTTGGCCGCTATGTCATCGATAACGCTTTCGTGGGTGACCCGCGTGATCCGATGGCGATCTTCCCGGAGACGGATCACACGCGAAACCAGTTCCTGACCCTCACGGAACGGCACGTCTTTTCAGCCACGCTGGTCAACTCGCTGCGCTTCAGCTTCGTTCGCAACAACGAAAATTCCGCCGCGGCGTCGGGCTTCTCCAGTGCCCAGTTGAGCCAGGTAAGCACATATTCGACGGCGCTGGGCGGCCCTACTGTCACCAGCGATCCTCTCCGGTGGGTAGCAAACGAACCCGGCCAACTGCCTCGCATTGACGGCACGAACAGTGGCTTCAACGGGGTCCAACCTATCGGCCCGGACCCGAATCGGCCCGATGAGATCGTTCAGAACAAGTTCAGCGGCGGAGATGATATCGTCTGGACCCATGGCGCCCACAGCTTCAAGATCGGCGCCGTCGTCACCAGAATTCAAACCCAGAACGTCCAAACGGCTTACGCCGACGGCGCCTACACTCTTACCTATGGCTTTTTCCCCTTCAGTCCCGCCCACGCGAACTGGGAAGGCCAAAACTGGATTTCAGGAGAGCCATTAGTCGACTTAGCAGTACCACCCGGGCAGAACAACGCGACTCGATATTTCCGGGAAATCATGATCGCTCCCTACTTTCAGGATGACTGGAAGGTAACCTCCAGGCTCACGTTGAACCTGGGCTTCCGCTACGATTACGACACCAATCCCGTGGGCTGGGCTTTCGGCAATCAGCCCATGACAACCCTCGTTGGTTCATTCCTCCCACCTGTTGGCTTCCAGGCGCCTGCCAGTGGCTCTCCGTTTACGCCCGTCAAACACGTTTTTGCGCGCAACGTCAACGTCAAGAACTTCGAGCCCCGCTTCGGATTTGCTTTTGATCCCTTCAAGGATCACAAGACCTCGATCCGCGGAGGCGTCGGCATCTTCGATGATCCCACGTCGGGCCGCCTCTGGGAGTCCAACTTCATCAACACGTTTCCCTCAGGTTTCACGGTTCCTTTTCTCCCACAGTTCCCAGATCCGTGTGCTGGCGGGGCGTGTTCCGGTCCTGGCGGTTCGATCAGTNNACCCCTACCAGATCACATACAACTTAAACCTTCAGCGCGAGGTTGCGCACGGGACGGTCCTTTCCATCGGTTATGTCGGCTCGGTGTCGCGCCACCTTTGGACGCAGGGGGATATCAATCCTCCGAAGTGCCTCGCAACCGCGGTGTCCACGGGGTTCCCGAACTGTACGCAATTGCCACAGGTTCCAACGTCGCGCCCGACAGCTACAGACGCGACCTATCTTGTCATCCCCGGTAGCGCAAACGCGTGCGCGGACCCAAATCAGAACGATGCGACCGCTCCCGGCGGCGTCGGAACCGGCTGTTACGGAAGTGGCGCGAATTTCGCGACCCTCGCCACCGCGGCAGGGAAGAACGCCGGACCACACATTTATGCGGGCGGCACTTCATTGATACAGGCCTACAACACGGGGGCTGCGGCATACAATTCCCTCCAGATTTCCCTCAACCGCCAGTTCGCGCACGACCTTGCCGGGCAGGTCAACTACACCTGGTCACGGTGCGTCGATAACGGTTCCTTCGCATCATCCCTGGAGCAATTCGGATCACTGGTTCAAGATCGCTACAACCAGAGGTACGATTACGCGAACTGTACTTTCGACATCCGCCACAATATCAGCGGCAATCTCCTCTACGCCTTGCCTTTCAAGGGGAATCGGCTCGTCGAGGGATGGCAGGTCGCCACGATCATCGGGATTCATACGGGGCTGCCGTTGAACCCCACCAACTCTGGCCAGCAGTTCTTCGATCCCGCGGACCTCGGGAGCCAGTGGAACTCAAGACCAAACTATAGCTACGCACCCGGATGCGGCAAGGGTTACCGCCTCATCAAGAAGCGGGTTCCCGGATTGTCGCAGGAGACGGTCCAGTGGTTCGATCCCGCGTGCTATGAGGCCCAAGCGCCCGGGTTCCTGGGGAATGTTAAGCGAGACAGTATCCCCGGTCCGGGCACGTTCAGCGCGGACATTTCCGTCACCAAGAACACGAAGATCACGGAGAGGCTGAACGCGCAGTTCCGTGTGGAGTGTTTCAACTGCGTCAATCACTTCAACGTCGGCGAGATACCCTCGGGGCTTCTCGGCAATATAAATGAAAACAGCAACGCTGCCGGGCGAACCACGTTCTCGCAGGCGCCTGTCGTGACGCCTCGGCAGATTCAGTTTGCTGTAAAACTTGATTTCTAACCTCATCCTAGCCGATGCCAGACTCCGGTCTGGCATCGGCTAGTTCTTTCTTCGCCACGGTTTCGAAATCATGAAAATGCGACAAGTAATTCTGAGAGCGATAGCTAGGACGATCACTTGGAATCAGGCCGCCGACATTCTTGGGACCTCCTACTCAGCCATGGAGCGCTTGCGCCAGCTTTACAGGAGGAGAGGCTACGACGGTTTTTGGGTTAGGGCGATTCCGAAACATCATAAGCAAGTCCCCCTAGCAACTGTTGAAGAGGTTTTCCTACTCTACCAGGAGAAATATTCCCGCCTCAGCGTGCGTTCCTTTTACCAAAAATTAGTCAAGAAGCATGACATCCATCTTAGCTACGAGTGGATATCGCGGGCTTTACATGAGTCGGGCCTGGTAGCTGAACCACGGGGACGCCGGTTGCCCGGTTGGGGCAACGAGAGATCTAAGGCCTGACAAACCTTGAACCGTCGCGGCGCAAAACCGTTTCCCGCTGTTTCTTGCCCGAAGTGCCTGACCAAGCCCGTAGGCTGTCTGAGAAAGGAGGGCAGAAAGTAAGGGAGTAGTTATGGCCCCGACTTGCTGTAGATTCNNAATCGCGATCCCAAGCAAACTTCCCTTTAACTCATTGGCGTCTAAATTCACATATGAATTTACTTGCATACCTTATAGTATAGTGTGTATACACAACGTAAATTGGCGTTCCCCTTTTAGTTATGGATCGCCTGTACAGCGAGCCCGGGGGATGGTCCACCCCCTCCTCCGGGCGGGCTTTTCTTTTGAAGGATCAAATATATGCATTACTTGACAAGATGGGTTCTTGCTCCCCTGCTGTAGGGCTGCTTTTACCGTTCACCTTGTGACGGAAAGGCAGCTGGCGGCGGTGCGAACTCCCGAACAAGCCACTCAAGACAGGCTTGACGGAACGTTTCAGATGCGCCAAGAAAACTCGCAACATCCGGCGCCGATTGCGTAAGTCTCGGTCGGTCGGGTCGTCGACTCCACGCCCATCGTTCGAAAAGCCGCAAGCGACGAGCAACTTAAGAAAGAGGCTCAGTCGTATGCTACCCGAACCAAACATGGATATGGCCCACTTGGGCCACTTGGAATTGCTTACTCCGAAACCCGAAGAAAGCCTGCGCTTCTTCGTCGACGTGATGGGCATGACCGAAAGCGGCCGTCAGGGCGACTCGGTTTACCTGCGCGCGTATGACGACTATGAACGCCACTCGTTGAAGCTCACGGCCTCGAAATTGGCGGGCATGGGTCACGTGGCATACCGCACCCGGAGCCAGCAAGCCCTCGATCGCCGCGTGGCAGCACTAAAGGTATCGGGTTACGACATCGGCTGGAAAGACGACGACATCGCTCACGGCCCGGCGTTTCTGTGCCAGGACCCGGACGGCCACAAGATCGAGCTGTACTACGAAACGCAGTGGTACGAAGCGCCGCCCGAGTTGCGGCCGTCCTTGAAGAATCAGGCCCAGCGGTTTCCCGCCCGCGGCATCAACGTCCGCCGCCTCGATCACTGGAACGGGCTCGCTGTCGATATCGAAGCCAACCGCGAATTTTTCGAGAAGTACATGGGCTTCCGCCTGACCGAGCAAATCGTGCTCGATAATGGCATCGAAGCCGCCATGTGGATGACTTGCACGAACAAGAGCTACGACTTCGCCTACTCGCGCGACCATACCGGCGTGAAGGGCCGCCTTCACCACATCACCTACGCGGTCAACAGCCGCGAAGAAGTTCTGCTCGCAGCCGACATCTGTCTTGAAAACGGCGTCTACATTGAAACCGGTCCTCATAAGCACGCCATCCAGCAGACCTTCTTCCTTTACGNNCAAGAAGGGCCAGGCCTGGGGCCTTAGAACCATCGAATCCTTCCACACCTACGGCACGCCTCCAGCGTACTAATCGCCAAGTCATAACCAAATGAGCTAGCGAGGATCGTCGCTTCCTACGGCGTCTCGCACTCTTCTTGCGCGGAGACGTCTTCGAACTGAAGTCTCGCTGTTCGAGATCTCGACGAACAAGATTGCTACGCTCGGCGGCGACTGGCCCAAAGGCAAAAGCCGCACTCTTCCGGACTGCCTGAATCCAAGTCGGCCCGAGAGAGGGCGGCGATTGCTTGCGTTCGCTAGAGTTGATAACATCCGCATGATTGTGTGTGCCCGAGCTGCACCGTATCAAGGGACAACGGGCCGCCTCCACAGGTGCAAATGGCCGGTAAGAATTCACGAGTAATCGTCAGAATTCGCGAGATGATTTTGCATGGTGAGCTCCTGCCCGGGCAGCGCGTACGGGAGGTAGAGTTGGCAAGTAGCCTCGGAGTTTCGCGAACTCCCGTTCGCGAGGCCCTGCCCATGCTGGCGCAGGAAGGAATCCTGATCCAATTGGATACCCGTGGATTCGTAGTTCGTGAATTCACGCCCAAAGAAATCATGGATGCGATTGACGTTCGGGGCGTGCTCGAAGGCCTGGCAGCTCGCACTCTCGCAGAACAAGGACCTCCCCGACGGATCGTGCAATCACTTCATGATTGCCTGCGCGAAGGCGACGAAATCTTCTCCAAGCGGCACCTGGTCGAATCCGACGAAGACCGCTACGGCGAAATGAACAGACAGTTTCACTCCTTGATCGTCCAAGGCGCAGGCAGCAAAGTAATTGCCGACGCGCTCGAACGCAATAACCGGATCCCGTTCGCTGCTGCGCACGCGATTGCCTTTGATAGAGTAGACCTCCAACATATGTACGATTTCCTATGGTATGCACATCGTCAGCACCACGCCATCGTTCAGGCTCTTGAATGTGGAGAGGGTGTGAGGCTCGGAGCGCTGATGTTTGAACACGCCTACGTAACGAAAGCCAGCATCAACATGCCGCGAAAGACCTGGCGGTCGGAGATCCAAGGTGGCGGACCCGCCGCTCCGAACCCATCGCCCGAAGACCCTGCGGAAAGCTGACCAACTGCCTTGCCTCAGCTGCAGGTACCACTTCTACTTAGAGGCCATTCCAGCGCTTTAGAACCCGAACTCACCTTGCTCGGGTGTCTGAGAGCTTCACGTAGCTTCACCGCTGATTTTTTCTGCCGGTCGAGGTATTTGATCTTTTCCACGATGCGATTATTGTATACTCTTGCATGCATAATAACCGAGCGCATATACTCTCACGCGGGGGAANNTCGCTTGAGTCTCTTCGCGAGAATACAGTGGGGCGTGCTGAGTGCATGCTGTACTTTTGGCCAGTCTGTCATTCTCATCGGGACTTCGACAATCCAACTCATGCTTCTGATCTCAATATCTCGAACGGAAGGGACAAGTTGGCGCCCCCGAGTACGGCTGTCCGGTTGAACAGCAGCATGAATTCCCGCGACACCTCCCGGAGTCAATCGAATCCTCGGGATTACGAGACAAGTCTAGGAGCGTGCGCGGCAAGCCTGTTCGCCTTCGCGGCAGTTTGGATGACCCATTCTGAAGCCCCTCCGCGCTTGTAGTCGCTTCAAAGATTCGGGACATTCTTTTGTCAAAAGGAGAAGAAACAGTGGGCCATAAGAACCTGGAAGATTTGTTACAAGCGAGCGGCAATCCGGTGAAGCTGCTACGCAATTCGCAGACCGGGCCGTACGTTTATCCAGTGGTCCCAAGTGAGTTCTCAAATTGGAGGGACGAACAGCGCGCCTGGCAGGAAACCTGCGTTCTCTTCAATCAGTCCTTTCATATGACGGATATGTACGTTGTCGGTCCTGACGCACTGAAGTTACTTTCCGACCTTGGAGTAAATAGCTTCAAGGGATTCCAGCCCGACAAAGCCAAACAATTCGTGGCATGCAACTACGATGGGCATGTGATTGGCGACGTTGTTCTCTTCTACCTCAACGAGAACTCTTTTAATCTCGTAGGGCGCCCCTCGATCCACAATTGGGTGCAATACCACTGTGAAACCGGTGGATATAACGCCAAAGTAGAGCGGGATGAAAGAGCAGCCGTCAGACAAGGTCCGATCACTCGCAGGGTTTACAGGTACCAGGTTCAAGGCCCGAATGCGATGAAGGTGATCGAGAAGGTGACGGGTAAACCCGCGCCAGACATCAAGTTTTTCAACATGTCGACCATAATGATCGCCGGGCGGCCTGTCCGGGCTTTGCGTCACGGCATGGCCGGTCAACCCGGATTGGAACTCTTTGGTCCCTGGCAGGACGGCGAGTTCGTCAAGGCCGCGATTGTCGAGGCGGGTTCGGAGTTCGGCCTTCGCCAGGTGGGCGCCCGGGCATACTCGTCTAACACTCTCGAATCGGGATGGATTCCGTCTCCCCTGCCGGCCATTTATACCGGCGAAAAACTCAAACCGTACCGGGAGTGGTTGCCCGCGAACAGCTATGAAGCCATCGCTTCTCTGGGCGGGAGCTTCTACTCGGATAATATCGCCGATTATTACCTGACGCCCTACGACTTGGGCTATGGACCGATCGTCAAATTCGATCACGACTTCATCGGTAAAGAGGCCCTCCAGAAGATCGCGGCTTCGCCGAAACGGACGAAGGTCACGCTCGCCCTGGACAGCAAGGATGTCACTCGTGCCATTGGAACCATGTTCCAGAAAGAAAAGCGGGCGAAATATTTCGACTTCCCATCATCCGTCTATTCGACATTGCCGTATGACAAAGTTCTGAGAGACGGCAAGATGGTCGGAATATCAACCTGGTGTGGATATAGCGCCAATGAAGGAAGGATGCTCACACTTGCTATCATGGACAACGAACATAGCTTGCCGGGTACAGAAGTTACGTTCGTCTGGGGCGAAGAAGCGGGAGGCTCGTTGAAGCCTACCGTCGAGCGGCACGTACAAACCCACATACGGGCAATCGTCAGTCCCGTGCCTTACTCCGAAGTCGCACGCGTCTCCTATCGTCAGCAGCGAGTCGCGTACTAAGCAGCGATTAACCGAAGGGCACGGGCTGTTCGCTGGTTGTCATATGCCCGTGCTCTACATCTTTGATAGCGGAGAGTCGCGCACAATTAAAGCCTGTCCTTCGCCAAAATTCTATCCGCGCCGAAAATGGCCCGGTTCTTTCTCACCACTGCGTGAACTTGGTCGAGAATTGCTCTCAGCAGTGACAGGGTGCTCCTGCGCGGAAACGCGCACACACACGGGCGTGTTATAGATGGAATGATGGATGAAAAAATAGTCTGGATCAGGCAGCCTGATCGTAACGATGATGCAACCCGCCGAGTCGGTCGCTAGAAACAACGCGACCTGAAGCCACGGAACGAATCCTGCCGTCGGGTGTTCCCTTCCCCAATCCGAGATGCGTGCGGTCTTCGTGGTAGTAGTGGACGTATTCAGAAAGCAGCCGTTTCAGATGNNTGCCAGGGACTTTCAAAGGAGGTGCGTACGGGGCGAATCGTCAGAGCACGAACCGCTGCCGGGACTTCCAACCCATATTTTCCATCCCGGTCAAAGATCAAGAATCGGGGAGCCGACCCGAACGGAAACGCCTCCCGCAACTGCTGGACGGTCCACAGGCTCGTCGGATGGCTGGTGACGTTGAAGTGCAGGATGCGTCGCCGGTCGTGGCTGATGACGAACAAACAGTAGAGCAAGCCGAACGTGACAGTCGGGACGGTAAAGAAATCCATGGCCGCAATCGCTTCCCTGTGATTTCGAAGGAAGGAGAGCCAACGTTTGGCTGGCTCAGGATCTCTCGGCGCCCGTTTCATCCAACGGGAAATGGTTCGCTCAGAGACATCGAAGCCGAGCATAAGAAGTTCGCCATGGATGCGCGGCGCTCCCCATATTGGGTTCTCAACAACCATCCGGAAGATTAACTCTCGAACTTCCTTCGAGGTCTGCCTTCTCCCAACCTGTACCCGGACTCTGGAGATCAGTCTCCAATACATACGAAAACCGGCCCGGTGCCAACGGACCACAGTTTCAGGCGTGACAACGATGAGAGCTTCTTTCCATCCTGACCAGAATCGACTCACGGTGACCCAGAAGAGTTTGTCGACCAATGCCAGCCGTGGCCGAGGACGCCGACGTTTCAAGACCGCGAGTTGTTGCCGGAGCACGAGATTCTCCAAAACGAGATTCCCGCGGCTGCGGAAGAGGCGAATCAGTAC
>PKUY01000029.1:964-3520 GCA_003131705.1 Acidobacteriota bacterium | reverse complement strand
CGCTCTGGCACGAGCAAACGTAGATTTTTCTGGTTTTCAAACGGCGAACGCCGAAGCCGAAGAGCGGCGGCTCATGCCGCGCTACGTTGAGCAACACTTCGTGAATGCTGCTCGCGAGATCGGTCTTAAGCTTGAGGCCCGAGCTGACGGCCTATACCGCGTCGAGCATGTCCTGGCCGACCTGCGCTCCGACCGNNTACTGATCGGCCCAGGGCATCCGTTATACGCCGCAGTTGATGAGCGCCTGAATGAAATGCTCGGCACAATCACAGCAGGTGTGGGCGTGTTCGTGGATACGAACAGCGATGCGCCTTACAAATTACACTTCTTCGAAATGGCGGTTCGGGGCCAGAACACAAAGGGCGAAGTGCAAACCCTTCTAGGCGAACTGGTCGCGGTGAGGGAAGAACTGTCGAGTGCGGAAGCGCGCTTCTCGGTAATTCCGGCGGATACCTTGCTTGATCTGCCTGCCCACCCTGCTGCTCCAGAAAACCTTGTCCCCGAGGATNNAGCAGGAGCGTCAGCACTTTGTTCAGGTTTGCCGCGACTACTTACAGCGGTCGTTTGATGCGCGAGTTAGGGCCGCGCAGGACCGCGTCATGAACTTGAAGGCGCGCGAGATGCGCGAACCGGATGTAGCCATTGCTCGTCAGCGGGCCGAAAACGATCTGGCTGATCTTACTCGCACGCGAATCGAACGGCTTGCCGGGCTGGAGCGGGTTACTCTCGCAAAGCACGGTCCTGTTCGCCACGTCGCCACTGCCTTAGTATTGCCAAGCACGCGCTCTGTTGAAGAACAGATCGGTGTTGCGCTGGATGACCTCGACCCAGAAATACGCCGCATGTCTGAAATTGCCGCCGAGGATGTGGTCATTGCTTACGAATCGGGTCGGGGCTTCGAGTGCGAGCGTGTCGGACATCTGAAAATTGGGTTTGACGTGCGCAGCCTTGGCCCGGCTGATCCCCAGACCGGGCACCGTGATCCGGTCACCGGTATTCGCCGAATTGAAGTAAAAGGCAGACGGCGTGGTCAGCCGATCCGTCTTACGACAAACGAGTGGTACAAGGCGACTCAGCTCGCAGACAGTTATTGGCTCTACGTGGTTTGGAATCCGCTCGACAGCCCCGAGGCTGAGCCAATGAGGATTCAAAACCCGGCGAAACATCTCGATCATGCGACGCGCGAGGTTATTGCCGCCCGTTACTACGACATTTCTGCAGAGGCCATACTGAATGCGGCAGAAAAACAGAGGGAGTTGCTTCTGTGACCGACGATAAGCGGCTTATTGAAGACTATCTCCCCATTGAAGACATTAGTGCAGAGGCTTCGCGTGAGAAGTCGGTCAGGAAAGGGCATATATCCGGGTTGCATCTTTGGTGGGCACGACGCCCACTTGTGGCGTGTCGCGCCGCCGTTTACGGAGCGCTAGTTCCCACTAGTAGATTCCGCCCGACAAATGTNNAGTTTGACGCGAGCAAACGTGGCGAAATTTGTAAAAGGTTTGTGTACTTATCCCGGAATCGCTTCTTCGCTCGCCGAGGCGGAGAGGCACGTAGTTGAAGCCCATGCTGAGCGCCTAACGAACGAAACCGGTACCGCTGTAACAGCTGAGGATGTGCTGACTGGTAAGTCGCCGCGACCTCGGGTCCTGGACATGTTTGCGGGCGGCGGCGCAATTCCGTTGGAAGCTCTGCGGCTCGGCTGCGAATCTTACGCTCTTGAGCTTAATCCTGTGGCTCACATAATCGAACTCTGTACCCTCGATTACCCCGAACGATATGGTAACCCGGATCCAAGTACCAAAGGCTCTGGAAAGGACGCCACGTGGGCAGGACTAGCTGAAGAAGTGCGACATTGGGGCCGTTGGATACTTAAGAAAGTGCAATCAGAAATCGGAGATCTTTATCTCCCCATTCCCGACCCGAATTGGACTGGCAAGCGGTCACCGGTGAATTCTGAATTGTGGGAAAGCGCTAACCCAGAGACTGTACCAGCCGGGTACCTGATGCCAGTTGCTTATCTCTGGACACGTGCCGTGGTCTGTAGGAATCCGGCGTGCCTGGCAGCGGTGCCACTAGTGAGACAGACCTGGCTCTGCAAAAAAGATCGACGCTATGTTGCGTTGAGGATCGTCGCATCCAAGAGCGAAAGAAAAGTACGGTTTCGCGTCGTTGAAGCTGAAAGCCCTGGGTCATTGGGTTTTGATCCCGAAGCGGTATCAAAAGGTGGGAATGCTACTTGCCCGTTTTGTAAAACGGTAGCTGACAACGACCACGTAAAGTCTGAAGGGATGGCCGGTCGCATGTCGCAAATGCTTATGGCTGTCGTCTGCACCCGCAAAGGCGAGAAAGGTAAGGTTNNGAGCCTTTGCCAAAGCAGGGAACGCTTGGTTTTCGGATTCAACCGTATGGCATGCGGTCGTGGGGTGACCTCTTTACATCCAGACAGTTGTTGTGTCTCTTGAGTTTTGCAGCGGCAGTGAAGTGTGCCGGAAAACTTACAGACGAGACTTACGATAAGAATCGCTCTCGGGCAGTACAAACATTACTTGCGAT
>PKUY01000029.1:0-950 GCA_003131705.1 Acidobacteriota bacterium | reverse complement strand
CATTTTGCCGAGACGAACCCATTCAATCCCGACGCCGCAAGCTGGATCTCTGGCATCGAAGATGTTCCTGCCGCGCTCCGCGATGCAGACATTCCTCGTGTCGGGGAAGTCCGCCGTGGCTCTGCTACGAACATTCCGTGGGAAGACGGGTATTTTGATGCCGTCGTGACTGACCCACCCTATTACGACAACGTGCCATATGCGGACCTTTCGGACTTCTTCTACGTGTGGTTGCGTCGAACTATCGGCCACCTCTACCCNNGCCGTCGCGCCACGATGGATCGAAAGACAAGGCGCGGCGATTCTACGAGGAGATGATGGCCTCCGCGTTTCGACAGGCCCACCGGGTACTCAAGCCGGGAGGGAAAATGTCAGTTGTATACGCGCACAAAACAACTTTGGGTTGGGCGACACTGGTAGATGCCTTGAGATTGGCTGGCTTCGTGGTTACTGAGGCATGGCCCCTGGACACGGAAAAACCTGGCAGACTTCGTGCACAAAACTCCGCTGCGCTTGCTAGCAGCATTCTACTGGTTGGACGAAGGCGTGACGGAGCCGAAACCGGTCATTACGAGACTCAAGTTCGACCAGAGTTGGATAAAATCATCCGAGAACGCGTCGAGACACTATGNNATTTGGTCATTGCCTGTATTGGTGCTGGTCTTCGCGCGTTCACGCGGTACAGCAGAGTCGAGTATGCCAACGGTGATGAAGTTCCTGCCGCACGATTCCTAACGGAGGTTGAAACCGTCGTATTGGAATCAATTTTGGAACGACTGTCGCGTGACGTAGGCGGAAACGGAGGCCGCAACGGTCTCGGCAGCATCGATCCGGCTACTCGCTTCTACACTCTCTGGCGGTATACGTACAAGTCGGCTGAGCTAGATGCAGGCGAAGCGATCATCTTCGCTAACGGCACACACGTCGAGTTGGACGGCATGCGAGGCTTG
>PKUY01000325.1:16546-36457 GCA_003131705.1 Acidobacteriota bacterium | reverse complement strand
ATTTCCATGACTGGGAAATCACCGATCTGATGGTGTGGGGCATTCCACCCGAGTCCATCATAAAGGTCTGGGACCACCTTCACATCCAAATGATGTTGACGAGCTTCGAGCACAACGCGCTTCACCAGCTCGCGTTCCGAGGGGATCGTAATGAGCACTTCGTCCACAAACTCGGCGCGGGCTATGCGCGGCAGGTCTTCGACTTTCCCAAGGATGCGAGGATCGTCAGAATGATTCTCGTCTAAGAATCCTTTAAATGTGTAGCCCAGAAGCTTGTTTTTTTCTAATTGCTGCGCGAGTGCTTGGCCGATCTTGCCGGCGCCGATGATTACGGCGTTGCGCGTTCCAATACCACTCTTGACTCTGTGGATCACAACCCGCCGCTTCGCATACCTCCATGCGACGAGGGATATCGCATTTAGCAGCAAGCTCATCATCACCACGGAACGCGAAACGATCTTGACGCCCGAGAGATAAATGAATGCAGTCAGGAGCAGGGTGGCAAAAGAGACTGCCTTGATGACTGCAAAGGACTCCTCCGAGGCCGATCGTCCTCGCGGCGTTCGATAGAGATCCTGTAGCTGGCAAAAGAGCAGGATCAGTGCGACGTACAGCAACAAAAACCCCAAATAACGATCGAGCGGCTGATCGGTTGCAAGCGCAAGGTGTCCCGATAGGAATAGGTGTCGCAGATTAGCCGGCAAAAAACGTAGAGAGAAAGCGATTGCGCCGTTCGCCAGAACGCAAACTACATCGATTACTGCGTAAACTAACTGTACCCAAAGACCGCCAATACGCCGTTTCGTTAGTTTCCCGCTATCGCCCTGCGGATTTGATCCATCTGTATTGAGCCATTCGGAGGCTCCGCCGACACTGGTGGTACTTACTCCAGTAACGGGCGCCCACTCGTGGCTACCGGTAACTGCAGTCCTGGAGAGGGAGCGCGTGCCCCCTGCGGTTTGAGCCTTCGAAGCCATCAGTAGCGATGCCGTCCCCTTCGGTGCAGCCGCGGAACTAGTTGTGCGTATTCCAATTTTTCACTGTCTACTAGCTCTTAGCTCTGTCCATTGTGTCAGCGATACAATCATTTCTCTTTGTCTTCGACTTGTCTCTTGACCACTCCACCGTCTCGAGCTTGTCCTATAGTCAGCTGATCCGAAACTCCAATACCGGGCACAGTTCCCGAGGATCCGTTCCAAAAGCGCCAAGGCACACGCGTTCGGACGGTTTCGGCAACCTCAAGCGCGAAAATCTTGCCCGAGTCTTGTGAATCGATTTGTCGCCACTTTTCATTCCCGAGCACCCACATCATGCCCAAGGCGCCAGCCAGCAGCATGCCTCCTAGACCGATCAGCATCCGCGGGGGAAAGGATCTTTCTCCGGGTATATTGGCAGGGTCTAATATCTTAACGCTTGGCGTTTCCTTCACCTCCTGCACCCTTGCAAGCTCATATTCTTGCGTTAAGTTTTCAAATACCGCTTCTTCAATTTTTGTACGTCGATATAAATCCGCATAATTCACTCCGAGAACGGGAAGCTGACGAATGGACGGATACATTGATTGCGCATCTCCACTATTCGTTGATGCGGTACCGTCAGCGGCTCCCCCCATCTTCCCGAGCTGCCGTCGAAGTTCATCTGCACGCGCTTGCGTTTCTCTCACGCGAACGTTATTGTCCGTGTAGACCTGCCTCAAGGATTGGAGTTGGGTCTCCGCGGCGATCAGCTGCCCTTCCAGCTCCGCGGCCGCCGCAATCATTGCCTTACCTTGTTCCGGTATATTGATAGCGGTGTTTTTGCTGGCGAATTCGCTAAAATCCTTCTCGGCCGACTCGAGATCCTGCTTGACCTCGGTCAACCGGCCTTCCAAGAATACGCGCTCCCTGTGAGCCGAAGAGGTGTTTAAATCTGTAACCACATGATTTAGTTCCTCAACAAATTCTTGGGCCATTGCCGCAGCTCGCTGCGGACTATGGTCTGTCACCTTGATGGAGATGATTCCGCTTTTTCGGTCACTCGCAATATCCGTGTGGGACGTCAGCTTCTTGCGCGCATCTTCCCAAGAACGAACACCATAAACCTTTCGAAGATTGAACTTACTGATGACGTCATCTTGAATTGTTCGGCTCTCAAGGACCCCGACGAAGAGATCCCCTGAGGTCTTCGCGCCCAACACATTCCCTGCAAGGCTCGAGAGCCCGTCTATCCCTCTGACTTCCTTTCCCATAATGGCGGTTAACATGCCAAGGTTGCCGGATTGTTGATCGGGTGGCATCAGCTCGGTTGTCGATTCATAACGCGAGGGAATCAGAAAAGCGATAAGGAAGGACGCCACGAGGCCAAATATCAACACTTTACATACCATCTTGCGGCGCGTCCAAAGCAGCCTTAGATTGGCGATCGTTCGTTCACGACTTTTGGGATCACTAAGCTCTTCACGTATCATGATTTCTTCATACCCGAGTCCTGAAACAGTTTCCTGGCTCGGTAGGTCCGGAATCACCTGATGAGGGTCTCTGCTCATAGTTCATGTCACCAACGCTCGTTCTTGAAAGCCAGACTCAATTCCGCGCTACTAGCCCGTCAATACATATTAAATGCATTGCCACGTTGCGTATGAAATTTCTGCGGCTAAATCTACAACTTTTCATTCCCGTCATGACCGTGCATCCGGCGATCGCGTTCCCTAATTGGTCTCGTTAGCAGCCACGGTATGCCGAGACCATGGCCAAAATGTCAACCCGATCGAGCTCGTAACGTTGGTTTGCCTTGCCGGTGATATAACCGGAAAATTCCAAGTTTCATACTGCACGGAAGCGGAAACGCTGAGCGTGGAACCGACCCAAGCTGTCGCGTGGACTCCTGCGTCCGTTAACGTACCACCCTCGGGGATGAAACCTTTGCTGACCTTTTGATGACGAAAGCTAAATTGCAAACTGTCCTTGGGCGTAAACCAATAAGTTGTCCATGCTTCGGCCCCCTGCCCTTGCCGTCCAACCCAGCTTCCAATCAAGTTTCCGCCGTTCGTATATCCGCTCCGATAGCGAGCGTTGAAGTAAAAGAAGCCGTGCTGTAACGCTGGTTGCATTGTTGGAGGGTCCGTGTATATTCCTTCCGCGCGAAAATCCAATTTGGGAACCTTGGGAATTCGAGGCAAATAGATTCCACTCGTCACTGCGGCTTTATCCCAGCGGCGCCAAGGACTGATCTCATCATCGGTGAAAGCATCACCATAAAACGTGAGCCAATCGCGCAACTTCGGAATCCGATATGTAAAGTCGAACCCGCCTCGCCGGTCTCCCGGGTCTCCGGGAGTTCCTGGGAGACCGCTACCTGTCGGAAGCAAAACTTGCCCGAACTTATGGAGCGTGAACGGAACTCCTGCTCCGGCAAAAAGAGTGGTGACGCCCATACCGAACTCCAAGTTCGGGGAAGGCTTGAGACTAATCTTTTCGCCTTCGATAAATGGCTGATCGCTCAGTGGCTGCTCCCATGTGCCAATAATTCCGGTGGGGACCCCGTACACGAAATGCTGGCCGGACACTCGTCCGAGAAAGATCTGCACTCGAATGCCTCCTAATAATCTGAAAACGCCAGGCAGTATGAACGGTGTCACTCGATTGATTTGAAACATCTCTATGGGTTCAGCGTTGGTGCTCAAAAGCATTGCCCCACTTTGATCTGGTCCCCACCACTGCTCTTGCTTGCCGAAAGTAAATTGCCAATTATCGAATTGCATGCCCACATAGCCTTCGAGCAGGTCGGCTTGTCCTATCGCCGGAATAGGATTGCCAGGGGGAACCGTGGGAAGGAGCTGCACCTGCTGTATCACTTGGCGTTCCTGAAACGGCAAAGCCGGAGCGGAAGGTGCGTACTGATATTCAGCGCGAGCGTAACCGACCAGCGGCCCTGCGGTCGCCCATCCCGAACCACCAACAATCATGTTGGTTCCTTGCTCGTAGGGACGGCCATCGTCATTCACAATCGTTTGACCAAAGTCATACTTAGAGCCATCGCTCAGCGGCTTCCCGCTTATCTCCGTCACGCGTGCATAAGCCGACTCCAGGCGGACATTCCGGTTAGTGCCCCCCCCAAGCGAATTGAGCTCAGGGGCGAATTCATCTTCGAGCGTTTGCAGGATACGACTGGCGGCCTCGGGGCTCGAAGAATTCTCGGTAATTCTGTCTCTTGCATCACTGATCAGACGGGCGCATTCCATGCGAGTCCACGGCCGCTGTCCCAGGAAACCTTCCGGGATGTCGCCTAAAGCCTCCAGGCGGTCGAGGGATGGGTAAACCCAACTGTCCATGGGCACATAGGGCGAGCCCATATTCTTCGGTTGATAAGGATGATCGCTTAGGAGAGCCTCGGCCGGGCTCTTCCATTCGCCACCACCGAGTTCTGGGTCGTGGTGACGGCGGTAAACTTCCTCGCCCACAAACCAACCAATAGCGCTTCCGATCAGTACATCCGATTGAAAATGCTGCTTCGCGGTTACTCGCGATGCTGTAATCGCCGTAGCGGCACCATAGGCAAGAAATGTGGTTAAGGGACCCGGGTACTCATGCGCGATCACACTCGCAATCGACCAAGCGGCCGCCGCATGTTCAGAAGGAAATGAAACTCCGCTCTGCCAAAAGTTCCCCCGGAAATCATCTTGCAACGGTCGTTCGCGGCCGAATGCATACTTTGCCGCGTAGGTCACGGCAAGACTGTTGAGCGCCGCCTCACCCGCCAGAAATCCCGCCTCGCGTTTGTGGTCGTCGCGCGTAATGCGGCCCCAAAGGTACAGGCCGCCTCCGACGGCGACGAGCGAACCAATACCGTAATTCGAGAGGTCTGTGCTGTACTTAATCTGACTGGCCGAGTTCGAAAGATGTTTGCTCGTGTCCCTATCTGTCACAAGAAAGCCGGCAGTCAGACCGCCGAGCGGCACAAGCCAGATCATGTCGTCGAGGCGAATTCGCGCCGGGCTCGTCCAGATGGCTTTTTGATCTTCGCCAATGCTCTTTAGCAAGTGCGGCCCCAACGAATTCTCGTAATCTGGAGAGTCTGCCACCGCCGCCTTCGCCCCGCTGGAAGATTCGGCTTCCGATACGGGCTGTTGCTGAGACTGGGCGTAACAACTCGTGCTTACGGCGATAGATATCGCTAGCAAGCAAATACCGACCGTGAGTCGAGCCCATTTCAGCATCCTATTCGCCCCCTAGTAGCGCACTGCAATGAATACGGTACTGGCGATAGAGGACGCTATCGACGCTGCCTGGAAGAGGTTCGCCCATTGAATACCACCACCAATTACCTTCTCCGGCACCACGATGGTGTCCCCTGGTTGAAGAACTGTTCCCAGGGCACTTCCGCTCCATAAACCCTCCTTCTCGCCCACTACCGAACCATCGGCCCGAATGACAAAAATGCCTTTCTTATTGGCAGTTGTCGTGGGCCCTCCGGACTGGCTGAGATACCATTTCGCGCTTCTCCCTGGCCGATACGAAACCGCAGTGGGGTTGAAAACCTGGCCGGTAATCATCACGTAGCTCGGCCTCTTCGGAATGATGAGAGTGTCTCCCGCTCGTACTTCGACATCAGCGGCCGCATTCTTCCAGTGTTTCATCTCCGAAGAAATCCGAATGGACACGCGGCCGAGCGGGGGATTAGCGTCCAGGTGAAGAAGTGTTGTTTGATATTGAGCTAGCGCTGCTTCTTTCGCTTGCTTCTGTTGCGGGGTCGTATCCGGCAGAAGTTGCAGGCTGCTTTCAGCGTCCTTTACACGGAGGATTAAGTCATCCTGTTGCTTGCCCTCCAGTTCGCGTACCTGCACTCTTTCCAGGACGGCCCCGTAGGGATACGCATCTGGCTGAAACCCGCCAGCGCGCTCAAGAACGGAACTTAGCCGTTCACCTGGACGAATCCCATACGTCCCTGGATGCTTCACTTCGCCCCGCAGACTGATCGAAGCTCCCAAATCGTTCCATCCCGGGAGTTGCCGAATCGTCAGTACGTCTCCGTTATGAACAGGTACGTTCGAATGCGAGTCTCCGGAAAGCACGGCGGAAATTGCGACGGATTCATGTTGGCCCGTGAGCTTGGTCTGGTCCGAATTCGACTCCTTCGTGTATTCGTAACGTGTGAGATCGCCTGCTTGCGTGTCCGCGCTGAGCTTCATTCCTCCGCCGACCCGAATCAAATCCGCAACGGTCATATTCGTCGTCAACGGATAGCGTCCGGGCTTCTCTACCTCGCCGTGGATATAGACGGTCGGGGGTTCTACTGCCTCGCTGTTCCCGTGGATTAACAATCTGTCACGCGGCTCGAGAACGATATTCTCGGTGGTATTTCCTTCCAGTGCCTGACTCAGACTAACGCTCAAGATTTTGGACGTGCCGTCGGGCAAGTGCCGGAATACTTGGGCATCGCTTGTCTGCGCATCCGGGGCAAGTCCGCCAGCCAAGTGAATGGCGTCAGCCAAATGGATTTGTCCCGATGTCTGGTAGGTTCCAGGCCTCCGTACATCGCCCAAAACGGAAACTGTCGGCGGGTTTTCAAAGTCGAACCGGCTAAAGATTCGCACGGTGTCCATAGGGTGCAGAGTCGGCGCCTGCGATGGATTTTCGAGCGCCTCCGATAGATTGAAGCTCTCAACAGTGGGATGAAAATCGGGCGCGTTCAGGCGAATGATCTCGGCATATTCGGTCGCGGGTTCCGGTAGTAATTCCTTAAAGGACGAAATCATATCCGTCACTCGCATGTCGGCGCGATAGGAGTACCGCCCGGGACGAATAACGTGGCCCTCCAAATAAACGGCGTCCTCATTTCCTTGCGCTATTGGGAATACCCGAACTTGGTCTCCATCGTGAATCTCGAAGGCTTTTAGTTCCTGCGTCACCTGTGCATCATCATCCGTATTAGGAATATCCAGACTCAGCATCGTCTGCTTTTCGTGAGCCACGAGGCGCTGCACTTCAATGTGGCGCAATGCAGCCGTCGGCAAGAGGCCACCAGCCAATTCGAGAACTCTTGCCAAGTCTTTTTCATCCTTCAGTTCATATATTGCCGGGCGGCGTACCATCCCATCGACCGTTACTTGCGGTCCAATGGGAGGGACAAGAATCGTGTCGCCGTTTTCGAGACGTTGCATATCCCCCTTGACGCCGTGGAGGAGCAGGTCGTACAGGTCTACATCCTCGACAAGCTGATTGCCGCGGTAATGTTTCACAATTGGCAGCGATCCTCGGGACGTTGGACCACCAGCTGAGAACAGCGCATTGAGGGGAGTCGAAAGCGAACTGATATCGTACGCACCGGGATTTTCGATATCTCCCACCTCGTATACCCGTATGGTCCGTAAACGCGATAGCGAAATGTCAGCAGACACATCCTTATACTGGGACCTGAGAACCTGCTGCACGTTCTCCTGAACCTCCGTCAAACTCTTTCCGCTTACGAGTACGGGCCCAACCTCTGGAAGACTCAGTCTCCCTTCTCGATCGACCGTGCGGACAAATCGGCGAGAAATGCCCCCCCATAGATCGATCGTTAGACTATCGCCGGGCCCGACTACGTAATCCGGACCGGCGGGTAGATCCATCGGTAGATATCGCGAGCCCTGGGTTTGGTTTTGAAAAACATCGATGCCGAATCGCCTGGGAACCGCAGGCCGAGGCACCGCCTGCATATACATGTCGTACAACGAAGGGATGTCTTTATAAGGGTTGGCGGCACGTACCATTTCCACTGGTTCCAGAAGCTCTCGGTTTCGGCGCTGCCCGCTGAAGGGCTGTGTGAAGGCCTGCGAGGAATTACCGCGAGTCGCCGAAGAATTCATTCCAGTTGCATTCGCTTGCCCCATATCAAGCGAGCTCAGATCGTTCTGATCCAAGGAACCGCCCAGATCCATTGCACCCATACCCATCCCACCCATTGATGAATTCAGCAGGCTCCTTTGGAGTCCCAGACCAGCACCTCCTTCCCCAGAACCGGTGTCTCCGTTCTCGCCATTTTGAAGTTGCTGCAAGAGAGATGGCGTGAGCTGGCCGCCCAGGCCGCTCGACATCCCCATTGATTGGGCCGCACCATAGGAATCGCCAAATGAGCCCTCATCAAAAGGGTATCCGGAGACATCGCCACCGGATTCTTCGCCGGTTTGCATAAGCTGTGCGCGCTGTACGAGATCATTCTGTCCCTGCGGCAGCGCAGGCGGATTTGGCCCGCTAGGATTGCTCCTCAGCGGCGGGGCGTTCGGGCTGGATTCGTCTTCGGGCGCAGAAGTTGGCTGTGAGCGTCTCTGCTGTCCGACACAGCTCGATTGCTGCCCTTGCGCGCACAAGCGGGCTTGCTCTATTTTCTGCTGGGCCTGCGCGTGTTGCTGCTGCCGTGCTTCCTCCTCCTCTTGGGTAATCCACTTCACGCGTTCCTGGACGAGTAGCTCCTGTTGCTTGCCGAGCTCCGAATCAGGATTCACTTTTGGGACAAGGTAGCCGTAACGCTGAAGCATTCGCGTGGCGACTGAGCGAAGCTGTACATCGTTCTCCAGCCGATCAAATAGCGAATCGTTCGTTAGGTCCGATTCACTAATGATCTGGCCATGGTCTGTCGCATCTTTGGCAACCCACTGTTTCAATTCCACCATGAGCCCTGCATCTTTCAGCAGAACCTCTTTGATTTGCCCGGCCGACGCCGCGACTTGATTCATATTTTGCCGAGCCAAATCCGAATTCTGTATAGGAATGGACCTCTGATTTTGGCCATTGGCGGCTGCTGCGAACGAGAGAAAACTCAGTAGAATGCATACCACGAATGGCATCGTCTTCCGCGATTCGGGTACGCCTATTGTCCTGGCACCCAACCTGTGAACATTCATTGCTATCCTCTCCAGCGGCTGGCTGGCAGCGACAAACGGCACCTCTCGACTCCCTCCGAGCCTTCTAACAGACCCGAAATCGGAACGAGGTCCAACAAGAACATGGAGTTGCGACGACCGGAGCGGTCGCGATTAACTGTGGCTGGGGATGGGCCGGAAAAACTACATAACACAACTCGAACAATCGAACACGTCTTTCGAACGCCGCGATCAAGATTCCATTGGGGCTGATCGGCTGCGCTTCCTATTTCGAATTCGCGGCGTACATAGCACGATACCGAAACGGCTGACACTATCAATTCACGTAACAACTATATCACTACAGGTTGCCCATTGGCCATTGATTGAATCGCAGAATACGTCCGTTCGCCGTGCATGCGGAACATTAATAACGGTTAATCTCAGTAAGCGAGATGTAGACACAGTACGCTATGGTGCGTTGCCCGTCTTGGCTCCACAGAGAGGGGCCCCGTCGTAAACCGTTCGCCAAGGCGATGGCCTGCAGGGCATTCTGTACTCGCGTCCGCATCCGTACCCACTGATGACGGTGCAGTAGCAAGGCCCGCAGATCTCGCAGTTCCTTCGGAGGCAGCCAGATCGACGGAAAGCGGTTTTCTACCAGCAGCTTCAGAATCAAGTCCGCATCTCGCCGATCATGTTTCTGCTTCCGTGGCTCGGCCGCACGAATCGTCGCCGGGTGACCGACCTGGCATTCGATCCCTAGCTCTTCCATCAGGTTCACAAACCACTGCATCGATCCGGTCGCTTCGATCCCCACGCGCACGGGCCCCGGAAGCGTGGAATAAAACTCCCGCACGTTGTTGCCTTCGTGCGTCAGGGTCTTCTCCACCACCTCTCCCGTTGTGGTGTCCAGCATCGCCAACGTTTGCTGGCGAGCGTGCAAGTCACATCCTATAATTCTCATCTCGGCCTCCTTCGGTCCGAGCACTGTTAGGGTGAACACCGAAACAGTCTACTCGGACCGTCGCGAGGCCGACGTCGTTATGCTGCAGCAAGGCTAGCTGTCATTCCAATGGGTGAAAGTCCCACCGACAGAACAGTCCAGTGACTGTCGTAGTTATATCCAGCGGCGAGAAGGGTGACCGACTCGTCGGAAGCCTGGAAGTAAAAGTCCCGGTGGTAGTCGGGAGAGCCGAGCCACTCATAACATGGCGAAGGCCTACGCCGGAACCGCATGACTGGAACCAACCGGTTGCGATCTCCCCGGAGTCGTAGAGGGCGGCATGTCAGGAAGGACGGACAGTGAAAGCTTGGAACCACTCAGAGGTCGGCTAGGCGCAGTGTGCACAGCGAAGGCATCTGGTATAAGCCGCCAAGCGGTGAAATCGGGATGTGCCTGCGAGTGGGGCGGATGGGGCCGCAAGTGAGGATGGACCTGGACAGAAGAACCCGGACCGGCGCGAGGGATGCGCCGAACGGGAAGGCCCTGTCTGATACACCCGGCCTTGAAGCCGTACTGGGGAAAACCCGCCGTAGGGAATTTTAGGGAGGGCTATGGAAACGTCGGCATCATTCCAAGCCCGCTACGCGCCATGGCCCTACCCGACACATCAATCGGAGACTGCCCACTACTGAAAACACAGATTCGGGCCGGACAGGCAGATTCCTCAGTGGCGGAGGAGTTCCTTAGTCCTTCAGTTTTAGCTTTTCAATTTCCTCGATTGCAATGTGAAACCCGGTATTCGCGACCGGCACTCCCGCATAAATTGCCGACTGCAGGAGCAACTCCTTCAGATCGCAGGGTTCGAAACCGTGCTCGAGCGCGGTGCGCACGTGCATGCGGAATTCCTCCCAGCGTCCAAGAGCGGCCATCATCGCGAGCACCAAAAGGCGTCGCGTGCGCCGGTCGAGCCCCGGCCGAGTCCAGATAGTTCCCCAGGCGTAGCGCGTGATGAGTTCCTGAAACTCGCGATTGAAATCGGTGGTCGCGGCGATCGATCGGTCCACGTGCGCTTCGCCCAGCACCTCGCGCCGTACGGCGAAGCCCGGTTCCAGCGGGTCGGCTCCATACGTCGCGGCGCTCGGCAGCAGAAAATTCAGCAGTGCCGTGGCAAAGGTGCGCGGCTGCTCGATATTCGAAAGGTGCGCGGCCGGCAGAAGAACCGCTTTCGCGCCTGGAATCGAGCGCGCAAGTATTTCGCCGTGACCGGTCCACGGAGCTGCGACATCGCGATCTCCCACGATTACAAGCGTGGGAACTTTGATTTTCGCGAGGTCTTTCGTATGGTCCATGTCGCGAATGGCGGAGCAGCATCCCGCATAGCCCACCGGATCGGTCCCCAGAAATATCGCCCGCGCAGTGCTGACGTACGGATCGGCGTGCGCCAATGTTTCAGCGAGGAAAAATCTCTCCATCGACGTGTCCACGATCGACGCCATTCCTCCTGCGAGCACTGTGCGGCGCCGGTCGTCCCAATTCGATTTTGGAGCCATGCGCGGCGAGGTATTGGCGAGGACCAGTTTCGTCAGCCGATTCGAGGCATTCATGCCAAGCCACTGGCCGACCATTCCCCCGAGCGAAAGGCCGCAAAAAGCGAATTGCGAGATTTTAAGCGCGTCGGCAAGCTCGAGCAGGTCGCGCGCCAGCAACTCGATCGAATATTCGGCTTTGGGCGCATCCGTTGCGCCGTGGCCGCGCGTGTCGTAACGGAGCACTTGAAAATGTTCTAGAAGATCGGGCATCTGCTGCGCCCAGAGGCTGTGGTCGGAGCCGATCGAACTCGAAAGGACCAGCATCGGGAGGCCGGAATTGCCCTCGAGCCTGTAGTACACACGTATCTTGTCGATCGTCGCGAACGGCATGGTCTCTAGCCCTTCTTCGTTTTCGAATCGTCGCGATCCTGACCAGATAGCAGCCGCTTGCGCAGCTCCTCCGCCGCGCCCAGATATGTTTCGGGCACATCGAGTTCACGCAGGACTTTGCTGTCCAGCACTTTCGTGACTTCGGGCAGCTCGCCCAGCACTTCCGAAAGCTTGCGGCCCTCGGATTCGCTGCGGCGGGCCGCTTCGCCGACGAGCTTATGCGCCGCCTCGCGCCCCAGGCTTGCGCCGAGCAGCATCGTCGCTTTCTCGGCGAAGACGGCGCCGCGCGTGGCGTCGATATTTTTGCGCATCTGCGTTTCGTGTACGACGAGTCCTTCGGCCGCTTCCGCCATCGACGCAACGGCGAGCCCTGTCGCCTGAATTGTCGCCGCAATCGTCGGCCATTCGGCTTGCCAGCCGCCCACCGCGCGCTCGTGCTCCTGAACCATGCCGGATAAAAACGATGCCACGAGTCCGGGAACGCGATTTGCCGCAGCCAGCGTCAATGCCGACGCGATCGGATTCCGTTTCTGCGGCATGGTCGATGAACCCCCGCGCCCTTCGCCGCCAGACCCAGAAACCTCCGCCACCTCGCCCTGCATCAGCAAGCTGATATCGCGCGCCATTTTTCCCAGGCAGCCGGTCAGCACGCCGCACGCGGCCATCAGGGCGGCCAGCCGGTCGCGATGCGCGTGCCAGGGCGCATCTGGAAATCCCAGAGCCAGATCGCGCGCCATCGCGCGGCCTACCTCGAGACCTTTGTCGCCCAGCGCGGCAAGCGTTCCGCTAGCGCCGCCGAATTGCAAGACGAGCGCCTCCGCGTAAGCCGCTTCCAAGCGCGCACGGCTGCGCCGTATCGCCGCGAGCCAGCCCGCGGCTTGCAATCCAAAGGTGACGGGCGGCGCGGCCTGCAAAAGCGTACGGCCGAGCATCACTGCGTCGCGATGTTTATCGGAGAGACGGTGCAGCGCTGCTTCCAGATGAGAAAGATCGGCGGCGAGAATTGCCTGCGAACGCTTGAGCAGCAGGATCAGCGCGGTATCCGCCACGTCCTGGCTCGTCGCACCCCAGTGGACGAAACGCGCGGCGGCGGAGTCGCCGGCGCGCACGCGCGACGTGAGCGCTTTCACCAAGGGTATGCCCGCAGTGCCAGCGCGAAGTGTTTCCCCGGCGAGCGCGGCTGCATCGAAGTTGCTCGCCTTCGCTGCAGCGTGAATCGCGTCAGCCGCTGCCTGCGGCACGATGCCCGTGCGAGCTTCGGCGCGGGCGAGTGCAACTTCGAAATCCAGCATTGCTTGCAGAATGGAATCGTTGCTGAAAAGATCGGCGAGTGGGCCCGTGGTTCCGAGACTGTCGATTAGCCGCGCAGGCATGCGCTGCTCTCCCTGTGATGCGATTTTCTACGCTCGTCGCGCCGAGCTACGAATCCTCAGAATCGCTCGCCGCGCGTTACACGTCGAAGAATACAGTTTCCTGCTCGCCGCAAAGATGGATGTCGAACCGCCACGCATCGCGCTGGCCCGGCACTGGCTGAGCCATCAAAGTGTCGCGCCGATCCTGGGGAACCAGCGCCAGTATGGGGTCCTGATCATTCGCAGGCTCCCCGGCAAAATAGACGCGGGTCGGAAGGCGTCGCAGTAGTCCTCGCGCGAAAACGGAAACCGACAAATGCGGCGCCTGCAAATGATTGTTCGGGCCCGGCACGCGTCCCGGCTTGATGGTCTCGAACGCGCATGTCCCGTTGGCATCCGTCACCAGGCGCCCAAAACCGAAGAACGCCGGGTCAACCGGCTTCGCCTGCGAGTCATCAGGATGGTTGTACTTCCCATCCGCATTGGCCTGCCATATTTCAATCATGGCATCGCCCAACGCTTGGCCTTCGCCATCGAAAACATTGCATATGAGCGTGATTCTTTCGCCCTTCACATCCGGCCCGGCGATGCGCGCTATAGCGCGGTTACCAGTGAGGCCAATTTGAAAATACGGGCCAACGGTTTGCGAGGGAATGGGGACGAGATCCATATTACTTTTCAAAGGGAGTTTCCTCGCGTCCGCGCAGCACGATATCGAATCTGTACCCGAGAGCCCAATCGGGTTGCGTCAAGTCCATCTCGAACTTCGAGATCATGCGCTGGCGCGCCCTTTCATCCGGAACGGAATTAAAGATCGGATCGAATGGGAGTAGCGGATCGTTCGGAAAATACATCTGCGTGACGAGGCGCGTCGCAAACGCCGTTCCGAACAGCGAAAAGTGGATGTGCGGCGGCCGCCACGCGTTCGGATGGTTTCCCCAGGGATACGCGCCAGGCTTGATGGTGACGAAGCGGTAGTTGCCCTGCGCGTCGNNTGTCGGTGAGGGCGCGGCCCGCCCCGCTGAAATTCGGATCGAGCGGCGCGGCGTGCTGGTCGATCCGGTGCCGGTAACGTCCGGCAGAATTGCACTGCCAGATTTCGATCAGCGTGTTGGGCACCGGGCGTGCGTTGTCGTCGAGAACCCGGCCAGTGACAATGATGCGCTCACCGATCGGTTCACCGGAGTGCTGGCGCGTAAGGTCGTAGTCCGTTTCGCTGATGTCGCCAAAGCCGTAGACAGGCCCGGTCACTTCCGAAAGCGTATGAGGCATTACGATCAAGGTTTGGCGCGGGGCACGCAGAAGGGTGGCGCGATAAAGCGGATACAAAAGCGGCGGCTGGCCTTTCGGGTCGTGCCGCCGATAGGGATCCACTCGGGGCGATTGCTCGGGCTGTGCCGACGAGTGCGGTGATTGGGGCGTCATAGGGAGTTTTCCGAGGGCCATTCATTATGAGGCACAGGCGGCGCCACTGACAATTGCGTTGTGGAAGGTGCGGCCAAGTCCCGCACCTGTTCCGGGGACGAAGACGTCACATCGTGTTCGAGGCATTTGGCACGCGACTTCGCGCTGCGTCCCATATCGGCTTCGTGTAGAATGGAAGTGCAACCGATCCATGGACAAAGAACTTTTCGTTCCATTGCAAGGCTTAAACGATGAGGAGATACAGGAGTGGCTTGAGTCGCTTGACTCCGTGCTTCAGTCGAGCGGTCCCGAAGTTGCGATGGAGATTCTCGAGCGCCTTCGCGCCCATGCAACTGTCGCCGGCTTGAACCTGCCGTTTTCCGCGAATACCCCCTACGCCAACACGATACCCGTTCACTTGCAGCCTCCGTTTCCAGGCGACCAGGCCCTTGAGCGCCGCATTAAGAGCTTGATTCGCTGGAATGCGCTCGCGATGGTTGTTCGCGCGAATAAGCATGAGAACGGCATCGGCGGGCACATCTCCACCTACGCTTCCGCCGCCACACTTTATGAAGTCGGATTCAACCATTTCTTCCGCGCTCGCACCGAGGACTTCGAAGGCGACACCGTTTATTTTCAAGGTCACGCATCTCCCGGCATTTACGCTCGTGGTTTTCTCGAAGGGCGCTTTTCCGCGCAGCAATTGGAAAATTTTCGCCGCGAGCTGAAACCCGGCGGCGGGCTCTCGTCGTATCCACATCCGTGGCTCATGCCCAATTACTGGGAATTCCCGACGGTCTCGATGGGGCTGGGCCCGCTGATGTCCATTTATCAGGCGCGTTTCAATCGTTATCTCGAGAACCGCGGGCTGAAGCCGGTTTCCGACGCGAAAGTATGGGCGTTCCTGGGTGACGGTGAAACCGATGAGCCCGAATCGCTCGGCGCCATCACGCTAGCCTCGCGCGAAAAGCTGGACAATCTCATCTTCGTGATCAACTGCAATCTCCAGCGCCTCGACGGCCCCGTTCGCGGCAATGGCCAGATCATTCAAGAACTCGAATCGGCTTTTCGCGGCGCGGGCTGGAACGTAATCAAAGTTTTGTGGGGCAGCGAGTGGGATCCGATTCTCGCGCGTGACGCCGAAGGCCTGCTTGTCAAGCGTATGGGTGCAACGGTCGATGGCGAATACCAAAAACTGACCGTATCTTCCGGCGCCTACGCACGCGAACATTTTTTCGGTTCCGATCCACGGCTTCTGGAGCTCGTGGCGCCGCTTTCGGATGAGCAGTTGCGCCGGCTGCGGTTGGGCGGCCACGATCCGCTCAAAGTTTATGCCGCGTACAAAGCTGCTGTGGATCACCGCGGCTCACCGACAGTCATTCTGGCTCGCACGATCAAGGGTTACGGTCTTGGCGAAGCCGGCGAAGGCAAGAACATCACCCACCAACAGAAAAAGCTCAACGAAGACGAGTTGCGCCTATTCCGCTCCCGCTTTGCGATTCCACTCAACGACGAAGAGTGCATCGATGTGGCGTTCTACCGGCCTCCTGAGGACAGCGAGGAGATGCAGTACATCCGCGCTCGCAACGCGGCGCTGGGTGGATATGTTCCGGCGCGCAAACCGCGTTCGAAGCCTTTGGTCGCAGACAATGAGGAGCTGTTCAAGGAATTCCATCTGGGCAGCGCGGAGCGGGAAGTTTCGACCACGATGGCTTTCGTTGGAATGCTCCGCAAGATGCTCAAAGACCCCGAGATTGGCCAGCTGATCGTCCCGATTGTTCCCGATGAGGCGCGCACGTTCGGCATGGAATCGCTATTCCGCACCGCGGGCATCTATTCGAGCGTCGGCCAGAAGTACGAGCCCGTCGATGCCAACATGCTTCTCTACTATAACGAAGCAAAGAATGGCCAGATTCTGGAGGAAGGCATTACCGAAGCCGGCTCGATGGCTTCGTTTATTGCTGCCGGCACGGCCTACGCGACGCACGGCGTAAACACGATTCCTTTTTTCATCTATTACTCGATGTTTGGTTTCCAGCGGATCGCCGATTTCATTTGGGCCGCTGCCGATATGCGCACGCGGGGCTTTTTGTTCGGCGGCACCGCGGGTCGCACGACGCTTGCGGGCGAGGGCCTTCAACATCAAGATGGCAACAGCCACGTCCTCGCGCTTTCGGTTCCGAATCTTCGCGCGTACGATCCAGCCTTCGCCTACGAAATCGCGATCATCATTGAGGACGGCATCCGCCGCATGTACAAAGACGGCGAAAGCATTTTCTACTACGTCACCGTCATGAACGAAAACTACGCGCATCCGCCCATGCCCGAAGGCGTGAGAGACGGAATACTCAAGGGCATGTATCGCTTCCGTCCCGCGACGAACACGAATTCGAATCTGCGGGCACAGCTCTTCGGCAGTGGAGCCATTCTGAACGAAGCTCTGCGCGCACAGGAAATTCTCGAGCAGAAGTATGGCGTCGCGGCCGATGTCTGGAGCATCACGAGCTATAAGGCGCTCTACAACGACGGCATTGAGACGGAGCGGTTGAATCGTTTGCACCCCGGTGAAAAACCTCGCGTACCCTACGTCACCGAGTGTCTTGCTGATGCGCTCGGCGTTCTCGTTGCCGCTTCCGACTATTTGAAGACCTTGCCGAACATGATCAGTAAGTGGATGCCGCGGCCGCTGGCCACGCTGGGCACGGATGGCTTCGGCCGCAGCGAAGGCCGCCGGGATCTCCGGGATTTCTTCGAAGTTGACTCGCGCTTTATCGTTCTGGCCGCGCTCTACGAACTATTCCACGTAGGCAAACTGGAAAGCGCTGTCATCGACAAAGCCATCGCTGACCTCGGGATCAACGCCGCCAAACCCAACCCCGTCACTTCCTAACTCCAGGCCGTTTGCAACTATTGAGCTTATCAACCTGAGTGTGTACGCTGCCGGGGCAATGTTTACTCCAATAAGCTTCGACCGCGTGATTGAATCAATGCGTGATGAACAGGAGGTGCGATGGATCTTGGGCTAAAAGGCAAAGTGGCGATGGTCGCGGGCGCGAGCAAAGGCCTGGGCTTTGCCGTGGCAAAGGCGCTCGCACAAGAGGGCGCACAGGTCTCGATCACCTCGCGCGATTCCGCGGCGATCGCGGCAGCGGCGAAGCAAATCGAAGAACTGGGCGCCGGAAGCGCGTTCGCGGTTACGGCCGATGTCCGTTCGGCAGAGAGCATCGCAGATTGGCATCGAGCCACAGTCGGCCGTTTCGGCCCCGTGGATTTGTTGGTTACAAATGCAGGCGGTCCACCCGCCGGCCCGCTCCTATCGTTTGACGACAGCGCGTGGCAGAGCGCATTCGAGCTGCTCGTGCTCAGCGCGATCCACATGATCCGAGAGATTATCCCCTCGATGGCGGAGCGCAACAAAGGCAGCGTCGTGATGCTTACGTCTTCCTCTGTAAAGCAATCCATCGCCAACTTGGCGCTTTCAAACGTTCTGCGCCCCGCGGTGGGCGCTCTCGCCAAAAACCTCGCCAACGAATACGCCAGCAAGGGAATTCGCGTGAACCATGTTGTCCCCGGCAGAATCGCCACCGACCGCGTGCGCGAGATAGACGAGATCAACAGCAAGAAACGCGGACTGAGCGTCGAAGAACAGAGGAAACTTTCTCTCGCTAGCATTCCCATGGCGCGTTATGGCGAACCCGACGAGTTTGGCCGCGCTGTGGCATTTTTGCTTTCAGATGCGGCGTCTTACATCACCGGCGCGACCCTTCAGGTGGATGGCGGCATGATTCAAAGCCTGACGTAAACGACTGTCGCACGGAAAAAGCCTCTGAAAATATGGCCGNNTATGGCCGGAAAAGCTTCACTTAGGGCCCGACCGAAACGCCCCGAAACGGGGCAGCGTGTTGTATACTTTTGCGGCTCGGAATGATCGTTCGTCGAAGGGGTTGCGCCCCATGATGGGGCGCCGCAGCGAAAAGCCCATGCCGGATCCGCATCTGGCCAACTTGGCAAAGGGGAATCAAATAAGATGAGTACAACTACACCAGCCGCTCCCGCAAACGCAGCTGTGGCAACACCCGTATCGGACGCCGCGTGGGAAGCGCTTAAGGGTGGATATGACCTGCAGGTGCACGTGGCGCCGGACGTAATCGCGCGCCGCATCGACGATTTGGATCTTTCGAAGGAATTCCTGGCGCACGGCATGCGCGGGTTCGTGCTGAAGTCGCATTATTTCCCGACGGCGGAACGCGCCAGTGTCGTGACGAAAGCAGTGCCAGGCATTTCGGCATTCGGAGCGATCACGCTGAATCACTCCGTCGGCGGTCTAAACCCGGTGGCCGTCGAACTTGCGGGCCGATCGGGCTGCAAGATCGTCTGGATGCCGACAGTGGACGCGGCCAACGAGACTGCCGGACGCCTGGACGGGCCGAACGTGAAGCTTCCCTTCTGGGCAAAAATTCAGCGCGAGCTGGCTGCGACCGGAATTGCGCCGCCGCCCATCTCTCCGCTTGGTTCCGACGGGAAACTTTCGGAAGCCGCGCGCCGGTGCATCGAGCTGATCGCGAAGCACAACATGATTCTCGCCACGGGGCACTTGGGCCGGGTCGAGATTCACGCGCTCGTGAAGGCCGCTCGCGAGATAGGTGCGAAACGAGTCGTCGTCACTCATGCCGAGTTTCCATCGCAGAGCCTGACCGCAGACGAGCAATTGGAACTCGCGAACATGGGCGCGTTCATCGAGCACTGCTTCACCACCACGTACACCGGGAAAGCTCCCTGGGAGGTTGCGTTCGCAGCCATTCGTAAAGTCGGGCCTGAGCGCTGCGTTATCTCGACAGACCTCGNNGCCAAACCATAAACCCGCCGGTTGCGGAAGGGTTTGCCATGTTCGCCCAGAGGTTGCTGGACGCCGGATTTACGGTGGACCAGGTTCGCCACATGGCCGTAACCAACCCGGGTGCGCTCGTCCAATAACTGGCATCGCAGGGACCGAATTTTCTAAAGGAACATAAAAATGGTCATTGATTGTCACGGTCACTACACATCGGAGCCCACCGCGCTGCTCGACTACCGCAAGCAGCAAATCGCTGCGTTGACCGATCCTTCGAAAGCTCTGGGTCCATTGCGCATAAGCGACGATGAGATCCGCGAAAAGTTGGAGCCGGCGCAACTGAAGTTCCAACGGGAACGCGGCACCGATATCGCGATTTTTTCTCCCCGTGCCTCGGCCATGGGCCATCATATAGGGGACGCGATCACCAGCCTGGCCTGGTCCCAGATTTCCAACGACATGGTTCATCGCGTCTGCAATCTATATCCCGAGAATTTCATCGGTGTCTGCCAGTTACCGCAATCGCCGGGCATGCCGCCGCGCGACTGCATTCCGGAACTCGAGCGCTGCGTCAACGAACTTGGTTTCGTGGGCTGCAATCTCAACCCAGATCCTTCGGGCGGCTACTGGAAGGAGCCGCC
>PKUY01000325.1:0-16530 GCA_003131705.1 Acidobacteriota bacterium | reverse complement strand
CGTTCATGCAGTTCCTCACCTCCGACCTTTTCAAGGATTTTCCTACATTGAAATTCGTGATTCCCCACGGCGGAGGAGCAGTGCCGTATCACTGGGGACGCTATCGCGGTATGGCGCAGGACTTAAAGCGCCCGCCGTTGAAGGAACTGCTGCTCAACAATGTCTATTTCGACACGTGCGTGTACCACCAGCCTGGAATCGACCTGCTCACGAAGGTTATTCCTGCCGACAACATCCTTTTCGCGTCGGAGATGGTCGGTGCGGTCAAGGGCATCGATCCGGAGACGGGCCACTATTTTGACGACACGAAGCGCTACATCGACGGCGTTTCTTCCATCAGCGCCGAGGACAAGCGGAAAATTTTCGAGGGAAACGCCCTGAAGGTTTACGGCCGGCTCGCCAAGCAGATTTTGCGTCAGTCTTCCTCGGCGCGAGCCTGAGTCTGTTTCGCCTCGTTGCTAAGAAAGGCGAGCGAATAGATCCTGATCGTCCCCGGCGAGGCCGAGTTTCTCAGCCCGTGCTCGATCGAAAATTCGAAGTGAGGGAGGAAACATGAAGATCGGTCTTGCCGGTCAAGGCGCTTTCGGCGTGAAGCATCTGGAAGCCATCGCCAACATTCCAGGCATTGAAGTCATCACTCTGGCGGGCGGCAGCCCGGTTTCCACCGAAGCAGTGGCGAAGAAGTTCAAGATTCCTCATTGGACCGGCGATCTCGCCGAGAGCCTGAAGCAGCCTGGCCTCGAAGCGATGATCCTGGCGACGCCCACCGGAATTCACGCAGCGCAGGGGGTGCAGTGCATGCGCGCCGGCAAGCACGTGCACATCGAGATTCCCATCGCGGATACCTTGGCGGATTCCGAACTCTTGGTCAAAGTCCAGAAAGAAACGGGCGTGGTCTGCATGGGCGGCCACACTCGGCGTTTCAACCCGAGTCACCAATACGTTCATAAGAAGATCAAGGCCGGCGAGCTCAAGGTCCTGCAGATGAACGTGCAGACCTACTTTTTTCGCCGCACGAATATGAACGCAGCCGGCCAGCCCAGAAGCTGGACCGATCATCTGCTCTGGCACCATGCGTGCCACACCGTGGACCTGTTCCAGTATCAAACCGGCGAGCTTGTTTCCGACTGCTACGCCGTGCAAGGCCCCATGCATCCTGAGCTGAAGATCGCCATGGACATGGGGATCGTGATGAAAGTTCCCTCCGGCGCGATCTGCACGCTGTCGCTTTCGTTCAACAATAAGGGCCCGCTGGGCACGCGCTTCCGCTACATCGGCGATAACGGCACATACGTGGCCTACTACGATGATCTGGTGGATGGTGAGGACAAAAAGATCGACTTGTCACACGTGGATGTGTCGATGAACGGCATCGAGCTACAGGACCGGGAGTTCTTCTCGGCAATCAAGGAAAAGCGCGAGCCGAATGCCAGCGTCGCCCAATGCTTTACCGCGATGCAGGTTCTGGACCGCCTCGAAAAAATCCTGAACTCATCGGCGAAAGCCCAGTCAAAGGTTTAACTCGGTTTTCTGTACTGAAGTTTAGACGCAAAAAAGCCCCGGAGCTCGCAAAAACTCCGGGGCTTTTTTTGTGTGCCGATTAAGCGCTGTTAAACGAGGCTTGAAGCTCAGCTCGCTTTTGCAGTCGTCTTCTCGCCTTCGGCCTTGGCGAGGGCCGCGCGGTTCTTGCGCAGCTCGGCATGGAACGCTAGAACACTCATCCACATCCCGAGTGGGTGCGCACCCGCAGTCACCAACGGATGGACCGCACCGTCCCGGAACTTTTCAATGTCCTCATCCTTCAGTGTTTCCAGCACCTTTGTATCCCGTTCGTTCAAGCCGTACTCTGCCGCCACGGATGGCATGTCATTGATCAGCCGCATGCGGAGACTTTGCTTGAACCGGAGGTCGAAGAGGACCTTGTTTAGCTTGTACGAAGATGGAGCCGGGTGTTTGTAAAATTCGTAAGCGCCCGAATCGTTGAATTTGTACTGCGCCGCACCCTTCAAGCCTTCCGCGGAAACTTTGCCCGTCCTTTTATCCGGCAAGAAACGTATCACCGCGTGACCGTGATGCCACGTGGGTTGATAGGTGAGAAGCTCGCCGGGCTGATTCCCGATCGCCCCAAACATCACCATCCACGGCAGCATTTCCGTGTTGCCCACCTCGTCCAATTGCTCGGAGGTCAAGTTAATCAGCGCTTCGTGGTTGCCCTTTTCCATCTGGGCGATGGCCCAATAGTCGAAGTCAAAGGCCGGCTTCGGGTACTTCCAAGTGCCCGGAAAATGCGACATCCCTCCGCTGGCGACAATCGCCACGCGCTCGGGCCGTCCCTCGATCACTTTGGCGATCGCTTTTCCCAGCGCCGCGCAGCGCCGCGCGGTCGGCAGGGGAGGCAGATATGCGTTCACGAAGATCGGCACCACCGGAATCTTCCGTCCCTCGATCACCCATTCGTACACGGCAGCGAAAGCATGTCCGAGGACAGCGTCCTGCGAGTAGGCCATGTCGAAACCGGCGGCGATCAGCTTGTCCAGCAGGTCTTCAGCCAGCCCCTGGTGAATCGGGAGATTGTATTCCTTGTTGGCAAATTCGGCGCGGGACGTCTCGCCCGCGAGAATGGCAAACGTGGGAACTGAAGTCAGGAAAAAAGTCTCCAGGTGATCGTTGCCGATCACGATCACTGCGTCGGGCTTGCTTTCCTCAAGATCCTTGCCGAGTTGGCGCATTGCCGCGATGTCGGCATCGAGCTGCGCGGGGTCTTCGCTCGGAGGACGGAGGAAGAGCTGTGGTGCGTGAACGGTTCCCATTGCTGCAACAATTTTTCCCATGGTAATTACCTCATCTCCGTGAAATTAGGCCTATATTCCGGACGCCTTATTTCGACCGACAGCGAGTGTTGGGCCAACCCGAAGGCCCGTTCAGGACACAGCCGAACGTATGCCCACGCTGTTAGCGAATATTACCCAAACCGCGCTACGGAACGTAGCTATCGAACAAACGATCGCTTCCAAGCGATGGTGCCCTACGATTTTGAGGAAAGCCTCCGCTTTCGTCAAGCGAAACCATGGGCAGCCGGGCGCAGGACTGCATTTGGGACTCCTAGTACGTCGTTGAATGGAAGGAAGATGCAAATTGTACTGCCCTGGCCTTATCCCCGTAGGGCTTTTGATTACGCCAGCCGTACTAGAGCGAGTCGCCCGCCAGCCAGCGTTCGCCTTTCGCATAGAGCGCCTCAACCTCCGGCCCTGTCAATCCCGGCATGTCGAGCTTGATCTTGTAACCAATCTGCGTTTGCAGATAGGCGAGATGGCGATAGCCTTCCGGGAATTTCGATAGGAGCTGCGAATCGAGACTCAGCTTGGCCGCCGGATCGACGGGGTCCATGCGATCCTTCTCGTAGATGGGCTGGCGCAGCACGAAGCCCCAGCGTCCTCCGCGTTTTTCGAGAAAATCGAAGAAGCGGCCGGTGCAAACGACGTCGCACAAGATATCGTGAACCGGGGCGCGCTGCGAGATTGTCATTTTGGTTTGCGCGATCGCGCGTGTGTCGCGCACCTCGACCGTGCTGCCGCCCAGGAAATGCAGGATGCGCACCCCTTTTGCGAAACCCTGCTTGCTCATCTCGATGAACTCGTCGGCGGTGCCCTGGGTCCACGTGGCCATCATGCGGCCTTCGTCGTGCCAGAGGCTGCGAAATTTGTCCCACTGGCAGGCATCGCGCCAAAGAACCCAGTTCTCGATCATTTCGCGGATCACCAGTCGTTCGACCATCTCATTCGTCATCGTGAGCTCCCTCGCGCGCGACTTCGCAACCGCGGAAATCTGAGAATGTGCCGGCCGTTAGCTTGTCAGTGCCTTGCGCAGCCGCTGGAATGTTGTGGAGAGCTCTTCGGGTTCCACGCGTGTTTCGCCTATGGCCGTCATGAAATTCGCGTCGCCGGACCACCGAGGCAGAAGATGCAGGTGCAGNNGCCCCTGCGGCTCTGCCAAGGTTCATGCCCAGGTTGAAACCTTCGGGGTGGTACGTATCAGCCAGCGCCGTCTTCATGCGCTGCGCGAGCCGCATCATTTCTGCGAGCGTGTCCGGTTCCACAACGGCAATATCCGCCACGTGCACGTAGGGCACGATCATCACATGGCCGCTTGTGTAGGGATAACGATTGAGAATGACGAAGTTTTTTTCGCCGCGCCGAGCGATCAGCGTGCGGGGATCGTCGTTGGCGGCAAGGGCTTCGCAGAATATGCAGCCCTCGTCCTTCGAGGCATCGGCTACATAGCGATACCGCCACGGCGTCCACAGATAATCCATCCCGCTTAATCCTGCGCGCCGGGTTCGGAAGAGCCCGCTGTCTGCGGGTTATTGACGAAATCCTTGAGCTCTTTGCTGGGTTTGAAAAAGGGGATCTTCTTCGGCGGCACTTCGACCTTCGCCCCGGTCTTGGGGTTGCGGCCGGTGCGACCGCGGCGGTCGCGCGTGCGAAAACTTCCAAAGCCACGGATTTCGATTTTATCGTCGGCTTGCAGCGCCGCGATGATGCTATCGAAGATGGTCTCGACGACTGCCTCCGATTCCTTCCGCGGCAACTCGGTGACCCGCGTGACTTCTTCGACGAGGTCGGCCTTCGTCATCGTGTGGTCCATCTTTTCGCTCTCTCCTGCAGCCATCGGTCGGGCCTCCTCTCACGTCTGTTTGCTTCGTGGGACTACGCTGGGTCGGAGCGCCGCACGACATTGCAATATCATCAATCACCCGGAAGGTAAACGTTTTTCCGGTACAGGTTCCTTGCGTGCCTGCGAATAGGCCCCTGGCGCCGGACCACCGTATCGCATCTCCGGTAACGAAATTCGGCTACGACGACTGCCGTTTCGCCATGATCGCATCCCCAATCGTGGCATTCGNNGCCTTCAGCCAGTTCGATAAAGGCTCCGAAATCGGTTGTCCGCGCGACCTTGCCCTTGAGCACGTCACCGATCTTATGTTCGGCGAACCAGTTCGCCCAGATGTCGTTCAACTGCTTGACGCCAAGCGACAGCCGGCGATTCTGCGAATCTACTTTCAGGACTTTTGCTTCGACCGCGTCGCCCTTCTTGAATTTCTCGCTTGGATGCTTGATGCGCTCGGTCCAGCTCACGTCGCTGATGTGGATCAGCCCTTCCATGCCCTCTTCGAGTTCCACGAATGCGCCGAATTCCGCCAGGTTGCGGATACGCCCTGTGACGCGCGTGCCCACCGGATATTTCTGCGCCGCCGCTTCCCAGGGATCGGGCAGCGTCTGCTTCAACCCGAGTGAAATGCGCCGCAGGTCCGTCTTCACTTCGAGCACCACGACTTCCAATTCATCATCCGCCTTCACGATTTTCGAGGGGTGCTTCGCGTGCTTCGACCAGCTCATTTCGCTGACGTGTACGAGGCCTTCGACTCCCGGCTCGATTTGAACGAACGCGCCGTAATCTGTGACCCCGACGACTTTCCCGGTCACGCGTTTCCCAACCGGGAAACGCTCCGGCACAGTGGCCCACGGATCAGGCAGCAGTTGCTTTCGCCCGAGCGAAATGCGCTGCTTGTCCTTCTCGAATTTGAGAATCTGAACTTGAATTTCCTGGCCGGGCTGCACGACCGAGGAAGGATGCGGCGCGCGTCCCCACGCCAGATCGCTGACGTGAAGCAGGCCGTCCATTCCTCCCAGGTCAACGAAAACGCCGTAGTCCGTCACGTTTTTCACATGGCCGGTCACAACTGAGCCTTCCGCGAGCGTTCCCGCCAGCTCGTCGCGCTTGGCCTTTTGTTCTTCTTCGAGAATCGCACGCCGGCTGACGACCACATTGCCGCGCTTGCGGTTCAGCTTCAGAACGCGCACTTCGATTGAGCGGTCCTTCCATCCTTCCAGATCGTGCACCGGCCGCAATTCGATTTGCGAGGCGGGCAAGAACGCGCGCACCCCGATATCAATTACGAGTCCGCCTTTAATTCGTTCGATTATTTTTCCGGTGACGTTGGTGTGCTCGCGATACGATTTCTCGATGCGCTCCCAGACGCGGCGGCGATGCGCGCGCACGTACGACAGGAGTACGTAGCCATCCTTCCGTTCGTGCAGCCGCTCGACCTCGATCGTCTGCCCTTCGCCAAATTGAATAGGTTCTCCCGACTCAAGAAACTCCTGCGCCGGCACCAGTCCCTCGAACTTTCCTCCAACGTCCACGATCACGCCAGCGTCCGTAATGGACAGGACGCGCCCGTCGAAAATTTTTCCCTCCGCTGCCGCTTGAGGCGCGGAAAACTGATCGAGGAGCTGCTCCATCGTTTCGGTGGTCTCGGGCTCGGCAGATTCGGCCGCGGGTGTGGTGGTCTCGGAGGTTGCAGCCTCCGAGCTCGTAGCGTCAACGCCTGCAGTTTCGGCGCTTGCGGTCTCTGTGGAAGTAACCGACGTCTCGGCAGAATCGGAATTCGCGGTGCTTGGTGTGATCTCGGCGGCTTCTGGCGCGCGAGCCACTGCGGTGCCAGCCCCGGCTTGGGCAGTGCCTGTGGAGGAAGCGACGGCCGAGTTCTCTGCTAAGGGTTTGGTAGAACGCGTGTCAATAGCAGACGGTTGTAGGTTGTTGTCGTTTTCGGGTGACATGAAAAGCGGCCTCCGTACGGATTCGTGCCCTGTTTGCCGAAAGTTCAACCTCGGCTACTCCACCCGGCAGGGGGCTAGAGCAATGAAGGGGATAAGGCGCCCTCGCTCGGCGCCGATATCGCAGAAATCATACCTGCCCGGTTTGCGGATTGTCAACAAAACCGCGGGTCGCGCCCGGTGAGCGACGGAATGGAGCCGTGAATTCCCCGGCAATCGAGCCGCCGTTGTGCGGCTCGAAGGATGTGATAAAGTTGCGGCCCGATGCGGATCTTCGTTTTGGGAGCTGGCGGCACAGGCTCCTTGCTGGCAGAACTTCTGGCGCGCCAGGGTCACACTGTATGGTGCGGCGACCGCGACCCCGGCCGAGCGCGGCGGTTTCTCGGCAAAAAGAGCAAGATTGAAGTAGTGGAAGCGAACGCCCGGAATCTCTGGTCCATCGTTCGCGCGGGTCGCGGGGCAAATCTCGTTGTCAACAGCTCGCCTGCCGTGTACAACAAAATTATTTTGCGAGCCGCCCTGCGCCTGCGCGCGCATTACGTCGATTTGAACGCGCATCTTTCGAGCAGTCCGTTTCGGCCCGAACAATTTCGTTTTCATAAGCGTTTCGTCGCGAAAAATCGCGCAGCGCTGATTTGCGCGGGCGCAGCGCCAGGACTGACCAACCTGCTCGCTCACCGCGGGGCCGAACTTCTCGACTCGACCGAATCCATACAAATCCGCCTTTTCGAAAGCACGGAAAGCAAGGACCCGATTTCCACATGGTCGGCCGACGTCGCCTATGACGCGGCCATTTCCCGCCCACGCGTCTATCGCAACGGCCGGTTTGCGCTGGCTCGGCGATTCGACGGGCGCGAGAAATTTCGCTTTCCCCCGCCGATCGGTGAGACGCCAGTGTATCTCGCCGCACAGGACGAAGTGTGCATGCTGCCGTACGTCATGCCGGTGCGCGACGTGGACGCCAAGATCGGCGGGAACGATTTCGATCGCTTGCGGCGGTGGTATCGCCAGGGGCGGCTGAACCGTTCCGCTGGCATCGTTCGAAAGCGGTTCCCGCAGACTCTGACGCCGCGGCGCGTGGCGAAATTAATTCGCCAGGGCGTTCTGGAGAATGCGCGCTTTGCTGCAGCAGTGCTCGTACGCGGAACAAAAGATGATCAGCCGCTGCTGGTGCGCTGGGATGCGAATTTCCCCACTCTCTACCAGATTCGGCAGCGCGGGTTGATTTCCACCCCCATTTCCTACGCGACGGCGCACCTCGCCGCGATTTTCATCAAACATTTCCCGCGCGATCTGTCCGGAGTGATCGAGCCCGGCATGCTCTCGGTGGAAACGCGCCGGGCCATCGTTGCGGATGCCCGCTCGCGCGATTTCCGCATCGCGCTAAAAATCACCAAGCTCAAGAAGCAGGAAGATGATGACTTTTAGAATCGGTGCGCGCCTCGTTTGACCGCATGCAGCGTGCCCCGCTATAATTATGTATAAGCTAAGTGGAGTTTGTGTGGCGAGCACGGCGTCGGCGCCCACCCGACTCGAATTTTCCCGGCGGGAAGATTCCACAACAGAATTCAGGAGCAGGTCATGATCAAGGCGACACTTTTGCGTCCCGGAATGATTATCAAGCACGAGGGCGATCTCCACGTGATCTACAGCGTGGATCATCGAACGCCCGGGAACAAGCGCGCCGCCATGGCGACCAAGATGCGCAACCTGCGCAACGGCTCGATGAGCGACCATCGGTTCCGCGCCGAAGAATTCCTCGACAAAGTGACGGTGGACGAAATCGAATTCGACTACCTCTACAGCGACGGGGACGGACACCACTTCATGAACACGCAAAACTACGAGCAGCTCGCTCTTCAGAACGACGTGGTCGGCGACACGAAGGACTACCTGATTCCCAACATGCCGGTGAAGATTGAGTACTTCGACGAGAAGCCTATCGGCGTTCTCATCCCCGATACCGTTGACCTGCTGGTCGTGGACACGGAACCGAGCATTCAGAAGGCGACCGCGAGCGCCGTGATGAAACCGGCGAAACTCGAAACCGGTCTTGTGATCAACGTTCCGCCATTTGTCGGCAACGGCGACAAAGTGAAAGTCGACACCAGCGAAGGGCGCTACATTCAGCGCGTCCAGTAAACTCGCAGCCGTTTTTTCTTAGAACAGGTCAGCGCGCGGCGGAGGATTTCTTGCCGAAGACGCGGGCGAAAATAGCGTCAACGGCGCGCAACTGCCGCCGCAGATCGAACGTGTGCGCGAGGGCTTTTTCGTCCAGGAACTTCTTCACATTCGCATCCGCTGCGATGCGATCCTTGAAACTTGTTTCCGATTCCCACGCGGCCATCGCATGCGACTGCACCCATTTGTAGGCGTCCTCGCGCGGCGCGCCGCGTTCGACCAAATCCTGCAAGAGCTGCCCTGAAAAGACCAGGCCCTGCGTTGCGTCCAGATTCCGGCGCATGCGTTCGGGAAACACTTTCATGTTGGCGACAATTTCGCACATGCGGTTGAGCATGTAATCCACCAGGATGGTGGAATCGGGCAGGATCACGCGTTCGACGGAGCTGTGCGAAATATCGCGCTCGTGCCACAGCGCAATATTTTCCATCGACGCCAGCGAATTGGCGCGCACCACACGCGCGAGCCCGCAAACCTGCTCGCTCGAAACGGGATTGCGTTTGTGAGGCATGGCCGAGCTGCCGCGCTGCTCGTCGCCGAAGGGTTCCTCCACTTCGCGGACCTCAGTGCGCTGGAGGTGGCGAATTTCCTGCGCGACGCGCTCGAGCGAGGCCGCGACAATCGCGAGCGTCGTAAGATATTGGGCGTGGCGGTCGCGCTCGATCACTTGCGATGTGATTGGCGCGGTTGCGAGCCCCAGTCGCTGGCAAATCTTATGTTCGATTTCCGGACCCAAATGCGTGCAGGTGCCGACCGCTCCGGAAATATTTCCCACGGCCATTTCGCGCGCCGCGATTTCAAAGCGCGCGGCGTCTCGCTGATTTTCGGCGGACCAGTTGGCAATTTTTAGCCCAAACGTAATCGGCTCGGCGTGGATGCCGTGCGTGCGGCCGATTTCGGGCGTGTCCTTGAATTCCCACGCGCGCCGCTCTAGAATTTCACCGAACCGCGCGAGATTTTTTTCGATAATTTGCGAAGCTTCGCGGATCAGCAGCGCCTGCGCGGTATCCACCACGTCATTCGAGGTGAGGCCGTAGTGCAGCCAGCGCGCCGCTTCGGGATCGCCGACGGATTCCTGCACCACGATGGTGAAGGCGATTACGTCATGCCGGACCTTGGCTTCGATTTCGTTGATGCGCGCGACGTCGGTGCGCGCACGCTCGCGTAGTTTCGCTGCGGCCTCGCGCGGCACGATCCCTGCTTCCGCGAGAGTTTCCGTCGCGGCCAGCTCCACATCGAGCCACTTCTGGAATTTGTTTTCCTCGCTCCAGACGCGGCCCATTTCCGAACGCGTGTAGCGTGCGATCAAATTTGACTCCCTGAGTTCAGGCTGACGGCGGGAAAGCTCCCTGCTCCATCATACCCGAAAAGTTGAGCGTCCCAAGTCCGCTAGCGGAGCCCCAATGCCTCACTATACCCTCTCATTTCATTGTCGAGTAGCGCGTGTCTCCGTCTTTTGTTTTCAATAAGTTGGATCACTTTCTACCCGGCACTCATTGTCGAGTAGAGCGGTCGGCCAATCTCGTTCGACCCGTCCCAAACGGCCTGAATCGCGCGAGTGGGGACGTCCTGACGAGAAAGAGGCCATTTCGATCCCGCGACGTGTACCAGGACTCTTAGAGCTCACGCGGATCTGCTGACATCCCTGTTTTCGGCAACGTCGAAGAGAGATTCCCCGGAGAACCCGTCCGGGGCGCAAAAGACGCGCTTCGGCTACGCATCCCGACGCTCCGCCCAGAATGACTAACCCGCCAAGCGCGTCCCGGACAAGCAAGGCGAGGCCGCAATCTCAACAGAGCCAACTAACGCCTGATTGATGGCACAGCGAATGACCTCCCGTTCCGAATATCTTGAAGTGAACGATATGCGGAATTGCTTTCCCACTGGCAGGTGCGTCAAACAATGTGCAACTTGTCCTGAACAGGACAGATAGCGGTTCGCGCATGCTCTATCATCTGGCTGCCGATGAACGGTGAACGTGCTTAACGTTGAAGGAGATCTCCGATGCTGTTGATGATTATCATTTTGGTGCTGTTGTTTGGTGGAGGCGGTGGCTATTACGGCTATTCAAGATGGGGAAGAGGCGGGGGCCTCGGAGTCGTTGGGACAGTCCTGCTCATTGTGTTGATCGTGTACCTGGTCGGCGGGTTGCGCTGACTTCGTTAGGATCGAGTTCGAACAGGCGGGAGGCCGATTCGCGCAAGGAATCGCCTCGGTTATTGGTGTGCGCGTAAGCACTCGGCCTCCATCGTGTCCCGAACTTCCATGCAGTGGTCCAGCTCAACGGTGTTTGTGAAGTAGCGGCCAGAAATGAAGCTAAGTTCCTCTGGAATTGCTGCGGACACGAATCTGCCCTCAGCGTCTTCTAGTCGCTTGTTAGTCTCCGCCATCTGCTCGATCGAAGAAGCCTCGACTCATTGCTCAGCAACGTTGTGTTATAAGCTTGCCGCATGAACATTCGCCAAGGATCCATACGCCTGTTCCGCTTCGCCGGGATCGATCTGTTTTTGCATTGGTCGTGGCTTTTGTTTGCAGCGTATGAAGTCAGCAGCCGGTCGCAGGAGTACTCGTCGGTCACCTGGAACGTGCTGGAGTACCTGGCGCTATTTTTGATCGTGATGATTCATGAGTTCGGACACGCGCTGGCGTGCCGCTCGGTGGGAGGAGCCGCAAATCAGATCGTGCTGTGGCCGCTCGGCGGAGTGGCGTATGTGAATCCGCCGCCGCGGCCGGGCGCCACGCTCTGGAGCATCGCGGCTGGTCCTCTGGTGAATGTGGCGCTCATTCCGATCCTGTATGGGCTCGGCATGTTGAGCGCCTCGGCGGGGTGGGCGGAGACGATGCCTAATTTCGCGAGGTGGCTGCACTCCGTCGAGTTGATTAACGTGGTGCTGCTGGTTTTCAACATCCTGCCAATTTATCCGCTGGACGGCGGCCAGATTCTTCGGTCTTTGCTCTGGTTTGTCGTGGGACGCGCGCGGAGCTTGATGGCGGTTACGGTGATCGGGTTCGTCGGCGTGGCCGGGCTGATTTTCCTGGCGGTGCGGAGCCAATCGGCCTGGTTTGGTCTTATCTCCGCGTTCATCCTGATGAATTGCTGGAGCGGATTGCAGCAGGCGCGAGCGTTGTCGAAATTAGAAAAGCTGCCGCGTCGCGAGGGGTTTGCGTGCCCGTCATGCAAAACCGCGCCGACGATTGGGGAACTTTGGGGCTGCGGGAATTGCGGGAAGCCATTCGATATCTTCGAAGCGCAAGGCGTGTGTCCCCGTTGCGGGTCCCGGTACGACACCACGAAATGTCTCGAGTGCGGCCGCGCACATCCGCTGCGCGAGTGGATTGCGCCGGTGACCGGGCCGCCGGGGCTGTAACGGCAAATACGAAGAGACTACAGGAACGCGATTCGTCGAATTCCTCGTGTTGTTGAATTCCGTCCGCGACAATACCGCGCGATGCCCGAGCAAGCTCGCGGACTAGAGATTGTCGAAGCCCATAAGGATTACTCGTCGCCCATCCATGCCTTGAAAATCGTGAAGATGTTGCTCCGGTACGTGCCGCCGAAATACCTTACGGGACTAAAGACGATTGTGCTCACGAATTCGGCTTCGCCGTCACATGACACGGTGATACCCAGATTTTTCCAGAAGCATTACTGGTACTTGATGCCGGTTCTCTATCCTGCGGCTATCGCGTACCGGTTGGCGACGAATCCGAAGAGACTGTTTCGCCAAATCTTCAAGCGATGGAAACGCACAGTCGACGCCTAAAAAGTTCTCCTGGTGGCGATTATAGATCGAAGGGACCCAGGGGGGTGCGCTGGGAGGCGATGTGCAGTGTGCCGCCAAAGGCGAAATCGCAGCCGCGGCGGCCCAAGGCTTCGGCGGCGGAGATGCGGGCGACGTCGGGATTATTATTTTGCTCGGAGAGATGTGCGAGGACGATGTGGCGCGCACGCGCGTCGAAGACTTCGGAATCGGCGAGGAAATCGCTGACGATTGTGTTTGAAAGATGGCCGGTGCGGCTCATCACGCGCTGCTTGATGTGCCACGGATACGGGCCCATCTTGAGCATCTCGAGGTCGTGGTTCGATTCGAGGATCAGGAAGTCGGCTTCGCGAAGGTGCTGCTTCACAAGCTCGGGCAGGTAGCCGAGGTCGGTGACAATCGCGACTTTCACGCCATTTTTTCGGAAGCAGTAGCCGACAGGATCGGCTGCGTCATGCGGGATCGAGAACGAATTGATCTCAATGTCGCCGATTTCGAAACGCTCACCGGGCTGGATGTATTCGACGCGCTCGATCTTGGCTTTCCTTCCGGGGTTTTCGGGATCGTCAGCGAACATTTTCAGGATTTCGCGGTGCGTGGGCTCGGTGAGATACGCGGGGCAGTTCCATTCGCGCGCCATTTGTGCGACGCCGGTGGAATGATCAGAATGCTCGTGAGTGATGAGGACGGCGTCGACGCGTTCGGGACGCGCCCGGCCGATCGCTTCGAATCGCCGCAGCATTTCCTTGCGGCCGAGGCCGGCGTCAATGAGGAGAGTCGTACTTTCCGTCTCAAGCAACGTGCAGTTGCCCGTGCTGCCAGAGGCCAGAATAGATATGCGGAACGAGATGAGACGTTTCTCCGGGTGACGCGAGGATATTGGCAGAGCGCGAGCGAGGCGTCAAAGGAAAAAGGAAGGCGGAGAGAACAATGAGCACAGGAATGCTCAGCGCAAGAAGGAAAGCGGCGCTCCCCGCAGAGAACGCAGAGGAAGACAGAGGAGCCAGAGGCAAAACGCGGGGAGGCAAAGCAGAACAACGGGAGCCAAGGCAAACAAAGACAGGGTGAGAGGAGTTGGCTCGCGGCCGGAGGGGCTAGTCGAGGGCTTCGGAGTCGATGCCTATATTCGTTTCGCCGGAGGCTTTCTTTTCGTTGTACTTCTTGACCCATGCGGCGAAGCTTTTTCCGGCGGCGGTGTCGCGTCCGGTGAACGCGAGCGCCGCGATTTCACTATAGGGCACGGAAAGTTTCTCAGGCTGGTCGTTCGGATCTTTCGGCTTGGGTATCAGGCGCACCGCGCAGTCGGATAGCCGGGGACCTTTGATCTTGCGGTCGAATAAGTAGCCTTCGATGGCGCGGCCGTCCTTTAGGGTGATGGTTACGTCGCCGCGATAGTCGAATGCCTTCTCGAGGGCCGCGCGGATTTCAGATTCGGTAGCAGTGCTGGGAATCCAGCCTTCCAGATTTTCGTGGACAGTGCCGAGGCGTTCGTCGGGGGTGGTGTTGGGTTCCGACATGGAATTGAGGTCTTGCTACGCCTTCGGCACCGCGATTTGCACGAGCTGTCCGGAGTGATCTGCAGGGCTGCTGGGCGGGCCGCCGATTGCTCCGGGATCTTTATATTTGTTAAACAATGTGGCGCGAGCCGTAGCCAAAAAGCCGCCAATCGAGCTGAAGGTATGGTTTACGGCACTTGCTTCGTAACCGCTATGGACCATGCAGTTCGCGCACTTGGGATTGCCGCTCTCCGTGCCGTAGCGATCCCATTCGGTTTCGCGCATCAGCTCGTCGAACGTGTCGGCGTATCCGTCCTGCAGCAGGTAGCAGGGCTTCTGCCAGCCGAAAATGTTGTAGGTGGGCATGCCCCAGGGCGTGCATTTGTAATTCCGCTTGCCCATCAGGTACTCGAGGAAAAGCGGGCTCATATTGAATCGCCACTTTTCGGGGCGGTTGCTCAGAATCTGGCGGAAGAGCTGGCGCGTTTTGTTGCGGCTGAGAAAGTGCTGCTGATCCGGGGCTTTGTCGTAGGTGTAGCCGGGTGAAAGCATCAAGCCTTCGACGCCGAGGTCCATCATGTCGTCGAAGAACTGGCGCACGCTCTCCGGATTGGCGCCCTCGAAGAGGGTTGTGTTCGTGGTGACGCGGAAGCCGCGCTGAAGCGCGAGCCGGATACCTTCGACGGCCTTATCATAGGTGCCCTCGCGGCAGACCGAGAAATCGTGGTGCTCGCGCTGGCCATCCATGTGAACGGAAAACGAAAGATATTTGCTGGGTGTGAATTCGTGGAGGCGTTTGGCGAGCAGCAGCGCGTTGGTGCAAAGGTAGATGTATTTCTTGCGCGCGACGAGTCCAGCTACGATTTCGGGAATCTGCGGGTGCATCAGCGGCTCGCCGCCGGGGATGCTGACCATTGGCGCGCCGCATTCGTCCACCGCGCGGAAACATTCCTCGGGGGACAGATTCTTCTTCAGCACGTGCGCGGGGTATTGAATTTTCCCGCAACCGGCGCAGGCGAGGTTGCAGCGGAGCAGCGGTTCGAGCATCAGCACGAGCGGATACTGTTTTCGGCCTTTCATGCGCTGGCCGATGACGTAAGACGCCACCGTCCACATTTGCGATACAGGTACGCCCATCTATCCCTCGCTGGCTGGTACAACACGTCTATGGAACCTTATGGTGAAGCTCTTATCATACCGGGTTCGAGAGGTCCTGTGAACCCAGGGTTTCAGCGAGGCGTGCCTAAAGGTGCCTATGGACTCCATGACGACCAGGAAGCAAGGCCAAGGAACAACGATCACCGCAAGACGCAGAGGACGTGGAGAACAAAATAGAGGCAGCCCACTAGAGTTAGAAGCTTAGCTGATCCCGGGTGAGCTCGAAGCCGTTGAGGTTGCCGACTACGGAAGCGGCAATGCGGTTGGGCTCGAAGAACTCGCGCGCGATCTCCTGAACGTCCTCGGCGGTGACGGACTCGAGCATGGCGATTAGCTCATCGGTCGAGAAGTGGCGGCCGAAATAGAGGTGGTAGCGAGCGAGGGTGCTCATGCGCGAGCCGGAACCTTCCAGTGCAAGCAGCGTGGCGCCCTTCAGATGGTCCTTCGCGCGGCGCATCTCTTCATTGTCGAGAGGCTCGTCCTTGATGCGGCGGAATTCGTCGAGGATCGAGCGCACGACTTGCGCGGCGGTTTCAAGAGAGGTTCCCGCGTAGACCGAGAGCGAGCCTACGTCGCGATACGAATTCATCTCGCTGAAAATGGAGTAGGCCAGGCCCTGCCGCTCGCGGATATTTTGGAACAGGCGAGAGGACATGCCGCCGCCGAGAATATTGTTGAGCACCGAAACGGCGAAGCGGCGGCGATCGGTGAGAGGCAGCGCCGGAACGCCCATGCAGATGTGCACCTGCTCGAGTTCGTGCTTGGTGCGCAAAGTGATGTGCGACGCGGCTTCGGGCTTCGGGTCGGTAGCGCCGTTTTCGGAACGCTCAAGCTTCGCAAAACGTTCGGAGACCAGATCCACGAGCTGCGCGTGCGTGAGGTGCCCCGCCGCAGTAATCACCAAATGATTGGGCGCGTAGTATTGCTGAAACCATTTTTGCAGCGCAGAGCGCGTGAATGCTCCGACCGTTTCGGCCGTGCCCAGGATTGGCTTGCCCAACGCATGCGTGCTCCAGAAATTTTGCGTGAAAAGCTCGTGGACGAGGTCCTCGGGATTGTCCTGCGTCATGCGGATTTCCTCGATGACCACGGACTGCTCGCGCGAGATGTCCTCGTCGGCGAATTTTGGATCGAGGACGATGTCGGCGAGAACGTCGAAGGCTTTCGGGAGATGTTCGTCCAGGACGCGCGTGTTGAAGCAGACCATTTCCTTGCCGGTGAACGCGTCCAGCATTCCGCCGACACGATCGACTTCGCGCGCGATGTCTTCCGCCGTGCGCCGCGATGTGCCCTTGAACACCATGTGCTCGATGAAAT
>PKUY01000017.1 GCA_003131705.1 Acidobacteriota bacterium | reverse complement strand
TCGACATGCCCGTGCGAAGGGCAAGGTACTTGGCCGTCCGCCATTACGGACATTCAGCCCCGCAGACATTCGGCGGCTGAGACAAGAAAGAAGGAAGGGAGCCAGTTTCAAAAAGCTAGCTCGGCAGTTTCAAACGTCGGTGTTTCGATGTCAGACAAGAGAGACGGAGGGCAGGGAATTGGGCGTTTACCTCAGGAAGTTCAGAAAAACGGGTCGAAAAATCTGGTGGTTGAGCTTTACTCACAATTTTCGACAGGTGTTTGAATCTAGCCATTCAACATCCAGAAGATTCGCTGAGAAGCTCCTTGCGATCAGAAGAGCCGAAGTAGCAGAGGCTCGATACCATTTGCCGCGCAGCAATCCCCCGACGCTTGAATTGTGGGGAAAGGAATACGTGAAGGCGATTCCGAACGCGAGTACTCGGAGGCGATACTCGACATCTCTTGTCGCTTTGGTTGCGTTCTTCAAACAGGACAAGATTTCACAGATCTCAGCAGAGCAAATAGAAGGCTTCAAAAAGGCCCGTCGTCTTTCAGGGATAAAGCCCAGTTCGATCAACCGGGATCTTTCGTTGATGCGATTACTAATGAAGGCTGCAACTCGACAGCGGCTGATCGGACAAAATCCGTTCGATTCCGTGGAGTTTCTTGAAGAGCGCAGCGGAAGGCGTCAAGCCACGGTACTCTCCTTTGATGGCGAAGAAAAACTCCTCGCTGCATGCGATCCTCTACTGCGGGTCCTCAGCGTCTTACTGGTCGAAACCGGTTTGCGCGTCGGACATGAGGCGCTAGGCCTGACTTGGGTGGACCTTGATCTTGCCAACGAAACGGTGGTGGTCCGCCAGGCTAAAACGGTGGCCGGTCGCCGAACGATTCCGCTCTCTAAATTTTGCATCGAAGAATTGACGAAATGGCAGAACCTGACCGGAACGGAAACCTCACCATTTGTGTTTCCTGCCCCGTCCGATAACTCGAAGCATCTGATGGGCGTCCGCCGATCGTGGGGGGCCGCCCTCAAAGCGGCCAAGCTTCCGTATTTCCCGATCTATAATATTTGTGCGACCTTTGCAAGCCGCTTGAGCGCCGCGGGAGTACCCGACGTTTTTGTTTCTCAGCTGATGGGTCATGCTGGAAGCTTGTTGGGAACTTACTCCAAGGCGACGCTGGACTATCGAATTGATGCGATACGTAAGCTTGAGGAGTTCCGGGAGAAATCCAAGAAAAGTGAATCCAGGAAATAGGTCCGATTTCGGCGGTTTTGGCGGTTTCCTGCTCATCTGTCCGAACTCTGTCCGAAAACACCGCAGACTGCGTGCAAATACCGAGAACAGGTGGTTTAAGACTGGTTCGCGACCGGCGATCTGCATTGGATTCCTCCATATCGTATTGGTGCTTTGGAACTCGTCGACAGGGTTTTGGGAGTATGCGGTGGGGTGGGTCTGTAAGCCGAGTCCTGTTTATCGGCATTGATACCGTGCACGTTACTGAAAACTCGCATCCGGTTAACATCGGCAGACACAAGTTTTCTCGCCAAAGTTGGGTTTTACTGTTAGACGACTGTTAGAGATTCCGGATCTACTTCTTTTCGGCGGGTGGAGTTTCGCCGGGCGCCACGGGCGGGGGCGTAGGCGGCGCAGGCGTTGGGACAGGAACCATTGGAACTCCGTCTCGACCTCTTTTCTCCGGGCCAGGGAGCGGCGTCATATCTCATTTAGGCGTTTTGGACATTGGCTGGAAATCGGGAGCGGATCAGTCCTTCGCCAATTCGCGAAGTTTCTCCCCCTCAAATACTATTGTCTGATTTTCGCCTTCGACACCCCATCTCAAGTCATAGGGTCCGGTAAATAGCCCGCGGGACAGGGGGATTCGCGCGACTGCATTTTCCCAAACAATTACTCCCAATCGGCGCTCTTCGACATCGAAGTTGGGAAATCTTTCATAAGCTATCTGGACCGACTCCGGAGTGCCCAGATCCGGATGCTCCCTGAAAATAGCCCTCATTCGGCGCATTCCGACCGCAACGTGACGTAGGGTGATAAGCGCGCTTATCGTCGTGTTCTGTGCTTGGTTTTTGTGGACCATCTTTCCGCCTGCTAAGAAGGCTTGCTCGGGCGCAGGGGATGGTGTGGGACTTAGCCCATTGCCTACGTAGATGGGGATCTTGAAGCCCGCATCGCCGTACATGGCGCCCAGCACGATGGATGGAGTTTCCAAGTCCACGAACACGTTGCCAGTGTTTCGCAAAACAATGCAGCACGGAAACTCTTTGAACTCTTTGAATTTCTTGCGCCCGTCATCAATCCGCTGTCTTAGCCTGGAGTATGGATCGAACTGCGAGAATCCGGGGGCCGGTCTCATTGGATCGAAATCTTTAGCGTCGAAGAGAGACTTACTGCCGTCTTTTGTAATCGTGTAGTCCGGTCTCTTTTTCTTTCCCTCGTACTCTTTCTCGAATTCAAACGCGTATCGCATTTCGTTGAGGTACTTCTCGAAAAGCTGTTCTCCCACCGTTAGCAATTGGTTCATTCCCCTGCCTCAATGACTTGGAGCTCGCCCTTCTCGAAGGGAGCATAAGATCGGGCCGGCCTGCAATAGTGGCGGCAGCGGGAAATGTCAATCGGGGCACTCGGAGATTAGATGCTCTTTCTCGAACAGTTTGGAGTCCTTGGGGTTGGCTGGGTTGTACCTGACGGTCAGCGGAAGGCCCTCATTATAGCCGCCGATCCACTGCATGGCTGACTTGTGCAGCATGAATCGGCGGTGATGCCCGCCGGAGTAAGCGACTCCTTGCACGCTGTAGGAATATTTCAGCCCTGCAACGTACGCACTGGTCGTATCCTGAAACGCGAAGGCATAGAGAAGCCTGACGTGGAAATTACTCAGGCTTACAAAGTTGATTTGGATGGAGATGGAAAAGACGAAGTAGTGATTGTTGCGAATAGCTACGCTCAAGGGCTTAATATCATGACAAACAAGGGGCATCCCGAGCCAGAAACTCGGGTCGGCCCTAAGCTGTGAGCGTGATAAGTGCCGCGTCAGCAGCATCGTAATCGAATGGAGAAACGAAAATGAAATTTGCGATTGGCGTAATCCTGGGACTGCTTCTTTTTCCGTTACTCGGAGTTCTCTATGTGACGAGTGGCCGCATGCCGGCTGCGGCGACCGATCCTCCTATGCCTTTTGAAGGTGCGATCGCGGGAGTGGCATTGAATGCGCGGATTCGCCGCGCCGCGCCAACCCGCAACGTTTCCGGTTTCACCACGCAGGAGCTTGTCAGCGGCGCGGACATTTATCAGAACGACTGCGCGTTCTGCCACGGCTTGCCCCAGCAGCCCATGCCGACAGCCGCACAGGGGGAGTATCCTCGCCCTCCGCAGCTTTTCACTCCAGACGGAAGAGTGAGCGACGATCCTCCCGGGGTCACCTACTGGAAGGTAAAAAACGGAATCCGCCTGACAGGGATGCCGAGCTTCGAGAAGTCGCTCACCGATTACCAACTTTGGCAGGTCACCACGCTTGTCTCGCGGGCGGACAACCTGCCGCCTGAGGTGCTGAGTTCCCTGAAACCGCTCCCTTCCCCGGCAATAGGTTCCAGCGGAGCACTGGCACTGCCTACTCCTCCAGCGTCAAAACCCCAATAGCATCGGCGCTTAGAGTGCAGGCGAAGACCGGAAACCCCCTGCTCTAATTGAACTGAGAGCCTGTCTAAGCTAAGCCCGTCGCGTATATAGTTTCGCTTTATGTTCGCCAAAATCGCCGTAAGCATGGAAATTCCAAGCGGTGTTCCTTAACCGGCTTTGCCTCAGTGCGCCAAACAGCAACTGGGCGGTGTGCGATAAACAATTTCGCGAAGCTTGGCCCACTGTACCCACTGAATTACTGTACGTCGCCATTTATGGACTTGTGCCGATCCTTGTGGCCTGGCCTACGGTGTACGGAATGATTGCGCTCGTGCGCTGGATAAGAACGGGTTTCAAACCAACCCGGCCATCGCCACCATGACTACAATCACAGTCCTGACCCAGAGCTTCAAGAGTTGCTAATCAAGGTCTCCGCACCGATCTTGGTATTTGACCATCGTGCGACTAAGGAGAATTTGATGGCTGACCCAAACCTTTGCAACGTGGGATTCATCGGGCCTGGTACCGGACCGGATTCTCATGTGCTAGATTGAAAACCAACTAAGCAATCTGCGTGATAGGTCCCAAGCTAGTAGGCTCGTCGCCTGAACCGCTGTTTGACGGAACAGTTAGACGAATGGAATCGTTTAGCGGGCGTCCTGGCGTAATTGGACCTGCAACCTTCGAAGCTTCGATGTGGGGTTCAGGCTTGTGATGCAGCATTAAAGTCTCAACCGTGATGGCTGTGGTCACTATCAAGGCTGCCGGTATTGCGATCCGCTTGTCCACGTCGGGTAGTGTACCACGCGTTAATTAAGCTGACGTATAATGCCGCTGAATAGCACGGCCGAAGGGAACGCCGTGAGGAGAAACCGATGGAGCCCACGATGAAAGCTGACATATCGCCATTGTGTATCCATCACAACAAGGCGATGGTGCGCAATGATGACCAGAAGCCTTCGGCACGAAGCATCCACGTAGCGGAAGTATTCTCGTATTTCGCATGCACGGAGAGCGGGTGCCTTCAACGATACGACATGGGCCTCGGCTATTACGAAGATGGCAAGGCCGACAGCAAGTCGAGGAGTAGCAAGCCTTGCACTGAATGCGGATTCCAGCTTTACCTTGCAAAGCGCGGAGAGACGACGCTGGATACCGTTTGGCTCTGTGCAAACAAAGCCTGCCCGGCCAACGTTCATTAATGGTATTTAACTGAAAAGTAGTGGCCGGGCATCCAAAGCTGGCAATCAGCCATGGCGGGTGTGCTCCATCGCATCGTAATGACGTCAAACCTACGTTTATGTGTATTCCCATCCACAGCGAACCGACGACGTTATCTACGTAGGGCGGGGCTCAGGTAGTCGAGACTAAGAGACAGGAGAACTCGTGTCGGGGAAGCCATGGGTGAGACACCTCTTAATAGCTTCGCCAGTGCCCGCATACTCCTTCCTCCATACCGTCGCCAGTAAGAGGTTTGCGGCAGGATTGTACTCGTCATATCCAATACCTGCGAACCATTCTCTGCTTCAAGTAAATTCCTTCGCGGTTCCTTGAGGATTGACGAGTTGACTGAGGTCGACCAGTAAATGGGCAGGTATGGCCCGAGAGTAATTGGAAACTGATCAGAGATCCCAGGTTTAGCTATGAAATTGAAAAGGGGTATGAAACCGTCATAGGGTCAACACCGTAGAGTCTTAGGCTCTAGCTCTTAAAGCTGTGAAATCAGAAACCTAGGCAACGACTCTCGTGGTTGTTCCGGCTGATTTCGGAGAACCCTCGATCTTTCCAGATCGATTCTGCATCGCGGACGGGGTTCCTCTAGATCGGCTAAATCGGTTCGTTTAGCAGTTCACCCACCGCCTAGCAGTCCGCGCCAGCAAACAGTCGA
>PKUY01000064.1 GCA_003131705.1 Acidobacteriota bacterium | reverse complement strand
GGATTTCCAATTTGCAAATCGGTGATAAGAGTGTGGAAGATATGCATCGCCCGTGTTCATGCTTGAACTAAGCACAGGGAAGCCTTCCGGAGGCAAATGTGGTGTTGGGCGGTCATCCAGGGGGCAAGTGTCAGCGGTAAGGCAGTGTGAGGCGGGGAACAGACCAGACAAGTCAGCGGAACGGCCTAAAAGAACCGCGATGCCAGCCCAAAGAGGCCATCCTGATCTGAGCTTGACAGGAGAGGGGTGGCTGCATGATGTTTCATGGAGAGACAAAGTTGAAATCGGAAATTCCGGATTAGATGACTTTCGAAGAGAAATCCTCTGTGACTCCCTTTCCGAGTTCACGGCCGACCCTGGATCGCTGGCTCGCACTGGTGGTTCGCTATTGGGCCTCCAACATGGACGTGATTCACAGCCGCGGCGCCTATTGGCCCGGTTTCGGCTACACGGACCGGGAGAAGGCGGAGTTACGTTCCATCGCCCAGAAATTTTCCTTTTTTGAGTATTGCGTTTGGGTAGCCTTATTCGTTGCGCTCTTCTTGGCGATTCTTGTCGCCATCATGCTTGTCGGGGAGAACCGTCTGAGCTATGCCGCCGGCGGTGAGATGTCCCACGTGCCCGCTGCGCTCTTTTTTCTAAGCTTCGCGCTAGAAGCATTGGCCAGCCTCAGCATGGGCTTTCCGCTAGCCATGCTGGCATCGGCGGCACTGGCGGGGCGAATTTTTCATGTTGCGGACTCAGATCTGCCGGATGCACCAACTACGGCACATTACTTTCATAAGCTTTGGTTTCAAATCACCCGGATGGCGATTATCGTCGTCGTCGCCGTCATTCCGCTCGCGATGTACGTTCCGTGGGATTCCAAGTACCTGGTCATCGTGCGAATGGTGATCCCGTTTTTGTCACCCGCCGTGGCCTCTCTAACCACGGCTTACTACTTCTCGGCGCGGCTGCAACGAAACGATCGGAACGCCAAGCGCAACAATTGATCACTTCGCATTTGCCCGTGTTCGGCGAGGGCGCCACAGTGTTCAGGCGAGCGCGATTTACGCCCTGGGTCAGCGGGTGGTGAGTTCAGATTGCAGACGCGCAATGTCGATTCCGGCGCCGACCGGGATGAGAACGCTTTGATGTGGCGCTCTCAGCGCCGTAGGCGCTGGGGGACTTGTCCCGTCTCAGTGCCCACACAATATAAAAGGGGCGCCCTTTTATATTGTGTGCATTATGATTGCCGCTTCGACTGGATTTATCTCGGAGGTTTCGCACATATGTGGTGGATCCTACTCCTCGTCAGCCAGGCCGTCGTCATCATTACCGGCATTCGCAACGAGCAGCGCGCCGGGCTCTGGAGCTGGTCCAAATTCGTCTTCGCCCTTTCCTTTGCTGCCCTCGAGCTAATCATCCTTTTGGTTCCGCTCAATTACGTCGACTTGAAGAGTCGCTGGTTCGTGCCGGTCATGAGCGCCGCTAGCATCATCGCCGCACTTAACTTCATCTGGATGGTTATCGTCGCACGCCGCTGGAAGCTCCCCGACGGTCGCACCAGCCTCCAGGCCTATCGCGAAGTGCACCGGGAAAAGTAGTCGTCGCTGGATGTCCCATCCCTGTGTAGACTCGCAGCGAATAGCTGGATTGTCGAAAACTCACAGACTATGCCGTTCTGGTTCCGGGAGTGACGGCCACTTGGCCGTGTAGTCTCGCGTCGCGTACTCGGAAGCTCGCCAGAAAAGGGGTTCTGGGAAGCAAACATAAGTTCTGGACGTGTTGCAACCCGGAAGTAGTTGTCGCCCCGATTTTAGAAGTCAGCTCCTTCAACACAGCCCGAGTCTCATCCCGATAGGACAGCTGCGGGACACAACCAATTTGCGAAACACAAAGCGAGACTTCGAAGGCTTGCCATGTCCGGGAACGACTAGCCGGAATTTCGACTTGTCAGAGCTCAAGAGATCAGCTCTGCGGTTACAGACCGAACGATCGGTAGTCCGCGATAACCTCTCAAGGGATTTTGCTCGTAGTCGAAAGCTCACCGACGAGGATTTCGTTCGGGCCGGGTTGGTGGGGAAGCGGAGACTTCACCCTGTCCTACACCCGTACATGACACTATGATTTTCTGGAAGCAAAGCGGGAGAATCTAGTTTCAGAAATACTTGAGCGCAAAGAATTTGGCTCCCCGGGCTAGATTCNNCAACCCTTCGGTTAACAGCCGATGCGGTCAAAAATCTAAGTGCCCTATCTGGTGTTGCTTACAAGAAGTTGGGAGCCATTTTCCCTTTTCTAACTGCACCCAATCCTGCACCCAAAATCGACTGATGCTGAACCGTGAGATCATGTGGTTCGACCTCATTCGCAAGCTAGTGTACACGAAGCTAACCAGCGTCCTAATTCATCGAAATGCTTCGATTCGGAGCTTCGGCTCGTGGAAAAAAGAATCGGCAGGCTTAAAGCGCAATTCAGGCTAGCCATGTTCCACTCTTGATGAGATTCCGAACTGGACGGCCTTGTATTCCGAATTGGACGGCCGTATGCTCCGAAGCAGACGCCCTCTGAAACCGAAGTAGACGAAGGATTGATTCCCGTGCCCTTGCAATTCCTGTTGTAGACGTACCCGTCGGCAACATCGCAGCACCCTCTACAACTGAGAAGAAAATTACGTTTTTTCGAAGCCTGTTTCGCGGTCGAGAAGATGTTTACGCCGTACGCTGGGAAGGAAAGAGTGGCAAGTCTGGCTATTCTCCGGCTGGTGTCATGGACTGGCGCGCGATTCACGCTGCAAGACCGGAAGAACGAAAGAAGGTTGCACGGAAGACACGAACGCTTCAACCGCTCACCGATAGCGCAACCCGCGATCACCTCACTGGGAAGCAGACCATCGGCGTCTACCCTCTACTTCCCGATGAAACCTGTTGGTTTCTCGCCGTGGATTTCGACAAGAAGTCTTGGATGGCAGACGCCGCAGCTTTTGCTTCCGCATGTCGGCGGTTTCAGGTCCCCGTAACCGTCGAGCGCTCGCGATCAGGAAACGGTGCGCACAAATCGAAGGGAGTAAGCAAGTTCTAACAAAATCGGCCTAATCAGATTTACCTTTCTTTTCAGTTCTCAGTCGCCATGTGCCGGGATTCATCACAATGTGCATGACACTCCAGGTTGTTGACTCCCCAGAATACGTGGGTTGTTTCCGAGTCTGCGCCGAGACCGGCGACGTGACTTCTGAGTACGCCGTGAGGACAAAGCCGCCCGGCGGCGGGAACGATTGCCAGGAGTGTGACATAAACTCTCTCATTGGGAATGGTACAATAGCCCAGCTTAGTCAGTTTATTTGCACGAGGAAATGTTCCCGATGAAAATCGTTTCACAGTAGCGCGAACACTCGAGACGAGTAAACGATGGTGTCGTATTCGAGATCAAAAAGAAAATTCCGGATAAAGGCTTTCCCTGCAGTTGCCCAAGCACGCTGTGAGCATCAAGAAAGAAGACATGACAATGAAGAGCAAATTAGTAACCGGCTTGGTGGCAGGCGTAATCGCCATAGCAACGATGGGAGCGGCCTGCGGTGCAAAGGCATCATCGGCCGGAGCTTCGGCCGGCGCCCCTTCTGCCTTGCCTTCTGACCCCTCCACCAGGACGAAAGTCGTCACCATCAACGATCCGATCTTAAATATGACGGCTTTCACGCTCAGTATCCCGGCGAACTGGATATTTCAGGGGGCCGTCATTCAAGGAACGGGTTGCGTTCCCGGGCCATTCGCTGTTTTTCGGATGTCCAGTCCGGATGGACTAACCGGGTTGAAAATATTGCCGCGGCTCGATTGGGTGTTTTCGGAAAATCCGAAGGCCCCGCCTCTGGCCGACTCCGGTTGTATGGACTTTAAGAAGGAGATGCCGGCTTCCGAGCTCTTGAAATACATGGTCGGTGTTCTTCAGGTTGAGTTTGTGAGGGATGAACCCGTCCCGTGGCTCGCGGATCAAAAGAAGAAAGTGGCCGCGCAAAATACGCCCAAGACGACGTACACGATCGACACCGATATCGCTACCGTCCGATACCACATCAATAAGATTGAGATTCAAGAGCAGCTCAGGGTGGTCGTATCATGCGAGTCTTTTCATAATGGATTGGCCTTCAACGGAATGCACTTCTGTTCGGCCGCCGTGCTCCGGGAGTGGACCCCGCAGGGTAAGTGGTCCGCCGACACCTTCACGACCATTGCGAGCACACTCGCTGTCGATCAGGACTGGAGCACAAAATGGCAAGCAGTGATGAACGCAAAGATCGGACAGCAGATTGACGCTCAGGCGGAAGCTGGCAGACGGGTGATTCAGGGCGGGTTTGACGCCTCGAACGCGCGGATGGCCGCTCAGCAAAGCGCGTTCAATCAGGCCCAGGATATGCGCCAGCGGCAACACGAGC
>PKUY01000331.1:13937-14915 GCA_003131705.1 Acidobacteriota bacterium | reverse complement strand
GTACAATGCGTCGCCTTGTCCACCTCCATCCCATCGCCATCCAAAGTTGCGCTCACGCCCAACCAAGTCCGCGGATTCTGGGCTTCGTGGGGCGGCTGGGCGCTCGATGGCATGGACTCATTCATCTTCGCGCTGGTCATGGTGCCTGCTCTTCGCGAGCTCCTGCCAAAGTCGGGTATTGCCGCGACCGCTGGCAACGTCGGCGTTTACGGCGGACTACTTTTCGCGCTGTTTTTGGTCGGATGGGGCATGGCCATCATCTGGGGGCCGGTTGCCGACAAGTTCGGCCGCGTCCGTACGCTGATGCTGACGATCCTTTGCTACTCGCTTTTCACCCTCCTAGCCGCTTTCGGGCAGAACGTTTGGCAGGTCGCCGCGTGTCGCGTGCTCGCCGGAGTCGGTATCGGAGGCGAATGGGCGATGGGCGGAACATTCGTAGCCGAAGAATGGCCCGAGCAGCGCCGCAAGATGGGTGCGGCTCTGATGCACACCGGCTACTACTTTGGATTTTTCCTCGCGGCGCTCGCGAATCATTTCATCGGTGAAACGCACGGCTGGCGGCCCATGTTCGCGCTCGGAGGAGCGCCCGCGCTACTCGTGGGATTCATCCTGTATGGTGTCGCCGAGCCCAAGCGCTGGAAAGCCAGCGTCAAGCGCGTGTCGAGCCCCTTTGCCGAGCTATTCCGGCCGGAGTACCGCCGCCGCACGCTGCTCAATTCTCTGTNNATACGTGCTGATTTCGATCATTGGCCTGTGGGCAGGCACGGTTTACGTTCCAGCGTCTGTCGCCGAGATCGCCGCGCGCAATCACTTACCGGGCGCGCTCGCGGCCCGGCTCGCCTCCTACGCCACGATGGTGCTCTCCCTGGGCACGATCCTCGGCTGCCTTCCGCTGCCGTGGATCGCCGAACGGATTGGCCGCCGCAAAACACTTGGAATTTATTTCCTTTGCATGGCCGCATCGATCGCCTCGAGCTT
>PKUY01000331.1:10644-13931 GCA_003131705.1 Acidobacteriota bacterium | reverse complement strand
GTTTATTACTTCGGTCGGCCGGTTCGTCGGTGCGGGCTTTACATTCCTGGTCGGTGCGGGCGTCTCGCACTTTCACACCATTGGCATCCCCGTCGCTTTGACCGCGATTCCATTTCTCCTGGGCCTTTTCCTTCTGCCCTTCGGCATGGAAACAACGGGGCAGGCACTGCCGGATTGAGGCCGCGTGCCTTCCTCGAAATCCATCGTTGATTCAACTCGGTGGATGAAATTTCCGTACGCGACATACGTATGATATACGGCAGAGCGGAAGTCATTGAGTTACAACGCGCTGAGATGTAAATGTCGGATTCTGATTAGCGAAAGGCCAGCTTGTGGATGCCATCTCGCTTGAAAATGTCAGCAAGTCCTATGAGTCCGTGAACGCCGTGAGCGGGGTCAACCTGAACGTCCGCCCGGGAGCCATTCTCGGGCTGCTTGGTCCCAACGGCGCCGGTAAGACGACCGCCATCCGCATGGTGATGAATATCCTCGTTCCCGACTCGGGTTCGATCCGCGTCTTCGGCGAGCCAGTCAGCGACGAAACGCGAGAGTCGGTCGGCTATCTGCCCGAAGAGCGTGGCCTCTACCCGCACATGCAGGTGCGCGACGTCATCGTGTTCCTCGCAGCGCTGCGCGGGCTTTCTGAGGCGGAAGCGAATCTGCGCGCAACCGAATGGCTCGACCGCTTCGAGCTCGGCGAGTGGGCCGACAAAAAGCTGAACGAGCTTTCGAAGGGAATGCAGCAAAAAGTCCAGTTCATTACCGCCGTAATCCATCGCCCGCCGCTAGTGATTCTCGACGAGCCCTTTTCAGGACTCGATCCGGTCAATGCCACCACCGTGAAAGACGTCATGCTTGAGCTCCGCAACAAAGGCTCCACGATCGTGCTCTCGACGCATCGCATGGAGCAGGTGGAGATGATGTGCGACTCTATCTGCCTGTTCAACAAAGGGCGCAACGTTCTCGACGGCGACCTGCGCGCCATCAAGGAATCCTACGGCAAAAACACGGTTCGCATCGAGTTTACCGGCGCCGACAGCTTTCTGAATCTCGCCGTCATCGCCGGAGTGAATCGCTTTGGGAGCGGAGTCGAGGCGAAATTGCAGCCGGGCGCCGATCCGCAGGAAGTTCTCAAAGCCGCCGTGCAATCGGGCGCCCGCATCACGCGATTTGAACTGCTTGAGCCTTCGCTCAACGAAATATTTATCGAGAAGACCGCCCATGCGTAAAATCCGCCTGATCATCAAGCGTGAGTACTTCACGCGGGTCAAGACGAAAGCCTTTGTCATCGGCACAGTCATCGTACCGCTCCTCGGAATGGGATTTTTCTTGATGATCCTGTTTCTGGTGAATCGCCAGCCGACCCATTCCTACCGGCTCGCAATTGTGGACGAGAACGGCGCGCTCGCACCTTCGGTCGTGCAGGCTCTCGACCGCAAACTCTCGAACGGCCGGCAGGAATTTATCATCACCAAAACCGTCGATCGCCCGGCGTTGCTAAACGATGTCGAGCAGGATCTCCGCGCCCAGGTCAATTCCAGCTCGCTGGATGCCTTTCTTCTGATTCCCCGGGACCTCAAACAGTCCGTCGAGGTGCATACCAACAATTTCAGTCTCATTCAGCCGCTCAGCGCCGCCGTCAATGAGGCTTTGATCGCCCAGCGCCTCAGCGACCACGGAATTCACGTGAACGACGTGAACGAAATTGTCCAAGGTGCGGAGCTGAAGGTGATGAGGGTCAGTCAATCGGGAGAATCCGTCGAAAAGGGCCAGACAATCGGCGTCGCGATTGCTGTAGTGATCCTGCTGTATACCTCACTGCTCATGTACGGCATTATTACCATGCGTTCCGTGTTGGAAGAGAAGACCACGCGCACCATGGAAGTTCTCATTTCCTCGGTGCGGCCGTTCCAGCTCTTGGCTGGCAAGATCCTCGGCGTGGCCGCCGTTGCCTTCACGCAATTCCTGATCTGGATGATTTCGCTGGCGCTGCTCTCTTCTTACGGTGTGGTGATGGCGAAGATGGTGCCGGGATCTTCGTTTTCGGGCATTCACCTGCCCATGTCCCTGCTGATTTACACGGTGACCTATTTTGTGGGCGGCTACTTTCTGTACTCCGCGATGTTTGCTGCGATCGGTGCCGCGTGTTCGAGCGAGCAGGACGCCGCTCAATTGCAATGGCTGGCGATGGTGCCGCTCGTTTTCTGTATGGTTATCTACAGCCTGATTCTCAACGACCCGTCGTCCACGCTCTCCGTGGTTCTCTCCGAGGTTCCATTTTTCTCGCCCGTCCTGATGGTTCTGCGCATCTCTCTTCAGACACCGCCGTTCTGGCAGATTGCTCTCTCACTCGTGCTCCTGCTCTTCGCGATTGTGGTGGTGATCTACGCCTCGGCAAAAATTTACCGCGTCGGCATCCTGATGTACGGCAAGCGCCCCACGATACAGGAGCTGTTCCGCTGGCTCCGCTACTCGTAGTTTCCAATCGCAGTTTTGTGTTTCGTGAGAATTACTGACGGGCGCCGAATAGCGCCGTGCCAATGCGAATCTCCGTGGCGCTATCCTCGATAGCGACTTCGAAATCGTGGCTCATGCCCATCGAAAGCACAGGCAGGGGAAGCGTGAGACGTCGGCTCAAATCGTCGCGAAGTTCGCGCAGCTTCTCGAAATAGGGGCGCGCGCGTTCCGGATCGTCCGAATACGGCGGGATCGCCATCAGGCCGCGCAATTCCAGATGGGGCAGCACCGCAACGCCCTCCGCAAGCGCCGCAAGGTCTCTTTCCGCGATCCCACTTTTGGATATCTCTCCGCCGAGGTGTACTTCAATGAGAATCTCCAGGCGCTTTTTCTCTTCTGCAGCGGCAAAATCAAGTTTCTGAGCGAGCGATAGGCTGTCCACGGAATCGATGCGGTCAAACAAATGGACCGCGCGCCGCACCTTGTTGCTTTGCAGGTGGCCAATTAGGTGCCACATTGCATCCAGCGCGGCGATCCGCGGCCGCTTCGCCTCAAACTCCTGCACGANNTTTCGCCGAACACGCGCAGCCCCGCGTCGTAGGCGGCGAGAATGGCTTCCGCGGGAAAAGTTTTCGACACCGCAACCAGCGTGATCTCTTCAACGCGGCGTCCGGCGCGCTCGCACGCGCGCGCAATCTGTTGACGCACTCGCTCGAGATTTTCCGCAACGGGACTCAATTTCGGCGTCATCGCCGCGATTCTAGCACGCGCAAGTCTCCGTCTCCGACACACGCGAGCCGTCCAGAGTCCACACCGTCTGACCCTTGACA
>PKUY01000331.1:0-10562 GCA_003131705.1 Acidobacteriota bacterium | reverse complement strand
AGCCTTTTCCGCCCGCCCGGCGCTTACAGGTCCGAACCAGCCCTATGTTAAACTCCCAAATACCTCAATGCCTGCGCGCGGAAAGTTCATCGTTCTCGAGGGAATCGACGGCTCCGGGAAGCGCACGCAGCTCGAAGCCCTCGCCCGCGCATTCTCACGAAAGGGAATCGAGTTCTCGCAAATCAGTTTCCCGAATTACGAAGGGTTTTTCGGAAAGCTGATAGCGCAATTCCTGAACGGCGATTTCGGCCCGCTCACCGCGGTCGATCCGCACTTTTCCGCTCTGCTCTATGCCGGTGACCGCCTGGATGNNCCAAGCCTGCCCTTGAAGCGGCGCTCGCTTCGGGGAAAATCCTGCTCGCGGATCGCTACGTGGGCTCGAACTTGGCGCATCAGGGTGCGCGCGTGCCTCGCGAGAAGCGGGACGAATTCCTCACATGGCTCAAGCAGCTCGAATATGGAGTCAACGCCCTGCCAGCCGAGGATCTAGTCATCTATCTTCGTCTGCCAGTGGCTGACGCGCATCGCCTGATCGGCGAAAAAGCCGCGCGTGACTACACGAAATTGCGGCGCGATCTCCAGGAAGCTGACTTCGCCCACCTGGAAGCGGCGGCGCAGGTTTACGACGAGCTTGCGGCGCAGCGTAATTGGATGAAGATCGAATGCTTGGACTCCGCGACAGGCGTTCTTCGCCCGCCCGCGGCGATCCACGAAGAAATTCGTGCGGCGGTCGAAATGAGCTTGTCGCNNAATGGGATTCGGTGAATTTCTCGGGAACGAACGCATCGTCGGCGCGCTGCGCGGCATGCTCCGTCGCGAACGCGTCCCGAGCGCGCTGCTTTTCACCGGCCCGCACGGCATCGGGAAATACACGCTCGCGAGGATGTTCGCGCAGGCGGCAAACTGCGAGCGCTTGAAGGACGATTTCTGCGGCGAGTGCGCCTCCTGTCTGCGCATGGCTCCGCTGGCGGATCCAGCGCCACTTATTGAAGCAGGGCTCGCGGAGCGCGGCGAGAGCGCGGACACCGCCGCCGTCGAGCGCACGCCGCTGATTCTCGAACCGCATCCTGACGTCTGGCTGATTGTTCCCGATCCCGTGCGGCTGCGCACCCCCGTCGCTCGGCCGATGATTCGCGTTGGTCAATTGCGCGCCGTGCAGCGCGCGGCCTATTTCAAGCCGCTGGGCCGCCGACGGCTATTTATTTTGGATGGCGCCGACACCATGCGCTGGAACGACGCCGACCTGTTCCTCAAAATACTTGAAGAGCCACCCGAGTCCGCTACGCTGATTCTGCTCGCGCCGACGCCCGATTCGCTGCAGTCCACCATTCGGTCGCGATGCTTGCAGTTTCACTTCGCCCCTGTGCCGTCCCAGCAGATTGAGGCATTCCTGGCCGGGCGCNNCGGCGCCACCAGGCCCGCCGAGAGGAAGCTGGCCGCGGAGCTTTCCGGCGGCAGTCCTGGTGCCGCCCTGTCGCTCGACCTCACCGAATCGGCGCGGCTGCGCAGGAGCGTGTTGGTTCTTATCGAGCAGGCGATTGCGGGAGAAAAATACGGAGATATTTTCGCGGCCACGGCGCAGCTTGCCAAGCAGGAGCAGGAATCGTTTGAAAATGTTTTGGAGCTGCTTTATAGTTTACTCACGGACTTGCTCGAAGCCTCCGTGGAGCCAAAGAGTAGTTTCCCCCGCAATCCCGACCTGCGGCGGGAAGTAGAGACGCTAAGCAAGAAAATCAGTTGGCAATGGGTCCTTGAGGCCACGCGAGGCTTAGACACTCTCGAAGGCCGGCTGCGCCGCAATATCGGCCGTCAATTGGGTTTGGACGCCCTGATGACTTCATTCAGCGTCCGCTAAGGTTTCAGGCCCAATCCCAGATTCTATGCAGAATTTTGCAACCGAACTCCTTTCTCCGAAGTCATATTAGGGAGCAGCAGTCATAAGACCTACCGCACTGAGGAGCAATTATGGTAAACCGGAAGCTGTTTCGTCCCGTTCTTACAGATGTGAAGGAGCAATATATGCCTCGGCCAGCCCAGCCCGCTCCGCAGTCTGCATTGCCGACCCGGAAGAAGCCTGCCCCTCCCGAGCAAACCTACGCGGAGAATTTCTATTACGTGAAGCAGATGCAGTCGCGAACGCCCGTCGCCGTGGTCTTGACCGACGGGGAAGTTCTTCGCGGCACGGTCGAATGGTACGACCGGGATTGCATCAAGCTCACCCGCTACGGCAGCCCGAATCTTCTAATTTATAAGCATTTCATCCGCTATATCTACAAAGAAGGCGATGAAGCCGCTCAAGGCGGCACGAACGGGCAATAGAACCTGCCTTTGCGAATTCTTCGCATGCCATTTTCACGGGAGCCAATCAGCCGCCGGTTGCAACCAGCATGAAAATCGGAATCACCTGCTATCCAACGTACGGCGGCTCGGGCGTGGTGGCCACCGAACTCGGCATTGAACTCGCCGCGCGCGGCCACGATATCCATTTCATCAGCTATGCGATGCCCATTCGACTGGACGGCGCAAGCGAGCACATCTGGTTCCATGAGGTGGAGGTCACCACCTACCCGCTGTTCGACCATCCGCCTTACACGCTGGCGCTTGCGACCAAGATGTTTGAAGTCGCCGAAGAAAACTCCCTCGACCTGCTGCACGTCCATTACGCGATTCCGCATTCGGTCAGCGCGCTGCTCGCCCGAATGATGGCCAGTCCCAGGCGCCTTCCTTTTATCACTACGTTGCACGGCACCGACATCACTCTCGTGGGTAACGACCGTAGCTATCTGCCCATCACTCGCTTTTCAATCGAGCAGAGCGATGGCGTCACCGCGATCTCGAATTATCTGCGCGACCGCACGCTGCGGGAATTTGAAATCAAGCGCCCGATTGAAGTGATTCCAAATTTCGTCAACTGCGATCTTTACATGCGCTCGAACGACGCGGAGAACCGTGCGAAATGGGCGCCCAACGGCGAGCCGATTCTGATGCACCTCTCGAACTTCCGTCCCGTGAAGCGCATCACCGACGTGATTGAAATTTTCGCGCTCGTTCACGAAAAAATTCCCGCCAAGCTCGTCATGATAGGCGACGGTCCCGATCGAGGCGCGGCGGAATATGTCGTGCGGAGGAAGCGCCTGTCGCAAGACGTCCTTTTCATTGGCAAGCAGCAACACGTGCAGGAAAAGCTTGGGCTGGCCGACCTTTTCCTTTTGCCTAGCGACGAAGAATCCTTCGGGCTTGCGGCGCTGGAAGCAATGGCCTGCGAGGTTCCGGTGGTTGCCACGAATGTGGGCGGTCTGCCCGAGGTAGTCACGCACGGAGTCGACGGCTATCTCTTCCAGCCGCGCGACGTCGCGAGCGCCGCAAAATACGCGCTCGACATCCTCACGCTCCCCGATCGCGGACGAATGATGGGACAAATGGCCCGCACGAACGCCCGCGCCCGATACTGCTCGAAAGATATCATCCCGCGCTACGAGGCCTACTACGAGCAAGTCCTGAACTCCGCCGGCTCCTCCGCCCGCGCCGCCAAGTAAATCGCGTCATCTTAGTTTTTCCCAAAGACCAAGGTCGCCCCTGGCGAACCAACACGGCGGGCGAAGCTTCAGGTCACAGCGGCTGGGGAAGCCGATGATTCGGCGCTGCGCGCGAGCGGCTTAGCTTTTCGGTTTATGGCTAAAGTGGCGGCGGACGTCGGGCCAGAATTCCTTGGCCACATTTCCTGCCGTGTCCCACATGACGTCGGTGCCCCATATGCTCAGAGTATTCGCAAGTGTGCGGTCATCCTGTGGGTGATAGGTATTGGAAAGTCCCGCGGCGACGGCGTTTCCGAAAATCTCGGAAGCGTTGAACTCGGCATGGCGGGAATCGCTGCGTGTTACGAAGATGCATTTTACCGAGTAAAGAGTGCGGTGCGCGATGCTGCCTTTTCCCAGTACGTAATACCGGGGATCCTGCCGTAAAAAACTCGGAAAAACCGACGTTGTCATCGATGTCGCGATGACCGCGTCCCCGTAAGATGTGCCGTACCTCAGCCCGTATCCTTGGAAGCCCTGCCCGTATGACGGTTCCGAATTCTCAGCCTGCCCGACGAGCGCTTGGAATCCGATGAATGCGAATGTGACCTTGTCGGTCAGACTGTCCCACGACAATCTGTACTTGTCCTTTACCGAGAGCGGCTTGAGCTGGTTCGCATTTTCAACCGTGGAATAGTTTGGGAGCACTCCAAAGAGCCGGTCCTGGTTAAAGACAGTTTGTCCCTGGCCGTTTTTATTGTCACTCGGCTTCTCCGTCTGGGGCTGGCTGTTCGACGGAGGTGCGGAAGTCGTCGCAGGAGTCGCCGGCGGGGGCGCCGCCGGGGTTTCCTGGGCCGCGGCTGCGCCAGCCCATAGCAGACAGGCGATCGCAATTGCGCTGAGGGTAACTCGCGGCGACTGCCGCTGTAAGAGGGTCATCTGTTGTTGATTATCTCCAGGGTTTAATGACTATCCGAGGAGCTGGGATGCTCAAATTTTACACGGGCAACTCACGGACGCTAACCCTAATTCCTAACGGATAGCACAGGAGTTCCAGAAACTCTGAGACGGCAGAAGCTTTGGCACCCTCGCCCAAAAGGCAAAAGGCCCGCCTTAACAGCGGCCCTTCGAAGGGAGAGAGCCCCACGGCCACTGCGAGGTGGGCCACCTAACCTGTTCCTCGAGCGCAGTCTAGTAGCCGGTTTCCGAGAAGTCAAGCGCGAGACCGGAGCCGATTAGGAGATAAGTCTATTTATTTCAGCGGAATATGCGTAGGGCCACCCGGTCTGGGAGCTTCCTGTCGACTAAGTCTGGCTTTCCCGCCGGGGCGCTGTAGCCGTAAAAATCGTCCGAATTGATGGGCTTGCTACCAAGGCCCAGTTGCAGAACCTCGAGATGGTTCTTGCGGTCAAAGAGCTTTCCGGGGAAATAACGCTTCACGACGAGTCGTAAGGCTCCGAAAGACAAGCCCGCGATGATCGCAAACAGGCAGATGACGCCCGCTCCGACGATCGTCCCCACGATCATCATCTCGATGCTGGGCTCTTTGAACTGGAACGTCGGCTCGTTCCATGTGACCTCAGTTCCCGACTGGACTTGTCCCAACAATTCGTCTGCTTCGGTTTGAGTGGAGGCGCCGGAGACGATTGCGAGCAACGTGCCCGAGCGTGTGGCGTAGAGTGCGGGCGCGCCCGTCGCCGGATTTGACCCGTTCACGCTAAATTTCTTCTGCAACTCCTTCAGCTGTTTCTCCGCGAGTTGAGGAGTCGGGAGATCGATGATTATCAACTCGGCCTCATTGGCACCCAAGCGATAGCGCGCCAGTTCGGCCTCGGCGCCCGTCTGGAAGCCCATCGACTCGCCGAACGAGCCTGGCAGGAGTTGATTCAAAGCCTGCGGCCCCAAAATATAGTGATCCGAGCGCTCGACCATGTCCTTCTGCGGCAAATTCTGCCACAGCGTCGGCAAGGGGCCATCCTGTGCGTGGGTTTTAACCGCGGCTACCAGCGATTTCAGCTCCGGTTGAAATCTGGCGAGATCGGAGCCTCGAACGTCCAGTACCAGATTGCCCAGGAGCACCAGCACGCGCTCGGGCGACATGGAGGAATGGTCGGTAAAATTCGCACGCGCCATCTCCGGAGCGCGGAGGTAGGAGTAGAGGCCGTAACTCGCTGTAGGATCCTTCATCTGGAATACGGTTGCTTGAATGGCTTCGGTATTACTGCCGGCCGGAGATGCGTAATTGGCAGCCTCGGTCGAAACCCATCCATATTCATTCAGGATCGCTTGCGAAGCCGCCGGCCCCGAGGACGAAGAAGTGGTGTTTGTTGCAAGAAGGGAACTGCCTGTGGTCGCAATCCATCGGCCGGCCGACTGCGGCAGGATTTTTCCGGCAAACGTGGGAAGCGCCGCAAGCAACAGCATGGCGGCGATTGAAAAAGCGTGGCGGCGCATCAATACCCTCACCCATTAGACGTCGAAATCTTACTTGGGATTCGCGTTTGATGCCACCGTCCCGGGTTCGAGGTGACCGTCGGAAATATGGTTGTCCGAGACGAGCTTTTGCTTGTTGTAGGAAAGGCTGTTCAGGTTTTCGAGATACGTCGAAATTCCCCGGTAGAGGCCATCGGCGATGCGCTGGCGCTGGTCCGTTTTGCGCAAGAGCCGCTCGTCGTTCGGATTGCTGACGAACGAAATTTCCGAAAGTACCGAGGGCATATTCGCGCCGATGAGCACCACGAACGGCGCTTTCTTCACGCCGCGATTCCTTTCGCTGTGGCTCACAAGCTGCATCCTCGCGGTGAGCGTGTCCTGAATATCGCTCGCGAGCTCTTTTGATTCTTCGATCTTTTCGTTGCGCGCGATTTTTTGAATCAGATCCTGCAAGTCATGCAGCGATTGCTGCGAGTTCGCGTTTTCGCGCATCGCGACTTCCATGGAATCCTGCGACGTCGCGAAATTCAGGTAATACGTTTCGATTCCGCGCGCGTCCGGATCGTGGCTCGAATTAGCATGAATCGAAATGAAAAGATCCGCTTTTGCTTCATTGGCGATGGCGGTCCGTTCCTCGAGCGGAATAAACGTGTCGTCTCTGCGCGTGTAGATTACGTCCGCGCCCGGCAGTTTCTGCTCGATCAGGCTCCCGAGCCGCAGCGCCACGTCCAAACACAGATCTTTCTCCATCAAGCCATGTGGACCGATGGTTCCCGTATCGTGGCCGCCGTGCCCGGCATCGATCACGATGCGGCTGATTTTCAAACCGAGAGCGCGCGTCAGCGAGCGTTGGCCGTCACGCGTCAGCTTCGGCTCGGTTGAAGGCTCGAGAACCACGGTGCTGGCCACAGTCTTCTTCGGCGTCCGTGCAGCGCTCTTCGCTGCAACTTTCGCGACGGTCTTAACGGGTGGCGTGGCGTCGGGCGCGCCGTTCGAGGCTTTCACGGAATTTGACTGGTCCACAGCCGCGGGCTTCTTGTCGGGGACTGTTGCCGCGATCGCCGGAGTACCGGCTGGAATCGCAGCATCCTTGGCCGTTGCGGCGGTCTGCGCACGCACATCGATTACCAGCCGATACGGTTTCGCCAGCAGAAATGCGGAATAGTTTTTCGCGCCGTCCACATCCAGGACNNGGATTTCAGCAATCCGCCCTGCACGTCGAGCGATTTGCTCGAAAGCTTGGAGCTGATTTTCGCTTTGTAGATATCGACGTAGATGCGGTCCGGCGACGCAATGCGCGCCGCATCGAATTTGATCGTGTCGTCTAGTCCCACAACGATGCGCGTGGAATCCTGCGCGTTCCACGTTCGTATGTCCGTTATGCCGGGCGTGCCCTTGTCGGCCACGCGTGGCTCGACGCGCTGGCCTTTTTCGTTCGGCGGCTGCGCGATATTTTGCGCGCTCGGGCGTGAATCTTGTGCGTGCTGCCCGGGAATTTCCTGCGGTGCTGCAGGCGGCTGTGCGCGTGGCGCTTTCTCGTTGGTCGCCCGCACGGAATTTTGCGAGATATGGCCGGGATCTTGTGCGCGCTGTGCCGCAATTTCCTTGAGCGCGGAGCGCGCCTCGTCGGATTTTTCCGAATGCGGAAAATGCTTCAAGTATTCTTTGTAGCTCGCCTCCGCATCGTCCGGCTTTATCAAATCGTCTTTCTGGATTTGAGCAATCGCGAGCAAGGCCTGGCCGCGGTACCGGCTTCCCGGATATTGCTTCAGCAGAAAATTGCATGCGTTAATCGCGGACTGGAAATATTGGGGATCGAACAGCCGCCCCATGTCCTGATACAGCTCGGCTTCGGCAATGAGCGCGGGAGTCGCATCATCGGCATGCGAGGTGATCNNCAAATAAACTTTGTGATAGGCGTAAACGGCCTGCTTGTAATCGGCGAGACTTCGGTCCTTTTCGACATGACTCTCGAGCGTCGTGCGCATTTTGACGGCGCGTTCAAGTTGATAATCGGCGTCTGATTTTTTATCGGCGCGAACAGGAAAAACCAGGCACACAACCAAACTCAGAGCGATCCCGGCGACGAAAAGGACCTTTGCAGCGGCGAATTGCATTCCGAAAAAATCTTTGCGTTTCATTCGTTCGTGAAAACTACCCGGCCATTCGAATCCACATCCCGTCGCACTGGCCGCCGCGGAGCGCTCCAGAGCTGGGAATTGCGACCCGAGCCGGGCTGAAAGTATGCGTTGGTTACTTTCTGCACGTACCTTTGCGTTTCCGGAAATTGTGGCACGCCGCCGAATCGGTCCACGGCACCCTCGCCGGCGTTGTATGCCGCGAGCGATTTCGTCAAATCGCCGTTATACCTATCGAGCAGCGTCCTCAGGTACATCGTTCCGCCTTCTACGTTCTGGGCCGGATCGAAGCGATTGCCAACACCGAAACGCTGCGCCGTCCCAGGAATCAGTTGCATCAGCCCTACGGCCCCTTTTGATGAAATCGCCCGCGAATTCCAGCCCGATTCAGTGGAGATCACGGCTTTTACCAGCGCCGGGTCCACCTTGTGCCGTTCGGCGGCGTCCCGAACGATGCGATCGAGCCGGTCGTCTGACCCGTTGGTCCCGCTCGTTGATAAGGCGGCGGCAGCCTGCTCGTCTCCGAACTCTGTCCTAAAGCCCGGGCGCAAAGCCTGCGAGCCCGCCGAGGGAGAACTGATAATACTCCCAACGTGGTGCGCCAGGGAATCCCTGTTCACGTACACGAGCTTGCCCTGCTCATCGACGTAGGATGCAAGTTGAGCATGGGACGTAGAGGGCAGCGAGAACCAGATTGCGGCCGCCAATAAAGCAACGGTGGTTCCGGTCTTGGTCATCACCTGACTCCTACGCCTTGGGGAAGGCAGAAGTGCGCACGCACGAACGCAAATTCAAATTTTTCAGGTACTGGGACTCGGTGAGGAAGACGAGCCTCTCCCGGTGTAACATTCTGGCGCTACGAGGATTATAACAACCGGTCGATGAGGGGGTATACCTGGTCCAAGGCGTTTTGTATGCCCGATGTGTCTTTTCCGCCAGCCTCGGCCAAATCGGGCTTTCCGCCGCCGGAACCGCCCAGGAGCTTGGCGATCTCCTGGACAATTTTTCCAGCGTGGAGTTTCTGCGTCAGGTCCTTCGTAACTGCTGCAATTAGAGCGACTTTGCCCTGATCGACGGTGGCCAGGACAACGACTCCGGAACCCATCTTTTGGCGGAGGGTATCGACGAGGTGGCGCAGGGCTTCGCGGTCATAGTCATCAACTTTAGAGACCAATACACGAACGCCCTTGACCTCGCGGGTTCCTCCGAGAAGGTCTCCAGCTTGCGATCCGGCGGCATCCCGTTTTAGGCCCGCCAACTGCTTTTCGAGCGCCTTCATTTGGTCGATTTGGCGCTCCAAAACCGGAATCAGTTGGTCTTCGGTGGCGCCCAAAAGTCCGGCTGCGGTGCGCAGGGTCGCCAGCGCTTTTTGGTACTCCGCGAGGGCGTGGTCGCCGGAGATAGCCTCGATGCGGCGCACGCCCGCAGCCACGGACTGCTCGCCGATGATCTTGAAAACTCCGATCGCCCCAGTGCGCGTGACGTGCGTTCCTCCGCAAAGCTCCTTGCTGTAAAAACCGCGCGGCGAGGATTCGTCCGGCATGGTGACGACGCGAACGTTTGCTTCCGGATATTTGTCTCCGAAAAAGGCGAGCGCGCCGGAAGCGAGCGCGTCGTCAATGTTCATGATGTCCGTGCGGATTTCGAGATTTTTTCGGATTTCTTCGTTCACTTGCTGCTCGATTTCGCCGATCTCGGCGAGATCGACGGAGGCGAAGTGTGAAAAATCGAATCGCAAATGATCGGGCGCGACGAGTGACCCAGCCTGCTTCACGTGTGTGCCCAGAATATTGCGCAACGCGGCGTTCATCAGATGCGTCGCGGTGTGATTGCGCATATTGTGTTCGCGGCGCTGGGCGTCGGCGACGGTGGCGACGCGGTCGCCGACATGCAGGTCTTCTTTAGCGATAATGCGGTGCGCGATTAGTCCGGTGACGGGATAATACGCGCCGCGAACTTCAGCGACTTCGAGCGTTTCGGAATCGTCGTACAAGCCACCCGTGTCGGCGACCTGACCGCCGGATTCGGCGTAGATCGACGAGCGGTCGAGGACGATTTCGGCTTCCGCGCCTTTCTTGATTTNNGCTTCGATACGGCAATCGCGCGTGTCCGTGCCGAAGTAGAAGTCAGGCTCGGTTTTGAACGTGTCGGCGAGCTTCGCGTACGCGGGGTTGGCGATGGATTTGTGCGCGCCCTTCCAGGACGCCTTCGCGCGCGTGCGCTGCTCTTCCATGGCGCTGTCAAACTCAGCCGGATTCATCTTCAGGCCGTTGTCACGGAGCACGTCTTCGATGAAATCGCGGGGAAGTCCGAAGGTGTCGTAGAGCCGAAAGGCTTTAGAGCCGGGGTAAATCATTCGTTCAAGAGCTTTTTGATGTTCGACGTCATAATTCTCTATGCTGGTGCTCATGAGGTTGGCGATCTCGAGTTCTTCGTATCGCGCCTTGTACTGCCGAAGGGGTACGAGATCCTCTTC
>PKUY01000358.1 GCA_003131705.1 Acidobacteriota bacterium | reverse complement strand
CCCTGAGGTATACGACAAATTGATCCATCTGTAGGGGAGGCGCGTGTGATTCTGCCATGCGCCTCTCTTTTTTCCTGCACTACGTCTTCACTATTTCGCCATCGCCCCAAGTTTTGTCTTCAAGTCCGCGATTTCCGAATTAAGCTTCTCGACCGTTTGAGTGACTTTTGCCCGACTGTCCAGTTCGGAAATCTTCAGCCCTTGAATCCCTGTTACGACTGCGAGTCCGTAAAAGAAAAGCGATAAAACGAACACGGGCCCTATCCGTGCCGGATCTCCTGACGCTGTAATGCCATCTCCCGTTGCAATTGCCACCAACGTCACCATCACAACACGGAGGATAGTCAGATACAGTGCCTTCTCGGACTCCAAGTAAATAGCAACGGCATCTCTGCGCATCTCAAGCGTTGTAATTCTCTTCCGCAATTGTGCCGAAGAGCGTTCCGACCGTCTATTGAGTTTTCGGTACGATCATGCGACAAAATGCACGCGGTGCGAAATCAGCAGATTGTAGTGTCCTTCAGTTCACCTACCGCCGAACAGAGTGCACCGAAGAAATGGCGAGAAGTTCCGACGAACTCTGGGCTGGAGCCGCCCGTGATCGTGGCAAAAAGCCACTGAAAGGAGCCCTGGCCATACCTTCTCGTTCACGGCAAGACAGTCGATTTGGTTTAGTTGCCCGCCAAATATGCCGGTGCTAGACTCCCCGAATGCGCAAGAAGAAACCCGCCAAAAAGAAGCACGTTAATCGAAAAAGGATCAACTCCAGGAAGAAACCCAGTCAGCGCAAGAAGACGACGAATTCTAAGGGACCGAGCGGCGGTCCTTCTGCGCAAATCCATCAGGGCGTCGGCATTGCGATAGCAGAGGCCGAAGTTTCGACGAACGACGAGTCCGGAAACGGTGCAGGAGGCAAGACATGACTACTGAATCGAAAGTAACCATTCCCAAGCAGGGCGACCGTGTCGGTACCACTCAGCACGAAGGGGTTTTTGAAGTTGTCGGCGTCAACGCGCTCATGCAAACGGCAAATATCAGATTGGTTGATGGAAGCGGGCACGTCATACCTAATGTGTCTTGGACTGCTTTGAAAGCTCTCGGCAAGAAGTAAGTCAACGGGTGAGTGTTGTAACACCTAACGGTCCGGATCATATTTAAGCAGATTCTGCTTTATCCAAAACGTCGATAAATTGCCCCTCGGTGGCATCGAACACAAGATATTTTTCATTTGAGGTAGATGTGTAGTGCAGGAGACGTTTCTTGGCTTGCTCAAAGCCTTGAACTGTCTCTACCCAGACCGCGTTCTTAGCAGATGACTTTTTGAAGATATCGTATGGGCCATCCATAGTAATGCTCCAATGGGGTGAAGATTGGTCTAGACGGATGCGCTTGTCAATCTGATGGGCTGTGGAAAAACCGTCAGGGGATTCTTTTGATCTGTACGAAGTCGCGCAGCTTGAATTGATAATTGCACCTGATAAGAGGCAGTGATGCTGTCGCGTCGCTGGCTGATTTGCGTCTCGGTTGATAAAAGCCGGTCACGAACTACCGCCTCTGTAGTTGATTTGGCAGTTCACCCACCGTCCAGGAAACTCCATCCAGCAAATGGTCGAAAAAGCCGCAAGACTATCCCATTCGGAACACTATGCGCACAGGCGTCGGACACGGTTGATCCCATACACATCATCAAAAACGCGGCTCAGACCTCTGCGTACACCATGCGTTCCCGGTAACTGGAAGTGAGTACAGGTATCGTACAAAGTGTCCTGCAGAAAAGCCTTGGGCCAAGACCAAATCACCGCAGACTTCGTCCAGACACCGAATTCGGCGGAGTTCATGGTGATAAGGGGATTTATCAACAGCTATCCTGAGGAACACTCGCGACAAACGGATATAATCTATCTACATGATCCCTGCTTCCTACAAACCGCGAAAGAAGTTCATGGAGCTGGCTGTCTTGGAAGCCAAACGCGCCGGTGACCGAGGCGACTATCCCATTGGCGCAGTCATTACACGCCTAACGGGCCGGCGCGAAGTGGTCATTGCCAGCGCCGGTAACCGAGTAAAAACTTCGGGATCAAGCATCAAACACGTAGAGTTGGAAACGCTCAAATACGTATCAAGCGGTTATGGCCGCTACCTGCCTGACTTCGTCCTCTACTCCACGCATGAGCCCTGCGCCATGTGCGCCGGTGCCTGCGTGTGGTCTAGAATTGGCGCGGTCGTCTACGGCGTTTCCCAAGAAGACATTGCCACTTATGGCCGCAAGCGCGGTACGGAACACTACAAGTGGCGAGCTTGTCTCATCTCCTGCCGGCTCGTCTTCGAGAAGGGCAATCACCCCATCCCCGTCACTGGCGGTTTTCTTCGACAAGAATGCCAAAAACTGTTCAGTTACAGGACTGCCTGGGAAGGCGGCAAAACAAAGAGCTGACCATTCCTGAAACGTTGGCGCTTGATCGGAACAATCTGGGCACTTTCTGAGCAGCGGGCCGTGCAACGCCTTATCGGAAACTGACCCAACCTGCACGATCGTTGGACCGAAAGGAATTCCTTCTTCCGCTTTTCTTGCAGCGGCGTGCAAAAAAGTATGACACTTTTATGACACTGCACCGTTTTAGGGCGTGTTCAGGGTTTGAACTCGACGAGTCAACTTGATGAAACCGAAAGAGTAAGGGTGGTGGGGCTGGGGAGAGTCGAACTCCCGACCTAAGGTTTAGGAAACCTCCGCTCTATCCAACTGAGCTACAGCCCCGTGGGTGGATTCTACCAGATTTGGCGGCGGCGCCGGATTGCGGAGCGTGCGCCGGCGACGTTTCGTGAAGCCCTCGCGAGCGAGAGTTAGTGATGCGCGGGGGGAGCTTCGTTCTGCCGATGGTAGGTGATTTCCGTCACCTGCGTGTTGCCCTGCTCCGGAACAATTTCCGAGCGCGAGATGTAGGTGTCCGCGTCGATGCGGGTGATGACGGTGCGCTTTGGCTGGCCGTCGGCTGGATTTTCGAAGACGATCATTTTCGGATCGGCGGTGGCGAGATTGAGCACGGTCGGGCCGGGCTTCTCCCACGCGACGAGCGATGGCGTGAAATGACGGAGATGAAATTTGATTCCGTCGGCATCTTCCACGAGGGTGAAGAGCTCGAGCACGAGGGTCTTGTCATTTTCGGCGAGCTGGAATGTGCCGAGCATCACGCCCGCCTTCGGCGACGTCCACACTTGCTGCGCAACCCGCGGACCCCAAGAGCCCTGCCACCTGCCTGCGAGCCACGCGAAGTCGGCTAAAGTTGGTTTCGCGGCGGGCGGGGCGGTCGAAGCCGACGAAGGCGATGGAGATCGGACCGAAGACGGGTTTGACATCACAGCTTGCTCGGCTCCCGCCGGGGCACCTGCACCGTGGGCTTGTTGGGCGGACGTTTGCGGTGAAAGCCACGGCAGAATGAGCAGCGTAGCGAGCGCGGCTAAAGTTGTGCTGCGAATCATCATGGTTATGATCGTCGAGGACGAGGACCTAGTCCAGGATGTCCATGTCGCTCTTAAGTATAGTAGACGCAGCCGGAAAATCCGTTAAGTAATGCATCCGAATCCTCGCTGGGCGCGTCGTAGAGGTGTGAGGTTCGGCCAGGAACCGCCGCCGGGGAAAACTTTGACGCCTCTGCGCGCCTATACGATAATCGATTTGTTGCCCACCAATGAAAACGATTCTTAACATCGCCATTCTGGGAATAATCTGCGGCGCGCCGTTTGCGCCAATGGCCTCCGCGTCTTCCTCCGCGTTGATGCAAGGGGTCGTTGCAGAGCAGACAGCTTCGAGTCCTAAAGCGTCGAGTGATTTGCCCGCCGGAGATGCCTACTACTACTTCACGATGGGCCACATGCAAGAGCTGCAGTATGAAGCGATCAACGGACAAGGCGCGAATAGCGCCGAGCTGGCGGGGCAATCCATCGATTTTTACAAGAAGGCCCTGGAGATCGATCCCAAGTCAGCCGTCATTTTAGAACGCCTCGCCGAGATCTACGCGAAGTCGCAGCACATCCGGGAAGCAGTGATCCAGGCGCAGGCAGCGCTCAACATCGAACCCAATAATGTGGGCGCGCATCGTCTGCTGGCTCGGATTTACGTGCGCACGCTGGGTTNNGCTGGGTGAAGCGGGCGAAGGGCAGCAGGAAAATCTCACGAAGGCGGTCAACGAATTCCAGGCAATTCTGAAAATCGAGCCGGATGATAGCTACTCGGAATTGTGGCTCGCGCGTCTCTACCGCTTTCAAAACAAGCACTCGGACGCGGAAACAGTTCTGCGAAAGGTTCTGCAACAAGAGCCTGACAACGGGCCGGCGCTCGAGCAGCTCAGCCAGCTCCTGATCGATGGCGGGCGCGCGCGAGAGGCCATCGATCTTCTGACGCATGCGTCCGAGGATTCGGCGTCGCCGGATGTTTACGATCTGCTGGGCGATGCTTATTCGTAAGAGAAGGATTACCCCAAAGCAGAGGCTGCATACCGCAAAGCCATTCTGGGCGATCCTGACGACGCGGATCATCGCCACGGACTTGCTGACGCGCTGATGGCGCAGGACAAATACGCGGACGCGCTTGGGCAATACAAAAAGCTCACGGAGCTGGAGCCAGGCAGTTCGGAAGATTATCTGCGCACGGCGCAACTCTACCGGCGGCTCGGGCAGTATGACGACGCGGAGTCGAGCCTGCAGCGAGCAAAACAACTCGCACCCGAAAGTGTGGAGATCCTGTTCAACGAAGCGCTGCTGTATGAGGACGAAGGCCACTACGACGATGCCGTCAAAGTGCTTTCGGACGCGATCGCCGGAACCAAGGCCCAGCCCGGCGGAGCGCCGAATCCCAATGCGCTTGCGATCCTCTACGAACAGCTTGGCCGGGCCTATCGCGGGCAACAAAATTATTCCGCAGCGCTAGAAACGTACGGCGCAATGGCGGAACTCAGTCCGGATTCCAGGAAGCGCGCGCAGATGCTGACGATCGACACGTACCGGCAGAGCCATGACATCGACCGCGCGATCGGGGAAACGAAGAAGGCGCTCGCGGAAACTCCCAAAGCACCGGACCTGACCGTTACGCTGGCGATGCTGTATGGCGAAAAATCGGACACAGCCACCGCGACGCAACTGCTGAACGGTTTGCTCCAGGGAAGCGACGCCGATCAGGAAATCTATATCGATATCGCGCAGGTGGAAGAGCGCGGCCGGAAGTATGCTGATGCAGAGCAGTCGGCCCAGAAGGCCGAGCAAATGGCTCGCGAGAATTCCGGCAGGGAAACTGCGTGGTTCATGCTTGGCTCGATTTACGAGCGGCAGAAAAAGTTCGATCAGGCGGAGCAGCAGTTCCGTAAAGTGCTAGACGCCAATCCCAACAATGCGGCCGTGCTGAACTATTACGGATACATGCTGGCCGACCGCGGGGTGCGCGTTGACGAGGCCTCTGCGCTAATCCAGCGCGCGCTGAAGCAAGATCCCACCAATGGCGCGTATCTCGATAGTCTCGGCTGGGCCTATTACAGGCAGAACAAATTCACCGAGGCCGAGGAATATCTGCGGAAGGCGATCGACCGGGAAGGGAACGACCCGACGATCCTCACGCATCTCGGGGATGTTTATTTGAAGTTGGAACAGAATGAGCGTGCGGCGGCGATTTTCGAGCGCGCGCTGGCCGAATGGCAAAAAGCGCTGCCAGCCGATTACGAAGCCGACAAAGTCGGCGAGTTGGAAACGCAGTTGAAAACCTTGAAGCGGCACCTCGCGCAGAAATCCTCTCCGGAAACGGCTAAACCGCAGTAAGCTCCGCGCATGCCTGTTGCGAAAAGACCCAGGGGGAAGAAGTCGCTGCGCCTGCGCGCGTTTGCGAAAGTGAATCTATCTCTCCGCGTGCTCGGCCGGCATCCCGACGGCTACCACGAGCTACGAACGATCTTTCAAACCATCTCGTTGCACGACACGATCGAGCTTTCCATCACGCCCGGTTCAGCCTTCGAAATGTTCATGACGTGCAACGATCCAGCACTGCTGGGCCTTGACAATCTCGTGACACGCGCGATAAGAGCCATCGCCCCGGAGATCGGGTTTAAAGGCAGCGTGTCGGTACACTTGGAAAAGAGAATTCCGGTGGCGCGAGGGTTGGGCGGGGGATCGAGCGACGCCGCCGCGACCCTCATCGGCATGCTGCGACTGACCGGGTGGGACCTGCCGCTGGCGCGGCTGGTGGAAATCGCCGCCGGATTGGGCTCGGATGTGCCGTTTTTTCTTTTTGGGGGACGCGCGATGGCGGTGAATCGCGGCGATGAGATTTATCCTCTCGATGACGCGCCGAAACAGACAGTTGTGGTGGTTTCGCCGCGGGATATCGGCGTGAACACGAAAGAGGCCTACGGGTGGCTCTCGGAGGAATTGACAAAACGCGTCAAACCCCCTAATATTTGGGAGTTCTGCGCTCTGTGCTGGAGCCGGCAGGGAAAGGTCTCGAACGATTTCGAGAGGCCTGTTTTCAGCCGATATCCGCGACTCCGAGAAATTCGGGACGGATTGCTCGAGCGAGGAGCCGCGAATGCCGCGCTGGCGGGTAGCGGGTCGGCGGTGTTTGGAGTTTACCGAAACCCAGCGCAGGCGCGCCGAGCCGCTCGGGCGTTTCCGGAGGATGCAGTTTCCGTAGTCGAAACTCTATCCAGGGAAAACTATGGCCGCGCCATGGGCTGGCGCGTGCAAATCTAGGGGAGAACTTTGGCCGACGAGAAATTCAAGGTCTTTTGTGGAACTGCGAATCCAGCTCTTGCTGATTCGATTTGCTCCTACCTTGGCGTGACGCGCGGCAAAGCCGAGCACGGCCAATTTTCAGACGGCGAAACGCGCTATCAGATTCTTGAAAATGTTCGGGGCGCCGACGTGTTCGTGGTGCAGCCGTGCGCGAATCCGGTGGATTTCCACCTGATGCAGTTGCTGTTGATGATCGACGCGTTCAAGCGGGCTTCGGCGTGGCGAATCACGCCGGTAATTCCGTATTACCCGTACTCGCGGCAGGATCGCAAAGACCGCCCGCGTGTGGCGATTTCGGCGAAGTTAGTGGCGGACTTGCTGGAGACGGCTGGAGCGAGCCGCGTGCTGTCCTTGGACCTGCACGCGCCGCAGATTCAGGGCTATTTCAATATCCCGGTGGATCACTTATATGCAGCGCCCGTGCTGGTGGAATATTTTCAGAAGAAAAAGCTTGGGGCGATGACGGTGGTTTCGCCAGATGCAGGCGGCGTGGAGCGTGCGCGCCTTTTCGCGAAGAGAATTGACGCGCCGCTGGCGATCGTGGATAAGCGGCGGATCGATGTCAACGTGAGCGAAGTGATGAACCTGATCGGCGACGTGAAGGACCGCACCGCGCTGATCATCGACGACATTATCGATACGGCCGGCACGCTGGTGAAAACAGCGGAGGCGTTGCTCGCGAATGGCGCCTCAAAAGTATATGCGGCCTGCACGCACCCGGTTCTTTCGGGTCCGGCTGTCGATCGAATTATGAAGTCCGATATCGAGGAAGTGGTTGTGACGGATTCTGTCACGCTGAGCGAGTCCGCGAAGAAGCTGCCGAAAATCAAGGTACTGAGCGTGGCGCCGCTGCTGGCGCGCGGAATTCAGTCGATTCACGAAGAGACTTCGATCAGCGAGTTGTTCATTTAGATGTCGTGCACAAGCAGGTAGCGCACAAGGATAAAAGGAAGGACGTATGGAAACGTTTACAGTGGAGGGAAATATTCGCGAAACACGCGGGAAGAATGCCGCGCGCCGCACGCGCATGACGGGAATGGTGCCGGCGGTGCTGTATGGCGCGCTCAAGGAATCCGTCTCGCTCGCGGTGAATGCGAAGCAGGTGGCACGAATTCTGCGCTCCGAGACAGGCCACAACACGATTTTCAGCGTAAGTGTCGCGGGCGGCAGTGAAGAAAGGGCCATGCTGAAGGACTGGCAGGTCGATCCCGTGACCAACAAACTGCTGCACGTGGATTTGCTGCGCATCGCGATGGACGTGCGAATGCGCGTTCGCGTGCCGGTGCATACGTTTGGCGAGCCGCAAGGCGTCAAGATGCAGGGCGGGGTCTTCGAAATGGTCACCCGCGAAGTCGAGCTCGAGTGCTTGCCGGGCGATATCCCTGAAGAGTTTCGCGTGGATATCAGCGACTACATGATAGGCAGGCAGCTCCGCGCAAGCGACCTCCCCTTCGATCCCGCGAAGGTCAAGCTGCTGACCGATCCGGCGCGTGTGCTGGCTCACGTCGTGATGCTGAAGAAGGAAGAAGAGCCCGTGGCAGAAGCGGCTGTGGCGACCGAGACTGCGCCAGCCGAGCCCGAAGTCATCAAGAAGGGCAAGAAGGAAACAGAAGAAGGCGAAGCCGAAGGGGGCGCAGAGGCTCCCAAGGCCGAAAAGAAGGGCAAGGAGAAGTAACCGAAGCGCCCGAACATGGCGGCGAGCCCGGGATCGAGCGATCACACGCGCCCTGCCGAGTGCAAGACGACGAACGAGATATGAAATTAATCGCCGGCCTCGGCAACCCAGGTCCCGAATACGAGTGGACGCCGCACAACATGGGATTCATTGCCGTGGATGCGCTCGCTGAACGAGCCGGGATTCGAGTGACTCGGCCGGAAGCCAAGGCGCTGATCGGAGTCGGAGAAGTGGCGGGTCACGAAGTGGTTTTGGCCAAGCCGCAGACGATGATGAATCTGAGCGGCGTGTCGGTGCGAATGCTGGCCGAACGGTATGAATGCAAGCCGGTAGACATTATCGTGCTGATCGACGAAGTAGATTTACCTTGGGGCATGCTGAGGATTCGGGACCGGGGCCGGAACAGCACGCATAATGGATTGAAATCGATCATTAGCGCGCTGGGAACGGACGAATTTATTCGAATCCGGTTGGGCGTCCAGCCGGAAAAGATGTGGGGCGACCGCAGGGAATACGTCCTGGAGCCCATGGGCCGCGAGGATCGACGAGTCGCGCAAGAGACGGCCGTAGAAGCTGCGGAAGCGGTGGAATCGGTTTTGACCGACGGCTTGGACAAGGCGATGTCTCGGTTTAACCAGAAAGTATCTTCGGGCGACGAGAATTTGGATTAGAGATTTCTATTGCTGCAGAAGAGGCAAGGAATCGAGAGGACAAATGGAAGAGCGTCAATACGACCTGATTTTTATTTGCCGGCCGGATACGCCGGAGGCGGACATCGATAAAGTGATCTCGACACTCGAGAGCACGGTCGCCGAAAAGGGCGCGAAGATCGAGAAGACGGAAAAATGGGGCCGGAAGCGCATGGCCTACCGCGTGCAGCGATTGCGCGAGGGATTCTACGTTTACATGGTTGTGCGTTCGAGCCAGGGCGAAGTAGTGAAAGAGCTCGAGCGCCGCCTGAAAGTCGCCGACCCGGTCATGAAATACTTGACGGTGCGCGTCGATGAAGAATTGAAGCGGCAGGACAAACTGAAGCGCCATCGCGAGAAGCGCGCTGCACGGCGTCCGCGCAAGACTGCTGCGGCGCCGGCTCAGCCATCTATTCCGGCGAGCGGCGAACAATCCGTGGCGACACCTTAATCAACCAGATCGAATTGGCGAGATCGAATCGGGGAGAATCGAATGACAGAAGAAAACGCACCGCGTCCGCAGGCACCGGCCTCCGGACCATCGGGACCATCGGGCCATTCTGGGCCGAGCGGATCGTCCAGTGGGTCGTCCGGATACTCTGGCGGAGGGGGATCACGTTTCGGGGGAGGCTCGGGTGGGGGAGGTCCCCGTCCGCCAGGCGGCAGGCCGAGTGGTCCAGGCGGTCCCGCGAAGCGCGGCAAGAGAAGCTTCATTCGCAAGAAGAAGGTTTGCCGGTTCTGCGTCGATAAGTCGGACTACATCGATTACAAAAAGGCGGAGATTTTGGCGCCGTTCCTGCAGGAACGCGGCAAGATTCTTCCGCGCCGCATGACCGGAACTTGCGCGCGGCACCAGAGATGGCTCGCAGTGGCAATCAAGCGGGCGCAGAATATCGCGCTGTTGCCGTTCGCCGCGGAACTGTAGTCGCGGTCGCCGAGCGGGTTCACCGATCAATTTTAGCGAACCAGGGGCGTTAGCCCCTGAAGCGAAATGGAAAACCGAGGTTAAGGAACATGCAAATAATTTTACAGGAAGATGTCGAGAAGCTCGGCACGCGCGGCCAGATTGTGGAAGTAGCCGCGGGTTACGCACGTAATTATCTGTTGCCGCGGAAGCTTGCGCTGGAAGCCAGCGCCAACAACATGAAGCGGCTCGAGAAGATGCGCGCCGCGTTCGAGAAGCAGGAAGCGACCGAAAGAGACGCGGCTCAGAAACTGGGCGAACTGCTCGGGGCTGTCTCGCTCGAATTCGCGCGCAAGGCGGGAGAAAACGATCAGCTGTTCGGGTCGGTGACATCCGCCGACATCGCCGAAGCGCTCGCCGCGAAAGGCTACAACGTGGACAAGCGCAAAATCGTGCTTGCCGATCCCATTAAGGTTGTCGGCGATTACGAGATTCCCGTGAAGCTGCACCGCGAAGTGACCGCGAGCGTGAAGATCACCGTCAAAAAAGACGAATAAGCGGCTCGCACGAAATTCCCATCTCCGCAAAAGGGGCGCCGATCGCAGCGCCCCTTTTTTTTGCGTCCGTGTTCGCGAGCGTGCTTCCGCTCTCGGGAACGAGTTATTCACAGCCCGGTGTGAATTCCACAATCTCCACACGAAGTACTTTCTTGACGGTTGCACACGCGTTCACCACAATGACAGGCGCTCTGAAAAATCCGGGAAACACTTTTTAGGCGTCCCGATGAGCCGTCGCAGCATGAGAAAAATGGCTGACTTGCGCCGAAGCTCCACTTGGGCGATGATAGGCGAAGAGAAAGCGAATAATGGCTAGCGATACCACTCTCGAACGACCGTTACCTCACAATATCGAAGCCGAGCGCAGCATTCTCGGCGCGGTGCTGCTCGATATGTGGAAACGCCGGAGGATTGGGAGTTNNCGACTGAAGTCCGAAGATTTCTTCCTTCCCCAGCATCGCCATATTTTTGCGCGCATGGTGCAGCTCGGCGAGAAGCAGCAGGGCATCGACACGATCACGCTGATGGAAGATCTCGCCCGCAGCGGTGAGCTCGAAGCGGCGGGCGGCGTGGCGTATCTTTCACAGCTTGCAGACGGATTACCGCGCGTCACCAACGTGGACCACTACGCGCGCATCGTGAAGGAAAAAGCGATTCTGCGGGCGCTGATTTATTCCGCGTCGGTGATTCAGGAACAGGCGCTGGCGGCCGGCGACGATGCCGACACAATTTTGGACCGCGCTGAATCGACGATTTTCCAGATCGCGGAAGACCGCGTGAAGGTCGGCTTGATCGGCGTCAAAGACCTCGTCAAGGAAAGTTTCCAGCGCCTCGAGAAAATCTTCAGCGAAGGCCGGCGAATTACGGGCCTTGCGACCGGCTATGGGGGACTCGATAACGAGACCGCCGGGTTGCAGCCGTCGGAGCTGATCATCCTGGCAGCGCGTCCTTCGATGGGGAAGACGGCGCTCGCGCTCAACATCGCCGAAAATGTGGCGCTGCGGCAGCGCGAGCCGGTAGCTATCTTCAGTTTGGAAATGTCCAAGGAATCACTGCTGTTGCGCTTGCTCTCATCGCATGCGCGTGTGGATGCACACAAGTTTCGAAACGGGCACCTGAATAAGGATGACTGGAGCAAGGTGACCGCGTCACTCGCTGAGCTTGGCGAAGCGCCGATTTGGATTGACGATTCGGCTTCGTCGACGGTTCTCGAGATGGGCGCCAAGGCGCGCCGACTGAAGCGCGATCGCGGGCTCTCGCTTGTGATCGTCGATTACATTCAGCTCGTGGTGCCCACGAGCAACCGCAGAACGAGCAACCGGCAGGAAGAAGTGGCGGGCATCTCCCGCGCGTTGAAAGCGCTGGCGAAGGAATTGAAAGTTCCCGTCGTTGTGCTCAGCCAGCTGACGCGTGCGCCGGAGCGCGAAGACCGCAAGCCGCAGCTCGCCGACCTGCGCGAGTCGGGCGCTATCGAGCAGGACGCGGACGTGGTGATGTTTATCAACCGGCCGAATTTCTACAAGACGGACATGGCCGAAGAAGACCGCGCCAAGGCCGAACTAATCATCGCCAAACAACGCAATGGTCCCACCGGCAACTTGAACTTCGTTTTCCTGAGCCGCCACACGCGCTTCGAAGAGGCTGCTCCCGATAGCTGGAGTTCGGGAGGCGAGGAGTAGAGTCTTTCGCAGCGTCTTTGCGGGCCCACAGCTGTGTCGTTTTGCCCGCGCCCGCGAACTCTGGTTTGTGCGGCGAATCGCGATAGCGGTCGCTAACCTCAGCGTTTTCCTCGCTTCGGATGCGCGTTCAGCGGCAATCCTCCTGAAATCGGCTGGCCATGAGAATGCAAGACTCCAGATTGACCGTTTACTCAAACGGTGCGAAACGGTTCGCGGATCGGAATTGTTTCGCGCCGCTGAGGTAGAGTCTGGCATTCTAAAAGACGATGGCCAAAACAATTAAAGTCGAGGGACGGCCGCTATGGGCGGAAGTTTCGCTGAAGGCCATGGCGCACAATCTGAAAGTGATCCGCCGGCACATTGGGCCAAAGCCGGAAATTTTGGCAGTCGTGAAATCGAACGCCTACGGCTTGGGCGCAGTGCCCGTTGCGAAAGCGCTGCAGAAGGCCGGTGCGAACTGCTTCGGCGTGACCTGCGCGAATGAAGGGATCGAGCTGCGCGAGTCGGGCATACGGAAGCCGATTCTGGTTCTCACCGGTTTCTGGCCGGGCGAGGAAAAACGTTTCATTGAGAATCGTCTAACCCCCAGTGTGACCCGCCTAGAAGATGTGCGCTCGCTCGAGCGTGCGGCAAAATCCGCGCTCGCAAAATCCACGAATGCGAAATCCCTCCGCGCCCGCTTTCATCTGAAAATCAACACGGGAATGAATCGCCTGGGAATATTGCCCTCAGAGATCGAAGCATTTGCGAAAGCGCTGGCCGATTGCCGACACATTGAGCTTGAAGGAACTTTTACGCACTTCGCTTCGGCGGAGGATTTCAACGCGCGCCAGACCGACGATCAGGAACAGATTTTCCGCGAGTGCCTCGATCAGATGCGCGCGCTGGGAGTTTCGCCGGGCATCGTTCACATGGCAAATAGCGGCGCGATTTGCGCGCGGCCGAGCACGTGGGCCGACATGGTCCGTCCCGGCGCGATTCTTTACGGTTACTACCAATCGTTCGACCCGCCGCAGAAGGAAAGGGAAGTGAAGAGCCGCTTGCCGATCGAGCCGAGCCTTTCTCTGCGCGCGCGGATCATCACGCTGCGCGATTTGCCCGCGGGGCAGCCGGTGGGATATGGCGCGCGATTCATTACCGAGAGGCCGTCGCGCATCGCCGTGATTAACGCGGGCTACGCCGATGGCATTTTGCGCCAGCGTACCAACCACGGATGCGTGCTCCTTCGCGGGCGGCACGTGCCGCTTGTGGGCACAATCTCTATGGACTTGACGACGCTTGACGTCACCGACGTGCCGAATGCCGCTCTGGGCGATATCGTTACGATTTATGGCAAGGATGGAGACGCCGAGATTCAGGTCTCCGCGGTGGCTCGGGAAATCGGTACGGTGACATCGGACCTCCTCTGCGCGCTCGGGCGCCGCGTGCCGCGTCACTACCTGTAGGGCAAGAACCTCCGCAGTCGCGTTGACTCCCGATTTGACCGCAGTGGTATAATGGCGCTTATATCTTTTCATTTCATAAGTGTTTTCGATTTATATCCGGCGCTGTTAAATATTCTTTATCTACCCGGCCAGAATGCTAGTGGGTCTATGCTGACTCATATCTTCATACGCGTTTTTGGGTGCCACCATGCCAAGGACTTCTAACGTGCCAAGCCACTCTCCGGCTGGCGCGGCTTCGGATCAAGCAGTAGCCAAATCTGTTTTTGTTTCGCGCCCCACTTCCGATAGCGTCGGTACATTTTGGGACATGCTTGCCTTCCGGCTGATTTTCGCCGTCGTCTGCACGGGCGCAGCCTTTCACTTCCGCCCCTTCGGTTTGTCAAGCAAGTACGGCGCTCTCGCGGGCTTCGTATTCGCGGTGGCCGTGATCTTTTTTGAATTACGGCTGCGCAAAGCAAGCCTCCGCAGGCTCATTGGCGCTGCGATCGGATCGATCCTCGGGATTTTGGGCGCATACCTGATCTCACTGATCTTTACGCACACCACGATTCCGGAGAGCACGCGGTCGTTTTTCAGCCTAGCCATTTTTCTGGTGATGACGTACATCGGGCTGGTGCTCGGCGCGAATAAGGGGGACATGCTGAACTTGCAGGCGTTCGGTGGCGTCTTCGGCAGCGAGCGCAATACCAAGCATTCGTTCAAAGTGCTCGATACGAGCGTGATCATCGACGGTCGCGTGGCGGACATCGCCGACGCGCTGTTTCTCGATGGCACGGTGATCATTCCGCATTTTGTGCTACGTGAGCTGCAGCTTGTCGCAGATTCGGCAGACCCGCTCAAGCGCCAGCGCGGACGGCGGGGCCTCGAAGTTCTGCAGCGCATTCAGAAGATGCCGCACGTGGAAGTGCAGATCGCCGAGGACGACTTCGCGCATATACCCGATGTGGACATGAAGCTAATCGAGCTGGCGAAGCGCTACGACGCAAAAGTAGTGACCAACGATTTCAACCTGAACAAGGTCGCGACGCTGCAGGGAATCGAAATCATGAACGTCAACCTGCTCGCGAACGCGCTGAAGCCTGTCGTGCTGCCGGGCGAGGCCATGCGCGTTTTTATTCTGCGCGAAGGCAAGGAATACAATCAGGGCGTGGCGTACCTCGACGACGGAACGATGGTGGTCGTCGATGGCGCGCGCAAAATGATCAACAAGACGATCGATATCAGCGTCACATCCGTTCATCAGACGACCGCCGGAAAAATGATCTTCGGACGGTACGACGAACGCGGCGAGCAGGCGCGGTCGCTACCTTCGATGGAAACGCCGCACGGAACTCGCGCTGCCGAAGGAACCACGGGCGGCGAGCGGCCACCGCGCGCGCTCTATCCTGAACCGGGACGGCCATAGGCAATTGATGATCACGTCCCACGCCTCGATTGCGTTAGACTGCTAATCCTCCGATGACTCGAATCGCTGCCATTCTTCCGGCCGCCGGACTCAGTACGCGCATGGGCGCCGAGCTGCGCAAACAATTTGTGGAACTCGACGGCGTGCCGCTGATTGTTTTCACATTACGGCGACTGGCCGCTTGCATGGCCATCACTGATTTTTTCATTTCGACCCGAACGGATGACGTCCCATTCCTACAGGACAAAATTGCGAAGGCCGGATTGGGCCGGCCGGCTCGTGTGGTGAACGGCGGCGATACGCGCCAGCAGTCGGTTGCGAACGCTCTGGCGCAAGTTGATCCTTCGACCGAAATTGTTTTGGTGCACGACGCGGTGCGCCCTTTCGTCACGNNTCCCGCGGAGCCGCGATTCTCGGCATCCCGGCCATCGACACGGTGAAGGAAGTGAAACGCGCGAGCCTGCCGGAAGACGTGGCCGTGATTTCCGCCACGATTCCACGCGAGCGGATTGTACTGGCGCAGACGCCGCAGGCTTTCCGGTATGCACTCCTACGCGATGCATTTCGCAAGGCGCAGGAGGACGGCGTGACGGCATCGGACGAAGCCGCGCTTGTCGAACGCTTCGGTCACGATGTCTTCGTTGTNNGCTTAGGTCACGATGTCTTCGTTGTGCTCGGCTCCGAGCGGAACCTCAAAATTACGCGTCCCTCCGACATGGACCTTGCCCGTTTTTATCTCGAGCAGGAGCGCCGAACGGCGAAGCCATGACCTTCGCTCCCAATCAGGCCGCCCGTCTACGAGGGTGGAATCTCATCCGAACGATTTTGTTTTGGCTGCTCATGATTGTTTTGGCGCTTGTCTGGCGAGCAATGCGTAATGGGGGCCAGGGGACAAGATTAGACCGCGCAGTAGGTTATGCTCCTCTCAGGGCCCTCTTCGTTCTGTTTCTATTCGTCTTAGCGATGGGAAAGCTCAAACGCAAAAGGCAGTACCAGACCTGACATGACGCACTCCGGTATTGGCTATGACCTGCATCGCCTCGTCGCGGGCCGCAGACTCGTGATCGGCGGTATAGAGGTGCCGTTCGACAAAGGATCCGAGGGCCACTCGGATGGCGACGTTCTGAGCCACGCGCTCTGCGACGCGCTTCTCGGCGCCGCAAGCCTGGGCGACATCGGCACGCATTTTCCGGACACCGATCCGAAATGGAAAGGCGCCTCAAGCCTGCTGTTTCTCGAGCACATCCGCAAGATGCTCGCCGACCGGCGCTACCGCGTCGTGCACGTCGACGCGATCGTCATATGCGAGCGGCCCAAGCTGGGCCCGCATTTTCCGGCGATGCGCGCAGCTCTGGCGAAATCTCTCGGCATTACGACCGATGAGATCAACCTGAAAGCAAAGACCAACGAAGGTGTCGACGCGGTGGGTCGCGGCGAAGCCATCGCGGCCCACGCCATCGCTACCGTGCGGCAGCACTAAACGCTTTCGACCGCTTCGATTGCAACTGCGCTAAAATTTCATTCGATGACGCCCGATGCTCCGATAGAAGTTTCGATTGCGCCCGCGAATCCGCACAGTGCCGGCGCTGTCGCCGCGATCCTGCGTGAGAATGGCTGGCTCGAAGCGGAGCGCGGAATCGACGCGGACGGCGAAATTGCTTTGAAGGCTTGGATTAGGCGTGCCGCGGAACTTCTAGGGGCTCATGCCGCGGATAGGGTTTCGCTCAGCGGTTTGCTCGCGCTCATTTTCACGTACGATGCGCCCGTGCTGTTGGGGGACGCAGCGAACCAGGCCGTGCTCGCGCGCACGGGGGCGCGCGAAGTGATCCGCGAGCTCGCCAATCGAATCCTCGATGGCGGGGAAATCGATTCCGACCGTTTCAAGGCGATCGTCGAAGAGATGAAAACGGCGGTCCCGTTTCGCAGCCGCGCAATGTTCCATCCGATTCGGCTCGCGCTGGCCGGTCGCGCAGGGGAAGGGGATNNCTGGACCGGGTGATTCTGCTGCTCGATGACGCGACGCGGCTGTATTTCGCCGTGCCCGTGAAGGGCACGCGCCAGCGCATGCTCGAATTTTGTGCCGCGCTGGACTGATGAGGCGTAGGAATTTAGCTCACCCTGCTAGGCCGGGGTGAGGTTGTTGCTCGGTGAAATCCTCGGGCCTTCCCAATTGTGGGGAAGGCCCGAGCTACATTTCGTCGAGCCAGGGCAGACGCTGAATATGAGTAGCTGGTTAACAGGATTTCATGCGGTCGAAGAAGCGTTAACGGCAGGGCGCGCGCTCGGCCGCATTGTGATTGCGCGCGGCCGGCACGGCGAACGCGTCGAAGCTGTGGTGCAACTGGCGAAATCGCGTGGCGTCCCTGTGCGTTTCGAGGACCGGCAGCAGGTGGACCGTCTTGTGGGAACGCGCGAGCATCAGGGAATCGCCGCACTCGGCGCCGCAAAATCCGTCGTTGGCCTCGAAGATCTGCTCGCCGCGAAAACTCCGCAGGGAATTCTCGTGCTACTGGACGGTATCGAAGACCCGCACAATCTGGGCGCGATCGTGCGCACGTCACTCGCCGCCGGCGCGCAGGGCGTGGTGATCCCGGAACGGCGCGCCGTCGGCGTGACCGACACGGTGGAACGCTCCTCCGCCGGAGCGCTTGCGCACTTGNNTTGCCTGTTGCGCGGGTGAAGAATCTCGTTCGCGCGATGGAGGAGATGAAGGAAGCCGGCTACTGGCTCGTCGGCCTCGATGAGCGCGCGGGGAAAAGCTATACCGAGGTAGACCTCAAAGGATCGATCGGGATTGTTCTCGGCAGCGAGGGAGAAGGATTGCACGAGCTAACGCGCAAGCGCTGCGATTTTCTGGTTTCAATTCCCACTACGGGTCCTGTGCGCTCGCTCAACGCTTCGGTTGCCGCCGGCGTAATCCTGTTCGAAGCGGTCCGCCAGCGCCGCGGCAAGCCATAATTACTTGTCGTACTTCAGCAGCGAAAAGACATCAATGCCGGGGAGTTTGGTGCGGCCGTGAAGGAAATTCAACTCGACGGCAAACGCCGCGCCGACAATCTCACCGCCTAATTGACGCACTAGATCGATGGCAGCGGCTGCGGTGCCGCCGGTCGCAAGCAAATCGTCGCAGAGAAGCACGCGCTGGCCGGGGCGCACAGCGTCCTGATGGATTTCGAGCTGATCGCTGCCGTATTCGAGCTGATAGGTGACGGAAGCGGTTTTCCAAGGCAGCTTCTTCGGTTTGCGTACGGGAACGAAGCCCGCGCCGAGACGGTAGGCAAGCGCCGGCGCGAAAATAAATCCTCGCGCCTCGATCCCGACCACGATGTCGACTTTGTCGCCGCTGTAGTGGTCGCAGAGCTTGTCCACTAGTGAGTGGAAGCCGCGCTGATCCTGCAGCAAAGTCGTGAGGTCGTAGAACAAAATGCCCGGCTTCGGATAATCTGGTATTTCGCGAATCAATTTCTGAAGGTCGTCCATCGGTTCCCTTTTACTACGCGTCGTACTCGATCGAAAAATTGATTTTGAAGCGCGAATCACTTGGCGCTTCTTCTTCGGCCACGCCTGTGACGGAGGCTCCGGCGGGACCGCGGTTGAGATCGGCCCGTAGCGCCTCGATCGATTCCGCGTGGCCGATGGCATATACCTCCACGCGGCCATCGCGCAAGTTCCTGACATATCCTGTGAGTCTTAGCCGCAGAGCAATACGCTCGACGAAGTAGCGGTATCCTACTCCCTGCACGATTCCGGTGACGTAAAAGCGCCTCGCGTTCGCCATTTGATCGCGACCGATCAGTCCCGCGGCCGTAAGCTCGCGATTCTATCCGCAATCTTTTGCGTCACCAAGCCGAAAGCCGTGATATTTTCGCGTGGGTTGCGCAGATCGCTCAACGCGAACGCCGTGGCCTGCATCTAATGCTTGGAATGAACTCAATCACTCCGCGAGTCGCCTGTATCCCTTTTCTGCTCGGCGCCATTTTCGTGGCCTCTGCCCCTCCCGCAAGGGCTCAGGATCCGGGGCCCATGGCGCCTCCGCCGAAATTCGAAGTAAAGCGGATCCCTACCGTTCCGCATCCCGGCCCGCCCCCGATACCGGAGCAGGAAATCATCCGAAGATTTGGGGCTAACGAAGACGCGGCGAAAAAGGTGTACGACACTTACACTTTCACGGAAACAATTCGCGTCGAGGAGCTCGGAAGCCCCGGCGGTAAGTTTACCGCGACGGGCGAACAGTACACGCGCGCCGACGGCCAGCGAGTGTGGCGGGTGTCGAAGCCGCCCGAATCCAATCTCAGATCGACGAATTACACGCTAGAAGATGTTCGCACGATTGTCTCGCTACCCGTATTTTTTCTGACCTCGGACGAGATCGCGAAATACGATTTTCTTTACGCCGGCCAGCAGAAACTCGACGAGCTCAATACGTACGTTTTCCAGGTGAAGCCGAAATTGCTGAGCCGCGCCCAGCGATTATTTCAGGGCGTCGTGTTTGTAGACGACCACGACCTCGCCATCGTCGAAACGTACGGCCAGTTCGTGAGCGAACTCATTGGCACCGGGACGCGGCTGCCCTTCAGCCTCTTTGAAACTTATTGCGAAAACTTTCAGGACAAATACTGGCTTCCGACATACACCACGTCGGACGACTACGTTGATCAACCGAACGCCGACCAGCTCCACTTGCGGATGGTAATCCACGCGACCGATTTTAAGCTCAGCACATCTTCTACGATAGCGGCGCCTGCGCCCACCAGCGCGCCCGCAACACGGCCGGCCGCGAATCATCCGCCGCCATCTTCCAACTAAGCTGTCAAAGTTCTAATCACTCCGCTGGAGATTTCGGGGTAACTCGCTGATGGAGCGGAGTAGCAGGTCCGGCTGAGCGGCGCGAATGCTCACTGAGGTCGGGAACGGGCCGAGGACCCCGATCGCGCGCACGCCGGCACGCCGCGCCATTTCGATATCTTCCGAGGAATCACCCACGTAGACGCACTCTTCGGGTTTGGCGCGAAGGCGCTTCAACGCCAGATGGAGAGGCGCGGGATGTGGTTTTTTCCGCGGAGTATCTTCGCTGTAAACGCATGCCGAAAAATACTTCACGAAATCAAATTCACGAAGCTGGCGACGCACCCGCCCGCGGCTCCCCCCGGTCACAATTCCAAGCTCAAATTTTTGCTCGAGCACACGCAACACCGTTCGCGCACCGGGGAGAAGTGCAGGGCGCTCCTTGGCGTAGGCGGCGCGCCAAAGTTGGTCGGCGCGAGCCCAGTCGGGGCGAGGGATTTGCGCCGCGCGATACACCTGATACCAGTTGGGTGAATAGCAGCGCCTAAGCTCTGCGATTCCCCAGTCGATTCCCATAGTTCGAAACATGGCGAGGTACGCGCGCGAGTCGGCGGCGTAGGAATTGAGAATCGTGCCGTCCCAATCGAGCAGGACAAAGCGTGTGCGGAACGGGGATTTGCTCACAGCATGGAATCGTATCAGAAGAAGACACGGGTCCGCGTTGCGCCCGCGATCAAATCGTAAATTGTGGATCAGCCTAGCGTGGGTGATAGCGCTTCGGAAGGGAATCGTCGCGTTCCAGGGCAAAATCGTCGAAGTTTGCGGCGTACGCTCGCCAGCCGGGCATGTCTGTATCCTCGGCGCGAACGATATGAGCTGCAGTGCACATCTGAACGCGGCCGAAGCCGAGCGGCCGGTCGACCAGAGCGACCTCCAGCTCGATGGCCATGCNNATCTCACGGGGCGCGAGAAAAGCGACTCCGCTCGAGCTGATGTTGCGAGTCACAAGTGTTACGGGAATGGGTTCCACGGTGTCGCCAATGCGGGTGAGGCGCAACGGCAAGGCAAGGGAAGCGCGCGGATAGCGGCGGCGTTCGTCAGCCACGCCAACTGTATGCGTGGGGACGCGTGAAAAACGTCGCGGCCCCGGCTTTCCTGAAACCGCCGTAATGTCCTGAGTTCGACCTTCAAATTCGGTGATCGGTGAAGCTACGGCTCGCGCATCGCGCTGCGGAAGAGCTCCCATTAAACTGCCCCCAAGACTTGCCGAGATGACCCCGTAAAGCGTCGTCCGAATATGCGGGAGCCGAAGCGGTGCGTCAACGTACCACGGACTTAGCGTGCCGTATGATGTAACAGCGGCGGCACCCAAGCCGGAGCTGCGAAACTGGCTCGGAGGCCCTTTTAGGGCCGAGCGGCGGCAAGCCACTTTGATCGCAAGAACCGGATAGCAGGCATATTCCATCTCGGATATTGTGAGCGGGTAGGTCGAGAGGGCACTCGCAGCAAGCCATGTTCAGCAGATGAAGCGAAGCACAGTTCAAATCGGGGCCACGCAGGGGAGCGCGCGAGGACGAGCGCTTTGGCAGGCCGTGCAGGCACGTGACCGGAGCGCGGACGGCGTTTTTGTTTACGCCGTGCGTTCGACGGGCATCTATTGCCGGCCGTCATGCCCTTCACGCAAGCCCGGCCGCGAACAGGTGGTTTTCTTTCCGCTGCCGGCAGCCGCCGAGCAGGAGGGTTTTCGGGAGTGCCGCCGCTGCCGGCCACGTGCCGTGCGGCTGCGGAATCCTCGGATCGAGACGGTTGCCGACGTCTGCCGTGAAATTGNNCGCACGGATTCTCTCGAACTTTGACGCGGAACCCAAGAGCGATAGCCGCTTGACGCTCGCGGCGCTGAGCGCACCGGTGGGTATGAGCTCGCACCAACTCGACCGCGCGTTTCGGAGCGTCATGGGAATCACTCTCCGGCAATACGCCGATGCTCGCCGAATGCGCCTGTTGAAATCGCAACTGAAAAAAGGAGACAACGTGACCACAGCTCTATACGACGCTGGATATGGCTCCGCGAGCCGACTGTACGAACGCGCACCCGGCCATTTGGGAATGACACCGGGCGCCTATCGCAAGGGAGGGGCAGGGATGCAAATTCACTACACGATTGTAGATTCGCCGCTGGGGCGTCTTCTGGTGGGTGCGACGGACCGCGGTATCAGCGCGCTCTATCTGGGCGGATCGGACGCGGCTCTCCGGACGGCTCTCCGGAAGGAATACCCTCGGGCAGAGCTTTCGGACCAGGGTGCCGGCCGCAGTGGCCTGGGCCGATGGGTCCGAAGCGTCCTCGCACACCTGTGCGGGCAGGAGCCTCACCTCGATCTGCCCACAGACGTTCAGGCGACCGCTTTCCAGAGGCGCGTTTGGGAAGAGCTTCGGCGGATCCCCTACGGTGCCACTCGGACGTATAGCCAAGTAGCACGAGCGATCGGCCGTCCCTCTGCGATTCGAGCCGTAGCTCGAGCTTGCGCTACAAACCCGGTTTCCGTGGTGGTGCCGTGCCATCGCGTGGTTCGAGAAGACGGCAATCTCGCTGGGTACCGCTGGGGAATCGACCGCAAACGGCTGCTGCTCGAGAGGGAAGGTGCCGGGGCGAAAACGACGAGGAATAAGTCCTGAGGACAGGTCAGCCCTGGGGTTTCACCCTTTCGGTGCCCTTAGGCCAGTGGGGCTTGAACTGGGAATCTTGAATGCCGGGGTTTCGAACGACCTTCGAGTATCGAACAATCGAGTAGTCACCCGACCCTGCCTCGTAGAACTGCTGCTGTACTGATAACCAGTTTGACTCATCGAGCCATATCTGGATTTTGGAGTACTGATTCCGAACGGCGTCTGACTTGGGAGTCAGCTCGAGTACGACCGTCTTCTTATCTTCGAGCTTCTCTTCGCGCAACACGGTAACCAGGTAACTCTTCCGGAGTGATTTTCCTTCCGTGCCGAATCCCAGCAGCAGGAACTGGTCCACAAGGTCGCGGTTCTTTCCCAGGTTGTATTCCTCGACGCGCTTCAGCCCCGGGGTATAGACGCTCAGGTTATCGCCCGACCGCAGGATTGTGCGCGGGTCGGGAGTCTTCAGCTCGAGAAGCATCTTGTCGCCGCGCACGAGAATGGTACCGGATTCAGTCGAACGGTCATTTACGACGACGGTCACTTTGGTTCGCTCTACATCCGCGGAAAGGCTGTGGAAATCCTTGGCGCTGGCGTCTAATTGACCCAAAACGTTGTCCAGCGTAACGGCGCCGCGGTTTTGACATAGCACAAAAGGTGCGTAGGCCGACGCCAGACACAAGGCTGCCAGCGACGCGAGAACTGCTCTGCAGTATTTCGAGATCAAAAATTCCCCCAACAAGAACAATTATCTATCGACGCCAATTATCGAAACCGGTGAGCAATGATAGCACAATGAATCGCACCGAAATTGCGCCTGCAGATTCCATTCCACGATGGACATACGGTGTCATAAAGCGATGGGACCGTATGCTCCAATCGTCATTCGACACCCATTTGTTGCATTTGCAACGGGCTCTTCAGCGGGACTAAATAATCTGCGTCGAGTTGGCAAATAAGGCTTGACAAGAATTGTCACCCTATGGAGAATGCCTTGCGCGCTAGTTTCTGCCTTCCCCGCACTGCTACGATTACTCCCCTTTCGCAATGCCGGAATAGTCTGCGAGGAGACCGGTGGCGGAAAAAGATGGCATAGCAACAACTATAGAACTGGATCGCGAAGTAATCCGTTGTCAGGTATGCGGATTAGTTCAATACCGCACACGCACGGACAATTGTCGGCGCTGTCTGCGTCTGCTGCCCCCGAAGGTGACGTTCGTCATTCCGACGCCGTCGCCCCAAGATCTCCCGGGGGATGATCGTCAACTGTTCGAGAACTGGCCGAATCGAGAAACCGTCGAGAATATTGGCCAGCGTATCCGCCAGTTGCGCGAGTCACGAGGCATGACCCAGAGCCAGTTGCAAGCACGCTCACGCGTCTCACGTTCGTATCTTTCCAGAATCGAAAGCGGGCAGATGACGCCCAGCCTCGGCACGCTCGAAAAGATTGCTGAAGCTTTGGGAGTCGGTCTGAACCGTTTTTTCGTTCCGGAAACGAATGGCGAGACCGTACTCGAAGACCCATTTATTCAGGGTCTCCGGCCGTTCTTGCGGCAACTAGATTGGACGCAGTGGCAAGGCATTCTCAAACGGCTGCAAGCGATCAGCGATCACGTGAGCACCAGTCATCAGGTGCGCCCGCTCGCTCCGCAGTCCAGCGAGAGAATGCCGCCTATGCCGCGACGGCAGACTCAAGCCGGGCACGTTGCGTCGGCCATACACCGGTAACACGGCAGAACACATTTTAGCCAGAGATTGATGCCGGTTCGCACCTCACTGGATGCGGCCGGCATCTGACTCGTGCCTTGGCGGGTGCGGGTACGGAGTTTGTTTGTTGCCGTGATCAGCCCAGAAAGATCAATCGGAAATCGCCGGTAGCGGGGCTCGCGCCAGGTGCGTCGCGGTTCGCGCGATCGTCCTAATAGAAGCGAACTCTCACGTCCGCTCCCTTTTCGAGATGGACGGAATCGATAAAACGCACTTTTCTCTGCTCGAGAGTCATGATCAGTGATTGCGTGCGCGTGCCCCCGGCAAAAAAGCGCACTCCCCGAAGCAGTCCACCACCGGTAACGCCCGTGCACGCGAAAATAATGTTTTTGCCAGGGGCCAGATCCTGGGTCTCATAGATTCGTTTTGCGTCCTTGATCCCCATTTGCGCGAGTCGTTCATGATGCTCGGGTTTTGAGGTCACGAGCCGCCCCAGCATGTATCCGTTCAAGCAGCGCAGAGCGGCGGCTGTCAGCACGCCTTCCGGAGCGCCTCCGGTGCCCATCACTGCGTGAACACCCGCATTCGAAACAGCGGCGCTGATTCCGGCGGAGAGATCTCCGTCGGTTATCAGACGAATGCGCGCCCCGGCCTTGCGTATATCTTGAATCAGCTTTTCGTGACGGGGCCGTTCCAGCACCATGACGACCAGGTCGTCAACGTCGCGATTCAGACGCTTGGCAATGTTGCTCAGGTTCTCGGCCACGGGGGCGTCGAGATCGACAGCGCCCTTGCAGGGGCCGCCGACGATGATCTTTTCCATGTAAAGGTCTGGGGCATGGAGCAATCCGCCGTGATCGCTGGCGGCCAGGACGACGATGGCATTTGGCTCGCCAGTTGCGCAGAGGTTGGTGCCCTCAAGAGGATCGACGGCGATATCTACCGCCGGATACTTGCGGCTCTTGTCGCGAACAGCCGCGCCAACTTTTTCTCCGATGAAAAGCATAGGGGCTTTATCGCGTTCGCCTTCACCGATGACGATTGTGCCGTCCATTCCGACGGAATCCATTTGGGAACGCATGGCCGTCACGGCCGCCTGATCCGACTTGTGCCCGTCACCCAATCCCATTGTCCGAGCGGAGGCGATTGCCGCCTGCTCCACCACGCGCAAGAATTCGAGACTTAGTTCATGTTCCATATGGGCTCCTGGGGTGTCCTATGATTTGCCGCCGAAACTAACTATAAGAATGATTCTAATTCAGACGCGATATAGCACGCATCGCCAGAAAGCAAAAACGTTCTGTAAGCGACACGCTTACTTGAAGGCCGCGATTCCGGTGATTCGCTCGCCGATCACGAGCTTGTGAATATCGTGTGTTTCTTCGTATAGGCACACCGATTCGAGATTATTCATGTGGCGCATCACGCAGTAGTCGTCGACGATTCCATTCGTCCGAGGATTTCCCGCGCCATTCGAGCCGTCTCGCGCGCCCCATCCAGAGGTTGTTCATCTTCAGTCCTTTCTGCTTTCCGCGCTTCCGAACCGAAGGCCTGAATGGGATACATCAGCAGCGCCGACTGCACCGACACGAAGCTGCGCAATCCCGAATCGCCGCGTTCGAGCTCCTGGGTCACCGCGCCCGGCGCGGTCGTGCCGGACGATGATGGACAGCACTTGCTCGTCCACAAATTGACCAGCGGTGTTCCTGGCTAGGTTCTCCTCATCGCTGAGCAGGGAATCGAAGTCCAGGAAGTCAACGCCGGGGAAGGAAGGCATTAAATATCTCCTTTGGCATTCTACCGGACTTGCGTTGCGCCACGCCAGAGGCCGCCGGCTGCGA
>PKUY01000004.1 GCA_003131705.1 Acidobacteriota bacterium | reverse complement strand
ACTCTAAGCCTTCAGCTAGGAAATCCGAATCAGAAACCCTCGTCAATGAGCTTGCTGACGATGAGGTGCGATGTTGCGGGCGTCTTGCGTTTTTCGAGCAGGCTCTCCACGTATTTCGCAAGTATGTCGACTTCAATATTTATGGCGTCATTGGGAAACGCCGCGCCAACGTTTGTGTGGGCATATGTGAAAGGAATCACGGCGATGTCGGCCACGCCATCCTGCCAGCGGGCGACGGTGAGGCTGATACCGTCAACTGCAATCGAGCCTTTTTCGACGACGTAGCGGCGCAAATCCTCCGGCACGCGCACGGAGAGCCACCAATTCTCGCCCTCGGGAACCAGCTTCGTCACGCGGCCTACGCCATCGACATGCCCTTGAACGAAATGCCCGCCCAGTCGCGCGTTCGCCGCCAGCGGCCGTTCGAGGTTCACAAAATCGCCGGGCTTCTTTTCGCCCAAGGATGTCCGCCGCAGCGTTTCGCCCGAAAGATCGGCGTAAAAATAGTCTTTTCCGAATTCAGCCACCGTCAGGCAGCAACCGTTGACGGAAATACTGTCGCCGAGATGCATTTGTGCGGAAAGTTCCTCAGCGCCCGCGAGGTTCACTCGCAGCCGTCCGCCATCTGCGCGACGCTCTAGCGCTTCAATTCTTCCCGCGTGTTCGATGATTCCCGTAAACATCGTGAAAATATCCTTGGACCGCGAAATCTGGACCGTGACGGCGTACTGTTAAATTTGTAAGGACGGGCGACTGGGAAAACCAGCGGGACGAAACGCGGGCCATCGGTACTCCGCCCGTTCCCATAATCTTTGGAGCGTAGAACAGAACCATCTTGTCAACGATATCAGCTTCAAGTGCGGCGCCGTTCAACTCCGCGCCGGCCTCGATCAGAACGTTCAAGATCTCCCGCTTGCCTAGTTGCTCGATTACGGCGTGCAAATCGACGTGGCCGCGACGTTCGCGAATGGTAACAACCTCAACGCCAGCTCGCTTCAGCACTCGCGCTTTCACCGAATCCTCGCGTTGCGTAGTAAAGACAATCAGATCGCCTTTTGCCGACTTCACGAGCTTCGATCTCAGCGGCAGGCGCAGCCGCGAATCTACCACAGTACGCAGAAGGCTTCTGGTGCGCCGTTGGCCCGTGCGATCGCTCATCCGCGGATCGTCGGTGAGCACCGTGCCAATCCCGGTGAGGAGCGCGTCGGCGGCATGGCGCATCCGCTGAACTTCGTTCCGCGAGGCTTCGCTCGTAATCCAAGTGGTGCTGCCTGCGCGCGCCGCGATTTTCCCGTCGAGGGTCAGCGCAGTCTTCAGCGCCACGAACGGCAGCCCGGTGCGAATCCACTTCGCAAAATCTTCATTCACCTCTCGAGCGAACGATTCGTGCTTCTCGGAGAGTGTCACTTTGATTCCTGCGCGCTTCAACTGCGCCAGGCCGCGCCCCGCTACGCGAGGATTGGGATCCTTCATCGCGACGTACACCCGCTTTACGCCCGCCGCAATGATGGCTTGCGTGCAAGGCCCGGTGCGCCCCGTCGTGCAGCACGGTTCCAGGCTCACATACAACGACGCGCCGCGCGCTTTTGGTCCCGCCGCGCCCAGCGCAACAATCTCCGCGTGGTCGCGGCGATCGTAAACGTGAAACCCCTCTCCTACTATGTGCCCATCTTTCACAATGACCGCGCCGACGCGCGGATTCGGATGTGCCAGCGCAGTCCCGCGGCCAGCCAACTCGATGGCCTGGCTCATCCAGTAATCGTGGTCTCGGCTTGTTTTAATCGAAGAGCGAGTTGACATACGTTTGCGCGTCAAACGGCACCAGATCGTCCATCTGTTCGCCGGTGCCGACAAATCGAATGGGCAGGTTCAGCTCGCTCGCGATAGCGACCACGATTCCGCCTTTCGCGGTGCCGTCGAGTTTTGTCAGCACGATTCCGGTGACCCCAGCATGGCTCCAGAATTCGCGGGCCTGGTTAAGTCCATTCTGTCCGGTGGTTGCATCGAGGACGAGCAACACATCGTGCGGCGCGCCCGGCACCACTTTCGATGCCGTGCGTTTCATCTTTTCGAGCTCGGTCATCAGATTCGATTTCGTGTGCAGCCGCCCGGCGGTATCCACGATCACTATATCGGCGGCGCGGGCCTGCGCAGCCGTAAGCGCATCGAAAATTACGGCTGAAGGATCGCTGCCGGATTTCTGTTTGATCAAATCGACCCTGGCGCGCCGCGCCCAGACTTCGAGCTGCTCGATCGCGGCGGCGCGAAACGTGTCCGCAGCGCATAGCACCACATTCGCACCTTCTTTCTTCAAACGATTTGCGAGCTTGCCGATCGTCGTTGTTTTCCCCGTGCCGTTTACACCGACAACGAAAAGCACGCGCGGCCGCACATTCACGTTGCCGTCCGGCGTGCTGGCCACACCTCCATCAGAATTCGCGCCCGGTACCACCAAAATCTTCACGATTTGACGCTTCAACTCCTGTTTTAGCGCGGCCGCGTCCACAATTCTGTGCTCGTTCACCTGCTGACGTAGGGCGGCAATCACTTGCTTCGTGGTTCGCACGCCGATGTCGGCGTTGAGCAGCGCCGATTCAAGTTGCTTCAGCAGTTCCGGATCGACGGGCCGATCGCCCGTGAGCAATTGCTCCACGCGCGCGGAAAGTTCCGTGCGCGTTTTGTCGACTGACTGCTTGAGCCGTTCGAGTAGTGTCGGTTCCGGTTTTCCGAACAGTGAAATCATGGATTGGCCGAGTGAATCCTTCGCGCGAACGCGAAGTTAATCATTCTAGCAGAGGAGCGGGAGATGGCGTGCCGAACGCGTTTATCGGGCGCGGCAGTTACTGGGCGCCATCGGCTTGACAAGCTTAATGATTTCCTAATCCAACGCAGAGCAGGAAAATTGCTGCAATAACTGATGCGAGGACGGCCCCAATAAGAGGGAGCCTGGACCATCCTTTCGTAGGAGCTATCTTCCAGTACGCGGAATACAACCGAAAACCTCTATTGGGCCACCACCACGGACCTACGGAGAAACCCAGGCCTGGAATTCTGTAGAGGGCAAACAGGGCGCATGCATTCGCGATAATCCCGAAAATCATCGCGGTTGCAAACAATGAGACGTTAATCGTCCAGTTCCTAACAGCGGATTATACTTTATGCGGATGGTGGTCAATAAATTGCCTTACACCGGCGATCGGTTAGCCTAGTTATCGGAAACCGTCCCATGGTTAAACTTCGACGAGCGTCGCGCTGAGGCGCAAATGTCCGCCTTCAACCGCTGTTATCAGCGCGTTGACGACATCCGGATCGAACTTCGAGACCGCCAGCGACCGAATGCGCTCAAGCGCGAAATCGAGATCCATAGCGGATTGGTACGGGCGATTCGTGGTCATCGCGTCTAGCGTATCCGCGACGGCTATGATGCGCGCCATCATCGGTATCTGGTCTCCCGCCAGGCCGTAGGGGTAACCGGCACCGTCCATGCGTTCGTGATGCAGCTCGATACCGGGAAGCATGTCCTTCAACTGCGCGACCGGACGCATGATATTCGCGCCTTTGGACGGGTGCTGCTTCATGAGATCGAATTCTTCATCGGTGAGCTTGCCGGGTTTCTTCAGGACCCGATCATCCACGCCGATCTTGCCGACGTCGTGCAAGAGCGCCGAAATCCGAAGCCGATCGAGTTCCTTGGCATTCAAACCTAGCCCGTCGCCGAGGATGATCGAATATTTCGCCACGCGTCCCGAGTGACCTCGCGTGTATGGGTCTTTTTCGTCAATGGCCGCGGCGAGCATTCGAATTGAGCCCAGGAAAAGTTCGCGATTTTCTTCTGCCGCCAGCTTCAGGCGCTGGATGTATTCCTCAATGTCGCTGNNTTGAACGTTTCGGCCAGTTCGCCGATTTCGGCCGTTCCGCGCACCTGCACGCGTTCGTGGAATTCAGCGCGGCTGATCGCGCGTGTGGATTTCACCAGATCGCGGATCGGGCGCGTGATTCCAACCGCCAGGAGATATCCAATGATCAGCGCCATGATCGTGACGCCCACCACGAACTGCAGCGCCTCCGACGTCAGCTCCTTCACTCCCGCATCCACGCGCGCATCGTCGAGACTGCGTTGCGCGATCACCGCCCAGCTCAATTCCGGAATCGTGCTGTACGTGCCGATCATTTCGACTGGATGACGTTTGTTCTTTCCGGGAACCAGGAAGTTCGTTGTCTGCGTCGCTCGCAGCTCCTTCGGCAGTTCGGTGACTTGCCGGGCGAGCGGTGAGGTAGTCGTGACGTCGCGCCCCGGAACTAGCTCGCGCGTGTCCGGATAGGCGACGATATGGCCGTGAACGTCAACAATATAAACGGTACGATCGCGCACGCTTGCATCCTGCAGCCGAGCCTGCAATCGATCGAGCGACACGACTGCGGCAAACATCCCCGAGAACTGCCCGTCGGCCATGAGCGGAACCGAAACCACCAGAGCGGATCGGCTGTCCTGCCCGAGTGCGAAAGGTTCGCTGATGGAATCGACGCCTTGAATGCTGGATGTGAACGCCCGTTTCAAGGCCGCTTGGACAAATGGATCGTGATCCGCGCTGAAGCTGCCGGCCGATTGCCCCTTGGCCTGCCGGTCGACGGCGGTGACGTACATAATATTCTGATTATTTTCGACGAAGTCCTGCAACAGCCGCGCAAGCTCCGGGGCATGAGTGGGTTCGTCCACATGCTGATTCCAGCCGGTGAGCGCCAGAAGCTGCCGCTCGGTTAGCAGTTGCTCGCGCAGGTTCTGCTCGAATTGCAGCGTTTCGTTCGCGAGCGAACGCGTAATTTCGCTCTGCTGCACGCGTTCGGTATCCTGCAATTTTTCTTCGCTTAGCCGCAGCGCTTCGCGGTGGTAAAGCCAAAGAGGCGTGATACTGACGACCAGGAGCGCGCCCATTACGATCCAAAGGATACGCAGGCGTCGAGTGGTTAAGTGTTTGAGGGCGTTAATGGGCATGGGTATCCCGCTCGAAAATGCTAGCGGAGCCAAACGACGGGCACAACGGGACTGTGGTACTACGGTTGCCCTATAAGCTACTTTCCTGGCTGTATTTAGAGCAGGTTGCGCGGAGCGGGGAATGCGGGCCTTAGAGGGCTCGCGGTTGCTGTTCTAGTGTCGCGAGTTAAGGCGTTTTTCCTTGCCGGCCACCAGCCGCGCCATATTGGGGTAGTGTTTAGCCAGCACGAGAACGGAGATGAGGATCGTGCTCAGCAGGACGTAATTCGGCGGCGCATGGCGCGGCGCGTAAAACAGGTACACCAAGGCGGGCAGAGCCGCTGCCGCAACCATCGAACCGAGCGAGGAATAGCGCCAGAACAACACGACCAGCAGCCAGAAACCCGCAGCCGCCGCCACGGCCATGGGGCAGATGAGCAGAAAGACCCCGAGGGCCGTCTCGACTCCCTTGCCTCCCCTGAACCGCAGCCAGATCGGGAACATGTGCCCGATTACCGCCGCCACGGCCGCCGCCATCACCCAGCGCATGTTGCCGCCGGTGTATCGCGCCGCAATCCATACCCCCAGATAGCCCTTTCCGGCGTCGAGTAGAAGTGTGAGCAGGCCCAGGAGCATGCCGGCGTTGCGCGCGACGTTTGCCGCGCCAATATTGCCGCTGCCGGTCGAGCGTATATCCAGGCCGCCGCGAGCCTTCACGATTAAAAGCCCGAAGGGAATCGATCCCAGCAGATACGAGGCGACGAGAATAAGCCCGGCCATGGAGCCAGAATTCACGCGGATTCCTTCACGAAGGAATACGTCTGGATCTTCTTATATTCCGCGCCCGTCGGTTTCAAGAGGCTTTCGAAAAGATGAAACTCCGATTCGCGCACGGAACCGAAATCATTTTGTGCCATTTCGGCGAGCGAGCGGGCAAGTTCATCGAATCCTTCACGTGAACTGTGGAATTTCTCGACGGGCGATAATTTGAATCGAGCGAGCGTCAAGTGCGGTACAAAGTCGTGTTCATCGCGCGGGATGCCCAGCGGTTCGAGCGCATCTTGCACGCCGGCTGCAAGCTTTGCCAGGTTCGCGGATGCTTTCACTCCGCACCACAAAACGCGAGGGCGGTGCGCATCGGGGAAAAATCCCACGCCGCGGAAATGCATCTCGACGGGCGCATCTGAGCACACAGCGGCAAGCGCGGCGCGCAGCATATCAAGCTTGCGTGTGTCCGCTTCGTCGATCACATGCCCGATGAATTTTAGCGTAACGTGCATTCCCTCCGGGCGCGCCCACCGCGCGTTCTTGCACAGTGGCTTGAGTTTTTTGGTCAAATCAGCGAGCCCATGGCGCACGATATCCGGCAAATCAAACGCAACAAACAGCCGCATAGTCTTTCAAGCCGCCATTTCAATCGCACCCCAGGGCGGGCGCCTCACGAACGCGCCTACGCGGGAAACAGGAAATATCGCCTCACCATATCGAGAGCCCTCTGGGTGGAAAACTGGCGGATCCGCTCGCGGTCTCCGGGCAGACGAAACTCCGACGCTCGTGGACCACGTTCGTCCGCGATTCCAATGTGCACAAGGCCTACGGGTTTCTCTGGCGTTCCGCCGGTGGGACCAGCGATACCGGTGACTCCGACCCCAAGGCTCGCCCCGGTGCGTCTCCTGATGCCCTCCGCGAGCGCCAGCGCCACCTCCGGGCTCACCGCTCCCTTGGCCTCGATCAGCTCCGCTGGCACGCCTACCAGGCTCGTCTTCAGCTCGTTGCTGTAGCAGACGACCCCGCCCACGAAATAGGCGGAGCTGCCGGGCAGGCTCGTGAGCCGCTCGGCCAGCAGGCCCCCGGTGCAGCTCTCGGCGACGGCGATTGTGGCGCGGCGCTCTGTAAGCACCCGCGCGACGACCTCTTCCAGCGATTCGGAGCGCGTGGAAACCAAATACTCGCCGAGCACCAGCGACATTCGCTTCACAAGCTCATCGAGCTGGGCTTCGGCTTTGGCGGCATCTTCGGACCACAGCCGCGGGTGCAGCTGGATGCCCGTCGGGGCCGCGAGAATGGTTACCTCCACATCGGGATACTGGGGGTAGAGCGGCGATACCCGTTCCTCGACATCCGATTCGAAGATCCCGGTGATACGCAATTCGCGCGTATAGAGGCGCTGCTTGATTCCAAGTCTTGCCAGCCGAGGCTGCACTTCGTTTTCGAAAATCCCGCGCAGCTCCTGTGGCACGCCCGGAAGCAAAATTAGAACGTGTCCTCGTGCTTCGATCCAAAGTCCAGGCGCCGTCCCCTTCGGATTCGGAAGGATCGTGGCGCCCTCGATAACCATGGCCTGCCGCGCGTTGATTTCAGGCATTGCGCGCCCGAAGCGGCGAAACCTCTCCTGGATTTTCTGGAAGACGCCTTCGTCGCGGTACAGTTTTCGTCCCAGCATCTGGGCGACTGTCTCACGCGTGCGGTCATCATCGGTCGGTCCAAGCCCGCCGGATGTGACGACTACGTCGGCGCGCTCCAGAGCTTGGCCGAACGACGACCGCATTTCCTCCGGCGTGTCGCCTACGACGGACTTGTGGGTCACGCGAAGCCCAAATTTGTTCAGTTCGGAGGTGAGAAAAAGCGAGTTGGTGTCGAGCCGGAAAGGTGTGAGTAGTTCCGAACCGATGGCGATGATTTCGGCCCGCATTGGTCCGCTAGCCGTTCAGAGGAAGTCCCTCGACCTCCCAGTCGAGGTTGTACAGAGCATTGTTGGTGGTGATCATTGCGCGACGCGTTGGGAGAAGAGCCAGTCCGACGATGTTGCTTCCGCCGACCACCAGTTCGGGTTCCGCTTGAGGTGTGAGGCGCACGATCCCGCGCTTTCCGGCCAGCGACGCGGCCACGTACAGATTTCCCTGTCGGTCGAACGCGAGCCCCTGCGGACGTCCCAGGCCGCGAAAAAAAACGCTGACTTCTCCGGCGGGAGAAATCCGGTAGACGCGTTCGAAACTTGAAGTCGTCGGCCCGGTGACGAAAAGCTCGCCCGACGGGCTGAACGCGAGATGATACGCCGCGAGCGAAGGTTCCAGCGTGGCGAAGACAAAAATCTCGCGGTCCGGGCCAATTTTAAAAATCGTGCCGCTGCGGTCGCCGACGTACAGGTTTCCCGCTCTGTCGAACGCGATCCCCGTGGCTGTTCCCATGCCTTCAATCCATTGCATCGAACGCCCGTCGGGCGATATGCGGTGGATCGTCCCTTCGTGGCGGCAGGAGACGAAGAGGTAGCCGTCGTTGCCGACCGCGAGCCCGGTCGGATTCATCAGCTCTGTGATGAACGGCTTAACCGCGTGGTTCGGCGTCACCCTATAAAGTGAAACCGGGACCTTCTGGCCGCGCTGACCGCTGAAAGTGATAAACACGTTTCCATCGGCATCCACAGCAGGATTTCCCACGGGGTGAAGATTGTCGGCGATCAGCGTTCCCAGCGCGATAGGGAACGGCGCGCTTTCGATGTTGCCCATGAGTACTCGCACAGCACCGCCCGTCGCGCCTTCTGGAACGGCCGCAACGAGGAAATTCTCCGCCGCCAGCATCACGTTCGCCTCTGAAGTTCCGAATTGCACCTGAGGCCGCGTATGATTTCGCGAGCCAAAGCCGCTGCCTTCAATGGAAATTTCGCCACCCGGCAATCCCGCACCCGGCTTCACTCGTTCGATTTTTGGCGTGGTGCTCATTTTCAGTCGCCGTTCAAACCCGCCAGCTCGCAGCGGACGTTGCAAACATCACCAGCTGAATCAGCCTCAAAGCCCAGCCGCGCGTGCGATCCACAGTCCGGCGCCGGCGTAAACACCCGCGAACCAATCGTCCGCCATGATTCCCCAGCCGCCCGCAAGAGATTCCGCTTGCCGAGCGGGAAACGGTTTCCAGATGTCGAATAAGCGAAAAAGTATAAAACCTAGCAGCAAATATTTCCAGTTAAGCGCCGAATTCACCGTTTCGAAACCCAATGGAACACTCGCCCAAGCATCCTTCGGCAGCCTCCACCAGACGGGAATCGCGCACCCCAGCAGCAGAGTTAGGTGTTGCCCCGATACTTCGTCGATGACGACCCGCCCAGGATCTTTCACGCCCCAGAATTTCGCTGTTCGGTCCGCGCTCCACACGCCGATTGCCGCAGCCAAAAGCGTCAGCACCATCTGGCAAAAAACAAATGGGTCCATGCGCCACGGTGCCATATGCAAAAAAGCCAGCTCATCGCCGCGCTTGGTCACGTTGACGCCAAGCGAATACATGTTGAATGCCCACCACGGCCCAAGCGCCAGCAAAAGACCGCCCAGAGATCCCCATGTCCCGGGCGCTTTGGGGAGATATCCCAGTCCGCACGCGGTCGCGATAAAAACCGCGAATCGCGGCTTGCGCGCGGGTGTTGTCGATGATTCGGGTAGCGCAGAGGCATCTGACAATCGCGAGCCGGCGTTAGACGTCATTCCTGGTTATTCCTGGTCGTCCGTCTCTGAAGATGCCGCTTCCGGATCGAGACCTTCGAACATCGATTCGTCATACGCCGGTTCGCTGATCACATATTTCTCGCTCGCCCAGTTGCCCAGATCAAGCAGGCGGCAGCGCTCGCTGCAAAATGGAAAGTCCGCGTGCGTCTCTGAGTCGGTAGGCTTCCGGCAGATCGGGCAGCGCCGATTCATAACGAGTCCGAACCTAGACTAGCACGAATGGTTTTCCCGCGCTGACCACGCACTCAACCAGCCGCCCGACAATCGCCTGCCACCTCACCGCGGCGGCCCATTCTTTTCCGCTCGTCCCTGCATTCCCGCGCCTTTGGTCAACCCCAGATGCACGAGCGCAAGCCGTTGCGCCACTGTTTCGTATTGCGATGAAATGTGCCCGCGATACATCGATATATCGCGGTAATAGCGCTGTATGCGTTGGCCGTCCTTCGCGCCACTTGAGCTGCACGTACGGAACAACATCTCGACCGCTTCCCATACGAGTCGCCCGCCATGCTCGAGGCTCGCGAAAAGAGTGAGATCGTCCTCGATCGAGAACGGCGCGCCGCCCTCCGCACCTCGACGGCAATATTCCATGTACACGTCGCCCGCATTCAACGCCAGCCGCTTTGCTGCGTTGATCATTCCGAGAGCAAGTCCCAGCGGCCGCTGATAATCGTGATGCATATAGCGCGGCGTAATCGGCGGAAAGAGGGTAGTTTTTGAGCGCAGGATCTTTTCGTACTCGTCGATCGCGCCGTAACCTAGTCCCACCATCAGCGATACGAGTTCGGCGTGAAAAAACGAAAGGCATCGCCCCGCGTACATCGGATTTCCATGAAGCCGCGAGCCGGGCGTTCCGCGAGACACATCAATTTCCCACATATCCAACGGGATCACGTGGTTTGCAGGCACGATTGCGTGCTCCACCTCTATCGAATTCGACCCGCTGCCGCGCATTCCCAGAATCGCGCCCCAGTCATTCAGCATTTTCCATTGCGAACGCGGAATCAGCGCGAGGCCGAGCCGGGGACGCTCGGGATCTTCGCCCGGAATCAATATCGACGGCAGAAAGTGCGTCGCATACGGCGCGCCCGATGCGTACGCCCACGTGCCTTTGATTTCCCAGCCGCCCGCAACGGGCGTTGCCGTGCCCGTTGGCGCAGCGACGGACGGAGCGCTGAACTCGCCGTCCGGTCCGAATCCGTCCGCCTGCGCTTGCTCGTCGAAATAGGAGCCGAGCATCAATGAGTGTCCAGCGCCCAGAATCAAGCACCACGCCGCCGACGGGTCACCGCGCGCGAGCTCGATCGCCAGACGATAAAAAGTTTTCAGATCGAATTCGTAGCCGCCGAAACGTCGCGGCTGGATGCAGCGATAAAATCCGGCTCTGCGAAATTCCTGATGCAGGGCTTCCGAGTGGACTCCACGGCGCTCGGTCTCGGCCTGCTCATCGCGCAGCCGAGGTTGCAGCGCCGTTGCTCGCGCGATCATTTCGTCCGGCGTCAAGGCCGGCTCGGGCACCGGAACCAATCGCTGACGGGCGCTTGCACTCATAGGCTCACTCCTTCGCGTCTTTCACATCCGCGCGGTCCCTGATCATGCTGGAACGTGCTACCTGCGCGCGGAATCGGTTTCGCGGCGGGTTGAATTGGCGTTTTCTACAGCGGGCCAGGCGTCGCGATGGACGCGGCTATTCTAACGGGAGCTGAGGATTGGGAAAAGATTGTTATTCGCAAGTGGAGGGTGCGCCACATTCGGCAAGACACTGCTCGGTCGCGCTTCGAAATCGACCACGCGGCCGATGAGATCGTAATCCTTCGTTCCGGTAACTTCGATGGTGGCGAGCGTGCCGGGCGCCGGAAGTTGTTCTGCGTCGTTCACGCCTTCGAAATCCGTGATGTAAACTTTGCCGTCAATTTCTGGCGCCATGCCTTCCAGCCGAGCCTCCCACACCAGGTCGGTGTCCTTCGACGGGCCTTCCAGCATTGCTTGCAGCCGCTGCCCCACGCGCTGCTTCAATTTGCGCGCCGAGAGTTTCTTCTGAATGGCCATCAGCTCTTTGCGGCGGCGTTCGATCGTCCTTGCATCGACTTTATTTCCGAGCGGGAAACTCTTAGCCGTGTCCTCGTCCGAGAACGCAAAAACGCCCATCCAATCAAACTCGGCGGCGCCTACAAAATCGCACAGCACGCGAAAATCATCTTCCGTTTCGCCGGGAAAGCCAGCGATGAACGAAGTCCGAATCGAAACGCCCGGAATCGTCTTGCGGATTTTCTCCAATATTTTCAAAAACGCGTCGGCGCTCCCGCCGCGCTTCATCCGCGCCAGCACGCTGCGGCTCGCATGCTGCAGCGGAATGTCGAGATATTTCACCAGCCGCGGGTGCGCCGCAATCGTGTCCAGAAGTTTGTTAGTGATCCGGTTCGGATAGCAATAGAGGAAGCGTACCCAATGGAGGTCTTCCACCTGCGCGAGGCGTTCCAGCAGCAGAGGAAGACCGTCCCGGATGCCCAGATCTTCGCCGTAGTACGTTGTGTCCTGGCCGATCAGGGAAATTTCGCGCACACCTGCCGCCGCAAGATTTTCGGCCTCGTGCACCACGGATTCGAATCGCCGGCTGCGAAATTTCCCACGCAGCTGTGGAATCACGCAGAACGTGCAGGGATGGTCGCAGCCTTCGTTGATTTTGATGTAGGCGCGGTGGCTCGGCGTCGTCAAAATGCGCGGCGTCAGATCGTGGTAGAGATACGTCGGCGACTCGGGATCGTGCGCGTCCGCGTCTGCGCGGATCTCGCCTTCGCACACTTCGAGGATCTTTTCGACTTCTCCCGTGCCGATCACCGCATCAACTTCAGGAATCTGCTCGCGAATTTCGTTGCGATAGCGCTCGACCATGCAGCCTGCGACGATCAGCTTTTGCGCGCGGCCAAATTTCTTGTACTCGGCCATTTCCAGAATCGATTGCACCGACTCCTGCTGCGCGGGCGCGATGAAGCTGCAGGTATTGACGACGAGGACGTCCGCGTCAGCGGCGCGCGGCGTAAGCTCGTATCCCGCGCGCACGAGGATACCCATCATTACCTCGCTGTCCACCAGGTTCTTCGGGCATCCCAGGCTTACGAATCCGACCTTCGGCATCTCAGCGGTTCTCTCAGTCCTGATTGCAAACACTCAATTCTATCATGTATGCGATGCCAGCCCGCGACGAACGCCGCCGAACCGTTGAGCAGCGCCCATCTGGCGCAAAGCTTTAGCCCTTGGCTTTTAGGGTAAGGCCTGCGAGTGGGTCACGTCTGGTTGCGCGGTTCATCGGGGCGACGACTTGCGCGAGCGCAACGAATCGCGAATCGACCGCAACAGCGATGACATCTGCTCAATCGGCGCGGGATGATTGCCGAAGCGAGCGGATTGGTAGAGCTCGGTCAATTGCGAAATGGGCGCGGACAAATCGGCTACCGGGATCGTCGACATGAATTCGAGCGGCGTTTGCGATGGCGATTTCTTCCAGCCGCGCTGTTCGAGCAAGCGGAGCATTTCGGTGTACTCGAGCGCAGCAAGCGACGCCGTTAGGTTTCCGCCGCGGCGCGCGCGCAAACGCCACCGCGCAATTCCGTAGCGAATCATCGTGCGCCCGCGCAAAAAGAGCAGCAGCAATACGAGGAATACCAGCACGCTCGGAAGCGAAAGGGAGGAAGCCTCAATCCTGCGGTCGAGGCCGAGGAGATAACGCATCGCGGCTTCCTTTTTTTGACGATAGATATCCCGCGCTCGCTCGCTCCAACTGCGTGACGATTTCTGTAGATTCTGTCCCAGCGTCAATTGATGCGAGAAATCGTAGTTGACCACCCACTCCGCCCACGTGAACTGAAACCAGTCCCAGTAAAGTGCGATCCGCTTGAACAGCCCGTCGTGAAGATCGTTTCCGGGTGGCGTGGGATCAAAAGTCATCCAGCCATAGCCGGGGAAATAGGCTTCGACCCATGCGTGCGCGTCGCTTTCGCGCACGATGTAGTCGCCTCCCACATCGTTGTATTCACCCGGCAGAAATCCAGTGATGTAACGCGCCGGAATTCCCTCCGCGCGGAGCATGACCACCATGGCCGACGCAAAGTACTCGCAGTGGCCGGAGCGCCGGACGAAAAGAAAATTGGCAAGTGGATCCTGGGCGCGCGGCCCCGAAAGATCGAGCGTGTAGGCGTAGTGCGCGATCAGGTAAGCCTCGATATTTGCGGCCTTGTCGTATTCGTTTTGCGCGCCCGCCGTGATTTTATCGGCGAGCGCCGGGATGCGCGGATCGAGCGCAGGTAATTGCAAATACGTATCTCGAATTGCATCGGGATACTCGGAAGAAGCTTTGCGCAGCTCGGCCGGCGGAATCATCGGGAGATGCGCCGTGCCTTCATATCGAATTTTTGTGTTGTTGTGGACCGAATTGAACAGCGAGCCGGTTTTATCGAGAAGCAGATAGCCGCGCCGCGGCGGCGCGTTCAGGCGGCTGACTTCCTCGCCGAACTTCCCGCTGACGATTTGCGTGCGCGGCGCGAGAAAGATCGCGTCCGTCGCGATGGGCTCCATCAGGACGGTGTAGTGCAGTTGATAAAAATTGCCGCGCGGCAGGCCAGACGCTCCCAACCAGTAGTTCCCCTCGTAGCTTGGCATGAGCACGATGTTGTCCTGCGCCGGCGTAAACCAACGCGTGCCGTCGAAATTCGTGAGCACGATGCCGCGCCAGTGAACGTCCTGCGCCTGTGCCGGATTGCCGTCCACTCGGATGCGCAACACCACTGCGGTATTTTTCTTGATCTCGCCGATTTCGCCGAGCGTGACGTTGTCGCTGAAGCCAGTCATCAAGCTGGGCTGCAGATTCAGCGCGCTCAGATAGCCCGTGGTGAAGCGCGGAATCAGAAAAAAGATGACGACGCCCGCGGCAAGCACGCTTGCGGCAACAAGAATTGACGTGATGCCCAGCGCGCGAATCAGTTGTTGCGCCATCGGCGAGTGTGCTTCCATGGGCGGCGCAACCGCCCCCGCGGCGCTGCGCCGCATTTCCAGTGCGACGAACGTCGAAACCGACAAAACCAAGAAAATCGCGAGCGCCACAAGAAAGCCCGTCTCAACCGTCAGGATCGCGGAAGCCAGCATGGACGCGACCGCGAGCACCGCCAGAAAAGCGTAATCGTGATTGGAGCGCGCCGAATATAGGCGGATCAGCGTCGCGAAAATCATTAAATGAATTGCCGAAAGCAGCGCCGCATACAGCGGCGGATTGGGCGCCCCATCGGAAAGCCCGCGCGACAACACCCACAAATCCAGCGGAAAGAAAAGAAAATAGGCGAGCACCAGCCATGTAGCCACGCGAGGGGAGAGTTCCGGGCCGCGTCCCCGGTGGATGCGCCACCCCTTGTACGCCAGCGCAATCGGCGGAATCAGCGTCGAAAATAGATCGAGCTTTCCGGTTGAGACGATCGCCAGCACGCCCGTCGCGACGAGCAGGTAAAGCGACACTTCGAAATAGCGTTGCACCGCAGGCAGAGGCGGAGGAATCGGTCGCGCGGCGGAAGCCATAATGATCTTACGATGCTAGCACTCCGCGAACGTGCTCGGACGCGGCCCACGCACGCGCGACGCGAAACGGCTAACAATTGCGCCCTCGCCTCAAGGCTGCGAAAGCGCGGCCGCAATTTTCTTTGTCGCGCTCGAAACGGGAAGATCGCTCAGGTCCCTGATTGACAATACGCGCGTCCGTGGACGCCTCGGTAATCGTGAAACCTGCGCAACAAATGGCAGAAGTGTGATGTTGCGGAACGTGACGCCGTGGCGCGCGGCCGGAAGCGCCTTGAGTTCGAGCCCGCCAGCATTGATGTTTAGAATTTTCTCGAGATGTGCCGCCAGCTCCGCTGCTGGATCGCGCGCGACTTCAACCGCAGGGAACTGCCACATGCGCGAAAACAGCACATCGTCATGCGCGCCGGGATCTCGCACCAGAATCGTGCGTCCCTGCGGATCGCGCAGAATTGCGGCGGCGACGCGAATCTTCACCGGCGCCCGTCTTTTGCGCGGCGCGGGGATTTCGCGCGTCAGCCCGAGCGAATAGGCGCGGCACCACCGTGAGACAGGGCATACTTCGCAGCGCGGAGTCTGCGGCGTGCAAATTGTTTCACCCAGCTCCATCAACGCCTGGTTCCAGTCGCCGGGGGCCTTTTGCGCGAGCAGTTTCTCGGCGATTTTCTGAAGCTGTCGCCACCGTCGCGGGGCGCGCAAATCGCCGCGAATCGCGCATAGCCTGGCAAGCACGCGCGCAACATTGCCGTCAAGCACACTCAGGGGCACATCTTTAGCGATGCTCAGCACGGCAGCCGCCGTGTAACTTCCGATGCCCGGAAGCGCGAGCGTCTCTTCCAGCGTCCCCGGAAAGTCTCCGCCGTGCCGCGCGACAACTTCCTTGGTGGCCCGATGCAGATTTCGCGCGCGGCTGTAATACCCGAGCCCGGACCAAAGTTGCAAGACCTTTTCCTCGCGCGCGTCGGCGAGCGATCGGACGTCAGGGAAATGTTGCAGGAAGCGCTCGTAGTAGGGCATCACGGCCGCGATGCGTGTTTGTTGCAGCATGATTTCAGCGACCCACACGCGATACGGATCGCGGCTCGCACGCCATGGAAGATCGCGGCTGTGTTTGCGGAACCAGCCAAGCAGGCGTCGCTGAAAGGATGCGAGAGAGCGCGGTTTGAATTGGATTCCCATGCGATTTGCGGACGCGCGCTATTCTCGCATGAGCCGCCGGAAAGTTCCGCTAGAGGCTGTCGGTGAACAGAAAATAGGAAGAAGACCACAGCGCTGTGGGAATCGTTCGCTGCGAACGCGCCGTGATTATGATTTTGAAAATCTCGCGTTCATGGGCGAGCTCGTCGAGAAAAGCGCCGCCCGTCGCGAAGGTTTGCGGCTCGATCACGGCCAGTTCGCGCAACGTGTCGTAGATGATTTCGCCTGCCGGCGCCATCGGCGTGGAAAAGCGGTCGGTGCGAAATTGCAGCACGGAATGAATCTCATGAAAATGCCACGCGATGCATGCGGTCATGGAAACANNTTCGGCGGCGGCCATCTCGCCGAGATCGGCACGTGCCGGCCCAAGGAATGGATCGAGGACGAGCATCACGCGCCGTTCGTCCTCGCGCGCGAACTCGCGGACCATCAGCCGCCCCGACTTCGCCGTCACTTTCCAGTCAACGAACCGCGCGCTGTCGGTCGAAAGATATTCGCGCAGTGAATGTAACTCGTGCCCGCGGCCGCGAAAGAAGCTGGCCATCTCCCCCGTCAGCAGCGGCAAAACTTCGTAAAACTGTTCGGTCGGCTCGACGCGGGGATACACCGCGATCTGGATATCGGAATCCACGCGTCGCGTTTTTTCGAAGAAGCCGAACGGGAATCGTGTGCGAATGCCGAACGCATCCTGCCGATAAACGCCGCGCCGGGGAAACCGCAGCTCGACTTTCTGCCGCGCCGCGCTCTTCCGCTAGATGTAAGGGAAAAAAACGGGGCGGGTCAGAATTTCAGAGGGCGCGCGCCCGTCTTTAATGATGTTTTTGTCCGCCCCGGTTTTCGCTTTTCCGCCAATCTTCTTGCTCACTCCGATCACCAGCAGTGAAAACGACGGCCACGCCTGCTTCTCGTTTCGCAGCTCGATTTCGGCCAGCACTGGCTGCTCCGCGAAAATGTGTTCCGGTAAATCGACCTTCAGCTCGATGCCCGTGAGCACCACGCGCGAAAGTATTCCGGAAATCAGAATTCCCGCGAGCAGGCACGCGAGAACCAGAAAAAGAAGATTGTTGCCCGTGTTGACCGCCGCGAGAATCAGAATGAAAACCGCCGCGAGGTAAATAGTCCCATCGCGCGTCAGGCGGTAATCGACTTGGTACGCTAGCCAGCGCAGGCTCGTGCGTTTCGCAAGTGCCGGCACGATCGCGATGGCAACCCAAGCGGCGATACCCAGCGCGAGCACCGTGGCGATGCTCGCAAGCAGGATTCGGCCTTCCTGCGCTGCCGCCGCGGAAAATAGCGCGATGATGAGCGCCGCCGAAAGCGCCAGCATCGCGATTCCGAAATTGCGCCAGCCGGGACGGTCGCGCGTCTGCCACCATCGTGACAGCGTGGATTGCTGCGAACTCATCGTCGCGGGCATGGCGTTTATAGCGGGACGCGCGTGGTTTCGAGGATTTCGCGGAGAATCGCTTCAGTTTGTTCGGATTTCTTCTGCGTCGAGACGTATCGCGAGCTCACCACAACGCGATGCGCGAACACGGGAACGATGAGTTGCTTGAAATCATCGGGCAGGCAGTAGTCGCGCCCTTCGAGAAACGCGCGCGCCTGCGCCGCGCGATGCAGCATCACCGCGCCTCGCGGGCTCACGCCCAGGCTTAGCTGCTCCGTCGTGCGCGTGCGCTCGATAATCTCCAGCGCGTAATCCAGCAAACTGTCTTCGACCTTCACTTCCGACACAATTTTCTGCATCGCGGCCACATCGCTCGCGTCCATCATCGGCGCAACTTGCTCGGCGACGCCCATGCCGGAATGATTTCGAATGATCTCTTTTTCGCTGACACGCGATGGATAGCCCATGCGAATGCGCATCAGAAACCGGTCGAGCTGCG
>PKUY01000366.1 GCA_003131705.1 Acidobacteriota bacterium | reverse complement strand
CCTGCCGGATGGACGCGAAGAAGTCGACCGCCTGCAAATATGCATCCGCGTCTGCGGGGAGCACCTGAGTGAGGAGTTGATCGACGTCCTCGTTCGATCGCCAGGTCCGCGAAATGGCTAGCGGCAAGAATTTCGGATCAGCGCGAACGGCTCGCTGGAGCTCCCTGTAAGCTTCGGGATATTTCTGCTCGCGCAAAAGGAAATTGCCATAGTGAAAAGCCACCTCCGCGGAAGCCGGGTACACGGATTCCGCATGTGCGTATGCGTCTTGAGCGCGAGACGCATCCCCCGCAGCCTCGTACGCGCCAGCCAAATCCATCCAGAAATACGCCGAGCGGGGGTTAACCCCAGTGGCCTTTTCATAATCTGCGATAGCACCGGGTAAATCGGAGTTCACGAAGTCCCACTGGCGCACACGGCCGAGGCGGTCCCATGCATCGCCGTTGCCAGGAACCAGCGCCGCGCCGCGTTCCATCAACCCGAGATTGTCGGACTCGAGGCGATGATCCGCCAGCCAGGTCGTGCCAGCTTGGAAGATCAGAATTGCGGCAACGACGAAAGCTACAACCAATAGAACGACCCGCTGCCGAGTGTTTTCGAGAGGAATCCCCATCGAACCGTAATCTGCTATGAACGCCGTCCTCTTCGCAAGCGCAATCTAGAAGCGGGTCTGGCGCCGAGCTCAAAACTGCTTGCTGCTATTGGCAAGCATTTGCCGGCGCTCAGCAATCAGTCGGAAATGAACTCGCGAAACATTCGCGTTTTGTGATGAGCGGAACGCCCGCGGATGAGTTACTGCGAAGTGTGGATGATTTTCACGCGAGCAACGGCCTTTGCCGGATCCTCATCTCTCGCCGAAGCGGTAGACGATTCCGAATGAGACGCGATGGGTGCCCCGGTTAGTGAACGTAGAAGTACTCGGGAAGAAGTTGGCGCTTCCAAAGTCCGCTTCAATTAGACGAACACCCCAGTGGGACGAAAAATTGAAGTCGAGTCCGCCACCCGCCTCCCACGACTTGACTGTACTTGTGACTACCGAAGACGGGACACCCGCGAATACTGGGACCGCATTCCTATAGTGCGCGCCTCCGTACAGGACATGACCGAAGGGAGTCAACTTTCGATGGCCCAAAGGAAATATCGTCGGACCGACTAGAAATGTGTAGATGTGCGTGTCACCGAGGGGTAGGTCGAGCGCGCTCGAAAACCCCTGGTTCTTGCCGACACCGACGACCTCAGCCTCCGCGCCCAGCCAGCGCTTGAAATTATAATTCACCGAGCCATACCACCCGTTCATGCCGAGCGTTCCGATGGGAGCATAGTAGCTACGATAGCTGTACCCGGCAGAAAGCTCGAATCTAGGCGTAATGTACGTGCGCTTTACCTTGACGGGCTTCGTCGGTGCTGGTGCTGGTGTGTTCTGTCCTGCTCCCGGCTGGTCCTGCGCCATTGCTGGCGCGATTGTCAGCGGGATGAACAGCACAAAGAACAGCGCGAGCAAACCGCAACGTCCTACTAGCTTCCTCATCTGCAACAGCCTCCTAAGGGATACGTGCGCCGTGTCGTTGCTTGGAAGCGATCGTACCCCGATGGGGTTGGTTCGCCTCGCCAAGCCATCTCGAAAGGAATCTGAATCTTGACCCGAGGAAGTTACCGCAGAAGCGAAGTTTCCAGAAACGAAAAAAGGTCGGGCACTCGCGCGCCCGGCCTTTTGAAGAGGGGGGACCTATTTTGCGCCAATGCGATATATAAGGCCGACGCCAACTTTGAAGTTGTTTTGGTTCGGCTGTCCGCCGAACAGTTGCGTCTGGTCATAATCGGCCTCTAACCGGAGAGCCCAACGATTTCTAAAAGCGAGGTCTACACCGCCGCCCGCGTCCCAGGAATACCCATGATCCATCTCGGTAAAAGCTCGGAAATCCACAGGGTCAGTAGGGTCTGCCGGAATGCCGATGTTGCCATGGCTCAGACCCAACAATCCGTGCACGAAAGGGCTGATCCTGTGGTGGCCGAACAGATAAATTCGGGGACCGAACTGATACGTATAGATAGTTGTGCTGGTGAAGAGGTTACCCCCGTGATCGTACGTGCCAGAGATGTCGGCCGCCAACGCAATCCGGTTAGTGAAATTGCAAATGCTCTGAGACCAGTGCGGCAAGGAAAGCGACGCGTGAGCCTTCGGAACTACGGGATGCGAAGGCGACGGGTGAACCGTGCTCTGTTCGCTCCACCGGTCTTCCAGATTCAAGCGCCTGGCGAAATCTGGTGCAATCCATTTCGGACAAGCGGGTGCGCTGGATTCCCAGCTGAACATCGACGACGTATCCCGGGCCAGACCTAACCTCGGCCCTAGCTAGAGAGATAGAACGCGGAATCTGCGAAAAATTGACGCCACAGGTAGTTTCGCAGCAGATACTGCGCATCAAGCCCGTCTCGAAATGCGAGTACCTACCGGGTTCAACCCGCGATAGATGGTATTTTGGAGATTGTAGGGTGGCTGACTCGTCGCCGAGCGGGCACGAAATCTGTTCGGGTGCAGCGATTACATGCCCCCGGCGGTTGCGGTTTAGCCCCCCGTTACCAGGCTGCGATCTGCGTGTAAGATGCGATGAAGGAGCGAAGCTGTTTGCGCTTCACCTGAATCCATGAGCTGGATGCGACACGTTCTAGTGAAAGCCTCGGAAAACGCTTGGCTGCGCGACCAAGCGCCACGCCTTCGTTTTGTGCGCAGCGCCTCCGGGCGGTTTCTCCCGGGTGAAAAAGTTGACGACGCTCTCGCAGCGGCTGGCCGTCTCGCCGCGGACGGCGTCGCGACGCTCTTGACCCATCTGGGCGAAAATGTGCGCGATCGCGCCGAGGCCGAAGTCGTCACCGCTCAGTATCTGGACTTGCTCGAGCGCATTCAAGGCGCCGCGCTGCCATCCGAAATTTCCGTTAAACTCACGCAACTTGGCCTGGATCTCGATTTCGAATTTTGTTTCGCGAATCTCACAAAGCTCACCCAACACTCGCAGGCTTTAGGCACATCTTCCGAGAGAACACGTGTGGGCAAGACGGTCTGGATTGATATGGAGCAGAGTACCTACGTCGATCGCACCCTCGAATTGCATAGCTGCGCGAGAAAGGCATATCCAAACACAGGGGTCTGCGTGCAGGCATACCTGCGCCGTACGGAGAAAGACGTCGAATCGCTCATCTCGATGGGCGGTTCGGTGCGCTTGGTGAAGGGCGCGTACAGCGAGCCGCCCGAAATTGCGCTAGCGAAAAAAGCGGACGTGGATGAAAACTACTTCCGGCTCGCGCAGATGCTCCTGAGTCCCGGCGCGCGACGCGCGGGTGTTCGGGCCGCGCTGGCGACGCACGACCGGATATTGATCGCGCGGATTATCGACTGGGCTGCCTCACAAGAAATTGCGAAAGACCAGCTCGAGTTTGCAATGCTCTATGGAATTCAGCGCGGAGAACAACTGCGGCTGGCTCGGGAGGGTTACCGGAGCGGCGTACTCGTTTCCTACGGCTCGTTCTGGTTTCCGTGGTTCATGCGACGTCTGGCGGAGCGTCCCGCCAACGTACTCTTTCTCGTTCGCAATCTATTTTCTACTTAATCGCGCTTAGTGGGTGCGTTCGTCTTTTTCGACTCTGCCGTCGCGCAAGCGGATTACGCGGTGGGCATGCGTCGCAATGTCCGGTTCGTGGGTGACGAGAATGATGGTGTTGCCGCCCTGGTGGAGTCGCGCGAACAGCGCCATGATTTCTTCGCCTGTGCCGGAATCGAGGTTCCCCGTCGGCTCATCGGCCAGCANNATGGCCACGCGCTGGCGCTGGCCTCCCGAAAGCTCGTTCGGTTTGTGCATCATGCGCTCGGTCAAATCCACCTGCGCGAGGGCCTTTTTGGCGCGCTCCAGGCGTTCCGCGGAAGGCGTGCCGTTGTAAATCATCGGCAGCTCCACATTGTGCAGCGCGGTTGCGCGAGCCAGCAGGTTGAAGGTCTGAAACACGAAGCCGATCTCTTTATTGCGGATCGACGCGAGCTCGTCGTCATCCAGCTGGCTGACCAGACGTCCTGCGAGCCAGTAGTTTCCCTGAGTCGGCGTGTCCAGGCAGCCGATCAAGTTCATTAGTGTGGATTTTCCGGATCCTGACGGGCCCATGATCGCAACGTACTCGCCCTTATGGATCTTCATGCTCACACCACGGAGGGCGTGCAACTGTTCGGTCCCCATTTCGTACGTCTTCCAGAGATCCTCGGTCTGGATAACGATGCCGGCATCAATCAGGTCCTGGCGAAAATTCTGGGCGACGATTTCTTCGACGGCCATGGATGTTTGAGCTCCTGAAAAACAACCGTCTTAGCTGGACGAATTGTCCGTTTTAGGTACGGAGTTGTCGACTTTGATGGGAGTGCCGGGCTTGAGGGTGCGCAGGGCTTTATAGCTGCCGGTCACGATCAGATCACCCTCGCGCAGACCGTTGGCAACTTCAATATCGGTCACGCCGGTAATCCCGGTCTGCACCGGAACGAATTCAGCTTTCCCTCCGCGGACGACAAAAACCCCCTGAATGTCAGCCTTTTTGCTGCCTTCGCTTTTCGATGCCGCAAGCGTCACGCTGCCACTGGTGCCGTTCTTGGCCTCATCCAACTCTTGTTGCGATCTCTCGGCGAGCGCTTGTATCGGAATCGTGAGAACGTTTTGCTTCTGCGCTGTTTGTATCTTGGCGGTCGCGGAAAGGCCGGGCCGCAAGGATTCCGGGGGATTGTCGAGCGCGATGACGACCTTAAAATCCCGCGCTTCTTGCGTGTTGGCTGTCACCTCTGTCATCGCCGCCTGGCCAGACGTGCGCAGGATGGCGAGCTCACCGACCTCCGATACGTGACCTTTGAAGGTCTTACCTGGAATGGCGTCTATCGTTACTTCGGCTGGCTCTCCGTCGCGAACGCTGGTGATGTCAGTCTCATCTACTTTGACTTCCGTCGTGACGACGCTCATGTCCGATATCGTCAAAATCGAGCTGCCCGCCGTACCTTGGATTCCTGGAACCACGTTTTCGCCAACCCGCACCGCGATATAGCTAATGATGCCGTCGATCGGAGCGGTGTACGTTGTTTTGCGCAGAACATCCCGTGTACGCCTGAGCACGGCGTTGTTCTCTTCAAGATTCGACCGCGATTGCTCGCTGGAAGCCCGCGCTTGATCAACCTGTGCCTGGCTCGAAGTCACCGCAGCGACCGCGCTGTCATATGTGGCTTTCGCGGAATCAAAATCCTGCTTGGAGATAAGCTGCTCCTTGTAGAGCTGCTGCGAACGCTGCCAATCC
>PKUY01000423.1 GCA_003131705.1 Acidobacteriota bacterium | reverse complement strand
GCCTGCATCAAGTGCGTCTTGCCGAGTCCCACACCACCGTACAGAAAAAGCGGATTGTAGGATTTCGACGGCTGTTCTGCCACCGCGACGGCCGCGGCGTGCGCAAACTGGTTCGAGGAACCCACGATAAACTTGTCGAATGTATAGCGCGGGTTGAGCTGATTGTTCGACGAGTCGAAGTCGAGCTTCGCCTGTGCAGCAGCAGCCGGATTCACCGGCGCAGGTTCCGCTTCGACGCAGATAAACTCGAGCGCCAGGCCAGGCCGGCCGATTTCGGTCAAAACCGCCTGCAAAAGCTCGCCGTACGTCTCGGTGAGGCGCTTGCAAAACAGGCGCGTCGGCACGCGAACGACCAAACGAGTATCGTCCGCCCGCTCCTGACGCGTGGGGCGAAACCAAGTAGCAAAACTGTGTGGATTTACGCGGCGCTCCGTATGCTGGAGAACCTTATCCCAGAGATTCATCGAGAAAATTAGCCCCTACTGCAATTTCCACTGATGTGGAAATGCTGTGGAAATCCCCTTCCTGCGAAAAGGGGCTCTAAATGGCCTTACCGATCAGTTCGATTCACCGGAACGAAGTCGGTGTTTGCGACGTGTCATGATTGCTGACTTTCGATTGTTATCAGTCAAATAGGCGAGCGGGAATTCTGCCTAAACACAGCGCGATGAGCAAGAGAAAATTTCACGAAAAAGATGCGCACGCTCCACAGAACATTCACAGGTTTTCCACATTTCAATTTTGAAGTGGATCTCACGCAAAAAGTGTGCGGGCATCCCGTGAAACACGCTCAACCGGTGAAAAAGAAGCGACAGCGCCGCGCCTGATTTTCCACAGGCACCGTTTCAACAGGCCAGCGAATTTCAGCGCGGGGATGCGATCAGTTGTCTCGGTTCCGGAAGTGGAAAATCGAAAACTCCAAGCGGATCGGAGCCGACAAGAATGCGATCGTGCTCGACGAGGATCGCGGTAGGTTCAATTTGCGCGCCTTCTTTTGTCGCCGTGCGGTAAGCGGCGCGGCGGATGCCGTCCTTGTCGTAGTGCAGGAGCTCATCGCCAATCGCAATCCAGATGTCCTGCGTCTCCGGATCGACGCTCAGGGCGTTGATCACCGGCTTGATCGTTCGTGCGCTGCCGCTCTTTTCGATGGTGACCGTTTTCCAGTCCTTGGCCTCTGCCTGAGGAGTGAACTCGGATGCCGGAAGCGAAATTTCGGACGCGGCATAGCCGAAGCGGTCGTATGTCCGGACGGTAGGATCCGGCAGATTGACAAAGACAAAATAGATGTGCCCGGCAGCATCGCCATAAATCTGGCCCCGGCTCGCCAATTGGTTGGCACCCGCGCCTGCAAGAAAACCAAAGCTGCGCACCAGCTTTCCCCGCACATCGAAGATGCTCACTAGATTTTCGGACCGTAGCGCGGCGACTGCTATCTCTTCGCCCGAAAGCGCGACAAGCGAAGTGGGAGCTGCGACGGGGATCATTCCATCGAACGAACCATCCGGCTTAAAAATCTTCACGGCATTCGCACCGCGGTCGGCCACAAACAGCCGCCCGGCGGCGTCCAAATCGATATCCTGCGCGTAGGCAATTTTGGTGCCTCGCGAGTTCGCATTTGGAATCTGGCCAACACGCTGGCCGTTGGGTCCATAAATCGCGATGGTGTTCGCAGGCGCTGCGAGAATGAAGTAGCGCCCGGCAGAATCGCGTTTGAGCGCTGTCACTCCGGGGCCTATTTCAGGGAAGATGCGCGCGCTGGCCAGGATTTCGCGTGCGAAACCTTGCTCCTGTGCGGCAACGGGCGAGATGTTCCATCGAGCGCCTGCGGCGATCAGAACGGCGACGAACAGACCGAATTGTGGGCGGCAAATCACGACTGGGTATGTTATCCGCTGCAGATGGCAAGAGATGCGCTTCCGCGAGTTCACGTTGCTTGCGCGGAATCTGGCCGAATGGACGCTAATCCAGGCGGAAATTGAGGCGGTCGATCGAGCGGGCGCGGCCGGTCGATTCGTCGACGTCTATCAGCACAGCGTTCATCTGCACGTCGTGCTCGGCGACCACGAATCGCGCGGGTAGCGCGTCGAGGAAGCGCTTGAGCGCGCCTTCCTTTTCCATGCCGATCACGGAATCGTGCGGACCGGTCATGCCGACGTCGGTGATGTAAGCGGTTCCACCCGGGAGAACGCGAGAATCGGCGGTCGGGACATGCGTGTGCGTTCCGACGACCGCCGAAACTTTTCCGTCGAGGTACCAACCCATCGCCTGTTTTTCCGACGTGGTCTCGGCGTGCATATCGACGAAAATCACTTTCACTTCCGGCGGAATCTTCGAGAGCTCTTCCAATGCCTTGCGGAACGGATCATCGAGCGGCGTCATAAATGTGCGGCCCTGCAGATTCAGGACGGCGTACGCTACGCCATTCTTGGCGCAGCCGACGAAGAGCCCGCTGCCGGGCGAGCCGCTGGGGAAATTAGCAGGCCGCAAAAGCCGCGGTTCGTGCGGAAAGAAATCGAGGATTTCCCGGCGGTCCCATATGTGATTGCCGCCCGTGATCACTTCGACTCCCTCGGCGAGCAAATCTTGCGCGATGCGCGGCGTGATGCCGAACCCAGAAGCGGAGTTTTCGCCGTTCGCGATGCACAGGTCGATTTCCCGCTGCGTGAGGATATCCGCGAGCCTATCGTGAACGATCTTGCGTCCGGGCGACCCCACGATGTCGCCGATGAAAAGAATCCTCAATTTTTGATTTCTTTCTGCTGGCCGCAGCTGTCAGCTTCAGAGTCTAGAGCGGAGCGGTCCACTTCGCCGTGCGCTGCTAGGCCCTGAACCCCACGAATAGGTGGGTGCCCTGCGCCTGCTTTAAGGCTTTCCCGTACCGGCAAGCCGGCACAAGACGTGCACAAGGGCAGGTCGACGCGGACTCCCTGGGATCCAGTGTTGGTTCAATAGGCTTTCGCAACGTCACCTGCGTCGCAGGCGACTCCGCGCTTGATTGTAGCAGGATTCGCGAGTTTCGCGGTTTGGGCTCAGGCTCATCTCTGACACATGATTAGGTATCAAGCTGTTTGATGAACACTCGAAACGCCAGTAGCGGGCCGAGTGTTCACTGAGCTTGGTTGTTCGCCGACGGGATGGCTGTCACGTCTTCCGCAGTAGCGCCGACGCCGAGGGTCTTCAGATAAGTGACAATCTGCCAACGGCGCTCCTCCGGAATTCCGCTCCAAGAAGGCATTCCCTTGGCGAGATTGCCGTTGCGCAGGAACCAAGCGAGCTCGCCGGGCGTCGCGTTCTGCACGCCGGAGGAGCGCAGGTTAGCAGCGTCTCCGGCTCCACGGGCGTCATCACCATGACATTCAGCGCAATGCTGACGGAAAAGCTTTTGGCCGGCAAGCACGGCGTCCGACTGGCCCTCATATGGATTTTTCCGGTCGCGAGCTTTCACGGGCGCCTTCGCGATCGGTTCAAATACGCCGCCATCGGAAACTCGATCGTATCAACTGGGAGATATGCCGCTAAGCTGTGGGAGGGGATCCGGGAACTACTGAGAATACGAACATACTAAACTCGTCAGACTTGTAAATAATCGCCGTCGCGGGCGACCGCGCGATAGAGAACCGGATCCACGAATATCGCAATGCAAAGCCTCGAGATCAGTCCCGCCACGATCACGATCGCAAAAGGTTTCTGAGTATCGGAGCCGATGCCAGTCGAAAGCGCCGCCGGCAACAAGCCCAGGCAGGCCACAAGGGCCGTCATCATAATGGGTCGCAGCCGCATGAGAGCCGCCTCGCGTGTTGCGGTCCGGATGTCTCTGCCTTCCTGCCGCAGCTTGTTGATGAAGGACACGAGAATCACGGCCGTCTCGACCGAAACTCCCATGAGCGCGAGCAATCCAAGGATTGACGACACGCTGAACGGCGTGCCCGTGAGCTTCAGCGCGATCAACGCGCCTACGGGCTCGGTGATTACCACGCCGAGCGCGATTGCCAGCGGGAATTTGAAATTGCCGTAGAGAGCGAACAAAATCATGAAAATCAGAAGCAGAGCCAGCGGACCGATGATTTCCATCTGGTGCTTCGCTTCGAGGAACTCGCTGTACTCGCCGCCCCACGAGAGGCGATAGCCCGCCGGCAGAGATTTCTGAATGTCGGCGACGGCGCGCTGGCCGTCCGTAACGGCACTCGAGAGATCGCGTCCCTCAATGCTGTACTGCACGCCGATGTAGCGTGAATTATTTTCGCGATAGATGAACGACGCACCGCTCGCCTCGTGAATGTTCGCAAGCTCGCTCAGCGGAATTTGCTGGCCGGTGGGCGTCCCGACGAGCAGATTGCCGATCTGTTGCGCGCTTTCACGGTATTGCGGCTTCATGCGCACCACAAGGTTGAATAGCTTCTCGCCTTGGATCACTTGTGTTGCGGCTTGGCCTCCGACCGCTCCCTCCACCACGGTTTCCACGTCTGCTACGTTGATGCCGTAGCGGGCAATTTTGTCGCGGTCCGAGTCGATCAGCAGGCTGGGTTGCCCAAGCTCGCGCACTACTGTGAGTTCGCTGAAGCCGGGAACCTGTGCGAGACGCCGTTTGATCTCGAGAGCATTGCTCTGAAGCACGTTCAGGTCCGGGCCATAAACTTTCACCGCCAGGGAACTCTTCAGGCCTGTGAGCGCTTCGTCCACTGCGTCTTCGGCCGGCTGCGTGTAATTGAAAATAACTCCCGGAAAAGCCTGAAGATGTTTCTGGATGTCGTCGGTAAGTTCGGCCTTGTTACGAACAGGCCCGCTCTTCCAGGACGCATCGTCATACGGTTTCAGGCCAACGTAGAATTCATCGTTGAAGAATCCGGTCGGGTCCGTCCCGTCGTCGGGGCGGCCAAGCTCGGAGCCGACGTCGGTGACCATCGGATACTGCATCAATATCTTGCGGACCTGCGGACTGAACTTCGCCGCCTCTTCGTACGAAATCGTGTATGGCATCGTCGCGCGGACCCATAGCGCGCCTTCGTCGAGGTGGGGCATGAATTCGGCGCCGATGAATGGGATCAGCAAGAGCGTGGCGCCGAAAATACACACGGCCACAAAGAGCGTCGCTTTCGGGTGATCGAGGCACCGGTCGAGCTGCTTCGCGTATTGCCGTCGGATCCACTCGAAAGGTCGATTGACCTTTTCATGCACGCCATTTTTGAACCAGTAGGAGCACAGCACGGGCACAAGAGTAAGGGTCAGCAGCAGAGCGCCCACCAGCGCGATGGACATCGTGTCCGCCATCGGATGAAACAGTTTTCCCGAAGGGCCGCTCAGCGCATAGATGGGGATGTAACCGGCGATGATCACTGCAACGGAATAAAAAATCGGGCGGTCCACGTCCTTCGCCGCTGCTAGGAGCACTTCGTGTAAGTTGTATTTCTGCCCTTCCCGCAGGCCGAGCTCGCGGAAGATGTTTTCGACCATCACCAAAGTTCCGTCGATGATGATCCCGAAATCGATTGCGCCGATTGAAAGCAGGTTGGCCGGGACACCCCGCGCGTGCAGAAAAATAAACGCGAAGAGCAGCGCCGCCGGAATGGTCAGCGCCACAATCACCGCGGCGCGGAAGCTGACGAGAAAAGCCAGCAATACGATCAAGACCAGAATCATCCCGCGTACTAAATTGCCCTCCACCGTACCCGTCGTCACACGCACCAGGTCGCTGCGATCGTAGAACGGATGCACCTTGATGTCCGGCGGCAGAATACTTTCGTTCAGTTCCTTTGTTTTTGCTTCCACGCCTTTCAGCACGTTCTGCGTCTGCTCGCCAGTGAGCATCAAGATGACGCCCTCGACCGAGTCGTCGCTCTTGTTAAAGCCTAATTCTCCCAAGCGCGGTGCGTTGCCGATGGTCACATCGCCGACATCTCGGACGCGCACGGGCACGCCGTTTTGCGTGCCAACAATTACGTCGCCGATATCCCGCGTGTCCCGAAGCAAACCGATTCCGCGGACGTAATCGAACTGGCCGCCCTGTGAATAGAACCCTCCGCCGGCGTTCGCGTTGTTCAACGAAAGCTGCTGGATCACCTGCGGGAAGGGGATGTGATATCCGTAAAGCCGCGCGGGATCGAGCAGCACCTGATACTGCATCACCGTTCCGCCGAAGCCGGAATCGTCCGCGACTCCTGGAATCTGCTTGTATTCGCGCTGGATCACCCAGTCTTCGTAAGTCTTGAGCTCCTGTGGCGAGCGGTCGGGACTTTCGAGCACGTAGCGATAGACAAGTCCCGAAGGGCTCGAAAGCGGCGAGAGCGTGGGCGTCACACCGGATGGATATGTGACCTCGCTCAACCGCTGGAACACAATCTGGCGCGCGAAATAGTTTTCCGTGCCTTCGTTAAACGTGAGGATCACGTCCGAGAGGCCATACAGCGAAATCGAACGCATCACATCCAACTTCGGAACGCCATTCATTTCGACTTCGGTGGGCAGCGAGACGAGGCGCTCGACTTCCTCCGCCGCGTGCCCCGGCCATTGCGTAATGATTTCGACCCTCGGCGGAGAAAGATCGGGGTAAGCGTCCACGGGCATGTACTGGAAGGAGACCGCGCCTCCTATGGCAATAAACGCCGTGACGATCAGCACCAGCAATCGTTGCCGCAACGCGAATTGGACAATGCGGTGAATCATGTTTGGTCAGTCCATCCCTTAGTGCTGAATCGAATTGGCGAATTGAAGAAACAAACTGCCGTCGCCCGCCACGTTTTCTCCCGCGGAGAGACCTTTCAAAATTTGCGTCTGGCCATTCTGGCTCTGCCCGATCTCAACCGCCCGACGGCCGAACTGGTTCGAACCGGTTGTCACGTAAACGAACGGCTGATTTTCGTCGTCGCGCAGCACGGAAGCATCGGGCACGGCGATCGCATTCTGAATCACGCCCGCTGTGACCGTCGCGGTGCAGTACATGTCTTTCTTCAGCTTCTCGCCTGGGTTATCGACAACGATGCGGGCCTGCAGCGTGCGTGTGTTGGGATCGAGCGCGGCGGAGACGTAAGAAATCTTGCCGTGGAAGCTGTCGGGATACGCGTCGGTTTGCACCACCACGTCCTGACCATTTTTCACATACGCCAGGTCGTCTTGATACACGTTGGCCAGCACCCACACGGTACTCATATCGGAAATCGTGAACGCCTGCGTCTGGCCGGCCTGCATCACCTGCCCCGGCGAAACGAGCCGCTCGACCACTTCACCCCCGATCGGCGCAATCACCGGGATTTCAGCCGAAGAGGGACCTTTCAGCATGTCCTCTGGATTCTTGATTCCGAGGATTTTCATGCTTTGCTCGGAAGCGTTCAGGTCCGCCTGGGCCTGGTTGCGATCCGATTCCGCTTGCAGCAGATCGCGCTCGGCGATGGCGTTGTGCTGGTAGAGATCCTGCGCGCGGGCGTAGTTTTTGTCCGCCACGCGATAGGTCTCTCGCGCCTTAATGTATCCATCGAGCAGCTGCGAATAATCCGGGCTGGTCACGTAGAGCATAGGTGCGCCTTGATGCACATGCTGCCCGGGGACAACGAGAATCCGTGTCACCGGCCCGCCTACCTGCGTGATCACCGGCGTCGTCTTGAATGCATTGTAGGCAACTGCTCCCGTCAACCGCATGTTGCGGGAAAGCTTCGTCGGCTGTACGGTGACGACCTGCACGTGGGACATCTGATCCTGCGGGATCGTGAAAAGCTGAGGCGTCGCCGACTTCGATTCCCGGGACGAGTACGACGTCATCCGGCTCTCGCTCTTGTCCGAGCTGCAGCCTCCGAGCGCGCATGCCAAAGCGAGTGTCGCGGCGATCCCGAGCGCATGGCCGCGATGTTCGATTCGCGAAGTGCGCATTGACTTAATTGTTTTGAGTGACTTGATAGTGCTCAGTAGTGTGATCATGGCAAAATCCTCGTTCCCACCGCCTGGCGAAGCTGTTCCACGGCGAGCAGATATGCTGCGAGCGCCTGGCGATAGGCAAGCTCTGTCGCCCGGTAGCTGCGTTCCGCGTCGAGATAACCGAGCAGGCTCGCCGCGCCGCGTTTGTAGGAGTATTCGCTGATGTCGCGGTCCTGCTGCGCATCATCGAGATAGCCCGAGCGGTAGAGTTGGATGATTTCGTCGTTCGTACGCAATCCTTCATATGCGTCCCGGACGTCATTCAGAACCTGCTCGCTCGCGGCTTTTTCCTGTTCCTGCGCCTGCGTGATCGCGAAACCCGTGCGCGCGATTTCCCCCTGGTTGCGGTTGAAGATGGGGATTTGAATCTGTCCGAAGAGCGAAGCGGTGCTGAGATCGGCCGTGTGCGTATAACTGGCCTGCGCGGTGATGTCTTGCTTGCCGTTCGCTTTCGCCAGTTCGTGCTGGCTGTTCGCGGCGGTCACGCCCTGCTGAGCCGCCCGCAGGTCGGAGCGCGTAGCCAGAGCTTTTGCCTGAAGGTCTTCCAGGTGCGCGTTGACAGGTTGGTAGTCGAACGGCCCGGCCACGTCATAGTCGGCGGACACCGACTCGTATCCCAGCAACCGCCGCAGATCCGAGAGCGCCTGGACTTTTGCGAGCCGCGCCTGCGATGCGTCCGTTTGGAACTGCAGGAGCTGCAGCTTGATCTTCAGGTAATCGTCATCGCTGATGTCGCCGGCCCTGTAGCGCTCCTTGCCGATGTCCACCGATTTCTGAAAACTGTTCATATTCTGCATCGCGAGGTCCAGCGCCGATTCGGCCAGCTGCGCGCTGACGAATTGCGACGCTACCTGGAACGAAAGGCTGCGTTCGTTGTCCGCAACTTGCGAGCGCGCGATGTCCGTCTGGTCCTTCGCCGCCTGAAGGCGATGCTGCCGCTTTTTGCCGCGCTCGAATAGGTAACTCAGGCCGAGATCGAATTGCGCCGAATCGTTCATATAGGCCGAGCTGAACTGATCCGGTTCGAAGATCGGAAGAAACTGTGTGTCGCCGAGGAGCACCGGATTCGGGCGCAGGTTCGCTGTAGTTTCCTGGGCTTCGCTCTGTTGAATCGTGGTGCGGGCGGCGAGCAGGGTGTGATTGTGCGCGAGCGCCATTTGAATGGCGTCGTCAAGCGTGATTTTTACTAGGCCTTGTACGGACGATGGGGCTGCCGGTGGAGTTGGAGCCGGCGAAGTAGCCTGCGCGAGCGTGGTCGTCGCGTTAGCGGCGCTGGCCAGACACACAACAAAAGTCAAAATTGCGAATCGCGCATGTGGTAATCGCATGAACGCTCAACCCTCACTCAACAAATCGGACGTGAATAGGTGTGCCGGAGGCAGCACAGGGAAAAACGAAGGTTATGCGACGGGAGGGGCTCGGGCCGGGACGCGTTGAATGACCAGTGTTGGGGCAAAGCCGGAGTCTGCAAGTTCGAGCGCCGGTTCTACAAGAGCCAGTGCCGGTGTTTCATTGACTGGAGCCGGCCGGTCGATTGGCTGGTGGCTCAGGTGGCAGATCGAGCAGTTTGATTCGTCGGAAGAACCTGCATGATGATGCCAGACGCTTCCGAGCGTCATGCCGACCAACAGCAGCGCCAGTAGCGCTACCGGGACCACCAGATACCGACTTGTTCTTGGCTTGCGCATTTCCGCTGGCCGAATAACACAGCCTGCTTCGATCATACAGTAGATGTCGGCCAGGCCCAATCGGTTACCCGTCCGGTGTTGACGCCAAAGGCACGCCGAAGCCAGTTCAACGCCTGCGCTTCAATTGGAGTGTTCGAGGGCCTTTTCGACCAGCGCGACGCATTTTTCCACGCGTTTGCGCAGCGGCCCGTCGATCTCCTGCTGCCGCTCGCGCACCGCGAAGAGTTCATCGGCAATATTCAATGCCGCAAGCACGGCCACTTTCACGGAGTCAACCATGCGCGTCGCGTGAGCGACTTCGCGCATTTTGCCGTCCACATAGGACGCTAATTCCTTCAGATAATCGTCGTTCTGATCCGCGTTAACGTTGTAGCTCTGGTCGTAGATTTCGATTTTCACCTTCGCGCTCCGTCCCCGATGTGTGGCTGGACTGCCGCCATTGTCGGCCATCGCCCGCGACGGCGCAAGCGCCGTGAGCTGGGCGTTGCACCGGTGCTGGGCTACGCGCGAAGGGTCGCGCCCAGCCGCTGCTGCAGAGCGCCGACAATGCGCGATGAAAAATCTCCGAGCTGCGCGTCGGTAAACGTCGCCTGCGCGCTCTCAAACGTGACGCGAATCATCAGCGAGAATTTGCCCGCCGGGACTTGTCCGCCTCGAAACAGATCGGCGGCCTCAATGTGGCGCAATTCGGGGATGCTAAGCGCACGAATCGTTTCGGCAACCTGCGCGAACGTCACGTCGTCTGCGAGCACCAGCGAGAAATCCCGTTCGACCGCCGGGAATCGCGGCAGAGGGTTAAAACGCAAACCGGCCAATGACGCCTCGATGCCAACGAGCAGCGGCTCCAGACGCAATTCCGCCACCAAGATTTCCTGCCGAAGTTTGAGCTGCTCGGCGACTCGCCGAGCCAGTTGTCCTGCGACGCCTACCGCACCGCCGCCGCTCTCGATCGAAATCTGCGCCGCGCGCCCGCCTGCAAGCCAAGGCAGCGATGTCGGTTGCCATGTGAATCCTCCGGCGAGCTCGCCGATTCCGTCCAAATCGCCTTTGAGATCCGCGAAACCAAATTCGCGCGCCGCCTCGTGAATCGTTTTTTCGCGCGTGAGCCCTGTGGCGCCGAGCGTTAGCACCGTAGTCTCTACCGGTTCGCCATCGCGCAATTCGTAAGTCTTGCCAATTTCAAATAAGCGCAAATTGCGCTGGCCGTGATTCAGGTTCCATTCGAGCGCGCGGATCATGCTGACGGTTCCGGTCGAGCGCATCATGGACGCGTCTTCCGCCAGCGGATTGCTGATCACCGCGGGCACAAGCCTTTCGGGACGAAACAGCGCATCGCGCTGCGAATCTACAATTGGAATTTCGACAATTTCCTGATAGCCCAGCGCGATCACGCGTTCGCGCAAGCGGTCCTGTACCGGCGCATGTGGCAGCCGTTGCGCGGGCTGCTTCGCGGGAGGCAGGCGCGGCGGAAATTTGTCGTAGGCGTAATGCCGCGCGACTTCTTCGATCAGATCGATGCCGCGTGTCACGTCCTGCCGCCACGAAGGCTGCTCGCACTGCCAGACAGCATCCTTCGATCCGGGTTTCGCCGCATTCGCACCCTTGCGCACCGGCTGAAATCCGAGCGCAGTTAATATTTCTTCGATGTCGCGGTCTGGGACGTCCGCGCCCATCACGCGCAACAGTTCCTTGCGCGACAGTTCGATTTTTTGCGCGGGCTCTCGCTTCGGATAAACATCCACGGCGCCCGAAAGAAGCTCGCCGCCTGCAACCTGCTGGATTAGTTCGGCCGCGCGGCGCGACGCCAACTCCGCCATCTCAGGATCGGAGCCGCGCTCAAACCGATAAGAGGCTTCCGTGCGGAGGCCAAGAGCTTTCGATGTGCGCCGAATCGAGACCGGATCGAACCACGCGGATTCGATCAGTATGTTTTTGCTGCTGAAGCTGATTTCGCTCTCGGCGCCGCCCATCACGCCGGCGATCGCAACCGCGCGGGTTGCGTCCGCGATCACGCACATGCCCTCCGTCAGCGTTCGCTCCACGTTGTCGAGCGCGCGGATCCTTTCGCCGGGCTTTGCCCGCCGCACCACGATGCGCCGTTCGCTCAGTTTGTCGAGATCGAATGCGTGCAGCGGCTGTCCCAGCTCGAACATCACGTAGTTTGTAACGTCCACCACATTGTTGATCGAACTCTGGCCAATCGCTTCCAGGCGCCGTCGCAACCAGTCGGGCGAAGGCTGAATTTTCACGCCGCGCAAAACCCTCGCCGTGTAGCGTCCGCAAAGGTTCGGGGATTCGATTTCGACGCGCGTTATGTTCGATGTTTTTTCGGCGGATTCTTTCAGCTTCAGCTGCAGCGGCTTCACCGGAAGGCGGTAAATTGCCGCAACCTCGCGCGCCATGCCGTAGTGACCAAGGCAATCCGGACGGTTCGCAGTGATTTCCGCGTCGAGCACCGGTCCCGCAGCCGACTCCTCCACTGAATCGATAGAAACGCCCGCGAGCGAAAGACGCGTGCGCAGCTCTGCGGCCGTCGCTTGCAGGTCCACGAATTCCTTTAGCCACCTGTAAAGAACCTTCATTCCTGTTTTCGACCTGTGATTCCATCAGATTGCGGCTCGAGCCTTCCCCAGTAGAGGCACGTGCGATAGCGAATCGTCACGCGGCCATCATTCTGATGTGCGGCGAAAAGTTTTTCGAAATCCTCGAGCATCGCCTCATAACCAGCTTCGCCGGGTTTCGGTGCGTAGGACGCGCTCATCAGCCGGCCCTTCATGCCGTCCCAATTGACCACTTGCCGATTCTGAAACTCCCGCTCGCGGACTTCGCTGGGCGCGAAAAATTCATCAAGCTTTGCCTGTTCGGAGTACACGTGCTGAACTTTCAAATAGTCACTGCCGTGCCGCTGCAACAGAAGTTCGTAATCGCGCATAAACGCCGAGGAGTTCACGTCGCGCTCGTTCCAGATCAGCGCAAGCCAGCCGTGCGGCTTCAAAATGTGCGCGAACTCGCGGCGCGACGCCGCGCGCTCGAACCAGTGAAACGCTTGTCCTGCGACGATCAGGTCAACGCTCGCGTCCGGCAGAGTGCTCGCTTCGGCCGATCCCGTTACGCTGCGAAACCGAGAATACTTCCGCAAGAATTCTTCGCCCGCTTGCCGCATCGCGGAGTTTGGCTCGACGCCGTAAACTAAATTGCCGTTCTCGAGAAAAAGCTGCGTAAGAATCCCGGTGCCGGAACCGATATCCGCGACAATGGATTCCTGCACAAGGCCGCATTCATCGCGCAGCACATCCGGAATCGCGCGCGGATACCCCGGTCGATACCGGACGTAATCGTCCACGCGATTTGAGAACCGTTCCTTCGGGTCGGTCGCCAGTACTTTCATCTTCATCTCTGCGTCTCTGCGAAACACGCCGATCCTCGCGGGATTCGTCACGGAAATTGCCGCAAGAAGCGAACGTCGTTCTGAAAGAGCAGCGGAAGTTCGCTGATCCCGTACTTCATCATCGCCAGACGATCCACGCCCAAACCGAACGCGAAGCCTGAAAGTTTTTCCGGATCGTAATTCACGAACCCGTACACCGTCGGATTCACCATGCCCGCGCCGAACACTTCGATCCAGCCGGAGGATTTGCATACGCGGCAACCACTGCCGCCGCAGATGTGGCAGGTCGCGTCCACTTCCGCCGAAGGCTCGGTGAAAGGAAAATAGCTGGGCCGGAGTCGCGTCTTCACCTGCGGACCCAGGAATTCGCGTACGAAATATTCAACCGTGCCCTTGAAATCGCAGAAGGTGATGTCAGTATCGACGGCCAGGCCTTCGATCTGGTGAAACATATAGCCGTGGGTCGAGTCTGGATTGTCGCGGCGATACACTTTTCCCGGAACGATGATACGCACCGGCGGCTTTTCTTTTTCCATCGTGCGAATTTGCATCGGCGAAGTGTGCGTACGCAGCAAATGCCCGCCGCGCGAGCCTTCGATGTAAAACGTGTCCATGTTGTCGCGCGCGGGATGGTGCTCGGGGATGTTGAGGGCTTCGAAATTGTAGTAAGGAGTCTCGATCTCCGGCCCTTCGACGACCCGAAAACCGATAGAAAGGAAAATGCGCTGCAATTCTTCGAATGTCTGGCGAATCAGGTGACGCGTGCCAATGGCGCGCTCCACGCCCGGCAGCGAAAGATCGATCTGATCGCGCGCGGCCGCAGACTGCTCCGCCACAGCTTCGATTTCTTTACGCTTTTCTTCGAGCGTCGCTTCGACGTGCGTTTTGAGCTTGTTCAATTCCTGCCCGACGATAGGCTTTAGTTCTTTTGAAGCGGGTTTTAGCCAATTATCGGTGATTTGCGAGAGGACGCCGGACTTGCGGCCGGTCCAGTAGATAACAAATAACCGCCAGCTTTCCGGATCGTTGGAATGCGTGACGGCTTGCCTGTCGAATTCTTCGCGCACTTCCGCGAAACGCGCCACAACCCTTTCGGGCGTTGTATCACCCAACTCGGAAAGTTTTCGCTCGACGACTGGTTTGTCAGGCAAAGTTTTTCAGTAGGGGCACGGCGCGCCGTGCCTATTTCAATGTAGCTCGGGTCTTGCGACGTCTCATGTCGTAAGACCCGAGGATTTCATTCAGCTGCGCAAAGCTCACCCGGGCGAACCGGGGTGACCTACAGGAACGGTGCCAATACTACACGGGATTGCAGCGCGCTAGGCCGCGGTTTGCGGCGTCGCGGCGGGCGCAGCCTTCACGTGCTGCTTCGCCGATGTAACCAACGCCGAAAAACCTTCGGCATCGCGTACGGCGAGATCCGCCAAAATCTTCCGGTCGAGGTCAATGCCTGCCGCCTTCAGCCCGTGAATCAATTGGCTGTAGGTGGTGCCGTTCGCGCGCGCCGCGGCGCCGATGCGCTGAATCCACAGCGTGCGGTAATCGCGCTTTCGCGTGCGGCGGTCGCGATAGGTGTACCGCAGCGAGCGGTTCACCGCTTCTTTTGCCGACCGGAAGAGCTTTCCCTTGGTGAGAAAAAATCCCTTCGCGTGTTTCAGCAGCTTTTTGCGCCGTGCGCGACGCTTTGTACCGCGTTTAACTCGAGCCATGTTTCTCGTCTCCTCGTGCGCGCCTCGAAGGCGCTCTCAAATTCAAAACAGCAGATATCGCGTGGCCAAGATTTAGCGTTCTCGCGACGAACCCTTTTTCTTATTTGTATAATGTTCTAAAATTCAACGGGGAGACAAACGCGGTCAGGCTACCCGCAAAAACCCACGGGAAGCACGACGGGTTTGCCTCGTGGTACTGCAAAATGCCCCAGCGAACTCAGGGCAACCGGCCGGCAGGCACCCGTAACGCTCTGCCAAGCTCAGAAAAGCTCGAAAAAACTAAATTCCGTAGGGAAGCGCGAGACGCACGTTCGGCACATCCGCGGGATTCACCTGAACTTTACCGGACAACTTGCGCTGGCGGCGAGGCTTTTTCGTGCCGAGAAGGTGGCGCTTGCCGGAATGCCAGCGCATCACTTTCCCGGTGGACGTAATCTTGAAGCGCTTCGCCGCGCCCCGGTGCGTCTTCAACTTCATTTTCTTGTTCTTCTTCACAATTTCCTCTTCCTAAATTTTCAGGCTTGGCCGCCCGCCGCAGATTGCGCGGGTCGCGCCGGCGCCGCGGTGCTTGCTCCCTTTTTCGGGGCCAGTAGCGCGAGCAGGATGTTGGCTTCCATCCGCGGTCCGAATTCGACCAGTGCGTGGTCCATGATGTCCTTAAGAAGGCGATCCATCTTGCCGCGGCCGACGTCCTGGTGGGCCATCTCGCGGCCGCGATGGAAAATCATGGCCTTTACTTTGTATCCCTCGCCCAGGAACCGAATGATCTGGTTCTTCCGGACTTGGTAATCGTGCTCGGCAGTGGAAGGACGGAACTTCACTTCCTTAATATGCGAGCTCTTCTGATGCTTCTTGGCTTCGTGGGCCTTCTTGCTTTGCTCGTAGAGAAACTTGCCGTAATCGACGAGCTTGCAGACCGGCGGCACGGCGCTCGGGGAGATTTCGACGACGTCCAAGCCTGCTTCACGCGCGGCCTTCATGGCGTCGAACAGCGTCATCACACCTAGCTGATTCCCTGCTTCATCCACCACACGAACTTCACGAGCTCGAATACGCTCGTTGACCCGAAGGCCAGGAGCTCCACCCCGTTCTGCGATAAACCCACCTCCCGGGCGCACCCAACTTGTTTCGCCGCCCGCTTACCCTCGCTCGGAGTGTAGAAAAGACAACTCAGAGCGACAGGGCGGAAAGTATAGCACGGCTGCGCCGCTCGCCCGCAATACTGTAATTCAACCACCATCAAGCTGATCACGTGTCTCAGGGCGGGAGACTGAGGCCGTTCCAGAAGGTCCAACAATGATATAAGCACAAGTGCGCCGGCAGCGAATCCCCTCCACAATTACTGTCCGGGACCTTCATTCTCATGTGCTACCTGGGGCGGAAGCGGCGCAGGCGTCGAGAGCTTTGCGGGTGGCATTGGCCCAGCGAGGGAAGGCGCGGGACTCGACGAACTCGGTGACTTCGGAATCGCCGCCTCCAACGGATTCGTGGAATTGGTAAAGGATGGGATGCTCGTCGATGGGATCATCGTCCCGTGGGCGCACGAACTCAATATTGTTGAAGGCCTGGAACTGGGCTGCGATCGCCGGGCACTGGTCCACGGAAAACGTCCAGGTCTGGATTTTCAGCTCGAGCTTCAATTCTTCGGGTGACTTCGAAGGCGCCGAGGAATGCAGCGCCACCAGCTGCTGGTAGAGCGACGAGCCTTGCGCTTCGCGAAGCGTGGCGCGGATCGAGCGACCGCTCTGAGTATTTTCGAGGACGAACGAGAATTCGGGCATGTCGCTGTCGCCGCCTTTGTGAGCGCGGACAGCGATGAAGTCGCTTTCCGCTTGCCGGATGGAAAAAAGCTGATCGAAAACAGCGGGGAAGTTTTTCGCCGTCCAGTCACGGTCGGATTGCGTTTGAGGTCGCGCTGACAAGCCAGTTGCGAGCAGTGGGATGATCGTGAGTCCGACGCATCCCAGCCCAACGCATACCGCAACGCGTTTCACGGTTGAGAATTTCATTTTCCCGCCACTCATCGATTAAACGGCCGCGCGTGAATTGATCTCCGACTTTAGGTCGGCGATAAACTGATCGAGCGAGCGTGGGCCGAGATCTCCCTTGGCGCGATGGCGGACGGCGACGGTGTTCGCCTCAACTTCTTTTCCGCCGAGGATCAGCATGTAGGGAATTTTTTGAAGCTGCGCGTCGCGAATTTTCGCTTGCAGCTTTTCGTTGCGATCATCGAGATGGACGCGAATGCCCGCATCTTTGAGCTGCTGCGTGACCTGCTTCGCGTATTCCTCGAATTTTCCGCTGACGGGCAGGACCGAAGCCTGCACCGGCGCGAGCCAAGCGGGGAATGCCCCCGCGTACTGCTCGATGAGAACTCCGAAAAATCGTTCGACTGATCCCCACAGCGCGCGATGCACCATCAGCGGCTGGTGACGCGAGCCGTCTTCGCCGACATATTCCAAATCGAAGCGCCCCGGCAGGTTGAAATCGAACTGCACGGTGGAGAGTTGCCAGGGGCGGCCAATCGCGTCGACGAGTTTGACGTCAATCTTGGGGCCATAGAAGGCGGCTTCGCCGGGCATGAATTTGTACGGCACGTTCATGCGCTTGAGGGTGTTGGTGAGCGCGTCCTCGGCGTGTTTCCACTCCTCGGGTGTGCCGGCATAATCCTGCGGGCGCAAAGGATCGCCTCCGGAAAGCTCGACTTCGTAGCGCTCGAAGCCGAAGACGCGGAGAACTTCCCAGGCGAATTCGACGCAGTCCTGCACTTCTTTTTCAATTTGCTCTGGCATGCAGAAGATGTGAGCATCGTCCTGCGTGAAGCCGCGAACGCGGAGCAGGCCGTGAAGCACGCCGGAACGCTCGTAGCGATATACGGTTCCGAGCTCAGCGAGACGGATGGGCAGCTCGCGATAGCTGCGAAGGCGCGACTTATATATAAGGATGTGGCCCGGGCAATTCATGGGCTTGAGCTGATAGTCCGCTTTTTCCACTTCCATCGGAGCGAACATGTTCTCGCGATAAAAATTTGCGTGGCCGCTGGTCTTCCACAGCTCGAGGCGCATCACGTGCGGAGTGAAAACCAAGTCGTAGCCGCGGCGAGTGAGCTCCGCGCGGAGCCAGTCTTCCATCTCACGGCGAATGATGGCGCCCTTGGGATGCCAGAAAATCAGGCCGGGGCCGGCTTCGTCCTGAATACTGAAGAGATCGAGATCGGTGCCGAGTTTGCGATGATCGCGGCGCTTGGCTTCTTCGAGCTTGTGAAGATATTCGTCGAGTTCCTTTTGATCGACGAAGCACGCGCCGTAGATGCGCTGCATCTGCGGATTGCCTTCCTGTCCTTTCCAGTAGGCGCCGGCGACGCTCATCAGTTTGAATGCCTTGATGCGGCCGGTTGAGGGGATGTGGGGACCGCGGCAGAAATCGATGAATTTTCCCGTGGTGTAGAAGGAAACCATCGGCTCGATGGCCTTCTCTTCAATCAGCTCGCACTTGAATTCCTGATTCGCTTTTCGATAGAGCTCGAGTGCTTCGGCTTTCGGGAGCAACTTGCGTTCGTTGGGGACGTCCTTCGCCGCGAGCTCGTGCATCTTGGCCTCGATTTTTTCGAGGTCCTCGAGCGTAAACGGCTGCTCGCGCACGAATTCGTAAAAAAATCCGGTGTCAATGGGCGGACCGACACCAAGCTTCACATGGGGGTAGAGCTCGAGCACGGCGGCGGCCAGGAGATGCGCCGCGGAATGCCGGAAGACCTGCACCGCGTCGGGATCTTTCGCCGTCAGGATCGAAAGCTTGATGTTGTGGTCGAGCGGCCGCGAAAGATCGACGAGCTCGCCGTCGGCGCGCGCGACGAGCGCTTCCTTGCCGAGGCGCGGGGAAATCTGGGTCGCGATTTGTGCCGCAGTGGTGCCGCTAGGTACTTCGCGTGTCGCGCCGTCCGGCAGCGTGATTTGAATGGTGTCCATGATCTCTTTTCGGCTGAGAACCGATTCGTCGCCACTGCAAAATGTTGCGATTAGAAACGGTCCCGATCCTTTATTTTCAGTAGTTTAACTTGGATTCTAATAACGGGATGTTGCGATTAGANNCGCCTGATGCATCAGCATAAAACTAAGGTCTTGATCGCGAGTCCGATCGCGACCGCCGATTACCGTAGCATGATCCTCCGGCGATTTCATCCGGTTGTTGGTGTAAAGAGTTTGGGGATACGAACCTGCCGTCAATCGAGAAGCTTGGAATTTAACGACGCTCGACTGGATCGGTAAGGCTGTCGACACTCCACTATTCTCTTCAGAGTAAATGGGTGATGCCCCCGTGGAACGGATCGCATTGATAGAAGGCTGGGACGCGATGAGAACGCGATTCGCGCAAGCTTCTGGAATGGCTTTTCTGCTCGCACTTCTTAATGGATGTGGAGGAGGAGGCAGCGGCGTAGGGCCGGTTGCTTCGCTTGCCGAGTTGCGGCGCGGAACACGGCATCAGAGGGCGAGGGACAGTGTCGCTCACTCCTGCGTGCCAGCTTAATCCACGGGTGCGAGCACCGTGTCGGCCGCGACGAATGCGGTGAAGGTTGCGCCTGGTTCGATCTGGGCGTCCTTGCGGTGCTTGAGCGGCGTGAGAAGAGTTGTAGTCGTTGCCTCACCTTCTTTGGTTTCGGAGCCACGAAGCTCGACCACAGTGCCGTTCACATTAATGGAATCAACCTGGAAAACGAGATCGCCCGGACATCCCCGACGGCGGTTTTGTCCACGTGAGTAACCGTGGGCCGTGGGTAACTGGTTGCAGCCAGGAAGACTGCAGGCGGTTACTACAACACTAGGGAATGATGACGCCGGGGAGACCACGGAAGTGGGTGTTCGCGGTGACGAGCTGGGCCTGGCAGACGCGGGCGGTGGCGTACACGATGGCGTCCGCGCCGCCTAGCCGATGGTCGATGCTGGCGTTGGCGGCGGCGAGGGCGATGGTCTCGTCCAGTGGAACCACACGGCGCTGAAGGACCTGGGACATGAAGCGGTCGGCCAAGGTGCGCCCGCGATTCTTGGCGAGATGTTTGTATACCTCGAAGATCACAATCGAGGGGACGAGGACGGCAGCGTCCCCTTCGAGATAGTGTCCGAAAGCGCCTGCCTTTGAGTCTTCGGTGAGATATTCGAGCCAGCCCGAGGAGTCGATGAGGTAGATCTCAGAAGCGCTCCGTGTTGTCACGGTACTCGTCCTTCCATCTCATCCCCTTGGCAATGCCCTTGAGCTCCTTGATGGAGCGGTGGGGTACTAGATGCAGCGAGCCGTCGAGCGAGTACATGAGGAGCTCCTGGCCGGGCTCAATCCTGAGTTCTTCGCGGATTGTTTTTGGGATCACGACCTGGAATTTCGGGGAGACTTTGACCCTTACCTTCTCCATATTTTGAGAACC
>PKUY01000170.1 GCA_003131705.1 Acidobacteriota bacterium | reverse complement strand
CGTCCACTGCTTCATGGACGGCCGCGACACGCCTCCCGAAAGCGGCGTCGATTTCCTCCAGCAGCTCCAGCAGAAGATTCGCGAATATGGCGTTGGTCAAATCGCGAGCGTTACGGGCCGTTACTACGCCATGGATCGCGACAACCGTTGGGAGCGCGTCGAAAAAGCGTATCGCGCCATGGTGCACGGCGACGCCGATTTTAAATTTACCGATCCGATTGCCGCGATTCGCGCCAGCTACGAAAAGGGCGTGACGGACGAATTCCTTCTCCCCAGCGTAATCACCACCGTGGCTTCTCCCGGAAAACCTGCGGTGCCGCGTGGACCGATTCGCGATGAAGATGCCGTGATTTTCTTCAATTTTCGCGCGGACCGTGCCCGGCAAATCACGCGCGCGCTCCTCGATCCCGGTTTCAAGGAATTCGCCGACCCCGCGCGGCCGAAAAATCTCACGTTCGTGGGCATGACGCAGTATGAAAAGACGTGGCCCTGGCTGCGCTACATCCTCGGCCCTGAAAAGCTCGAACATATTCTCGCCAACGTTTTCGCCGAGCTCGAATTCAAGAATCTGCGCGTCGCCGAAACGGAAAAATACGCGCACGTCACATATTTTTTCAATGGTGGCGTCGAAAAACCGTTTCCGGGCGAGGAGCGCATCGTTGTTCCTTCGCAGAAAGTCCCCACCTACGATTTGAAGCCGGAAATGTCCGCGGCGGGCGTCGCGGACGCTGTGATCCGCGCGATCGAAAAAGGCGACTTCGACGCCATCATCATGAACTTTGCAAACGCAGACATGGTCGGACATTCGGGCAAGCTCGAAGCTACGATCAAAGCGTGCGAGACAGTTGACGCGTGCCTCGGACGAATCTTTCAGACGCTTCGCCCCCGCGGCGGCGCGTGGATCATCACCGCCGATCACGGCAATGCTGAAACCATGATCGATCCCGTCACCGGCGGCCCGCACACCTATCACACGACGAATCCCGTGCCATTCATTCTCATGAGCGAGGATGGCCGCGTCCAGTTGGAGAATGGCGGCTCGCTCCGCGACATCGCGCCCACTTTGCTTGGCATCCTCGGAGTTCCCGAGCCAGTCGAAATGACCGGCCACGACTTGAGAAAAGCTGAAAAACGGTCGTAGCGCGTGCGGAAAAAATTAACGGCAGTCCTGCCGAGTGAGCGCCAGGCAATTGGTCCGGCCACGAATCTGCATTTTCCCAGCATTTTTTGCATAATGGAGATTCTTCACGGGGTTGGGGGAGGGGAATCATGCTTGCCGTTGCGCCGAACGAAACGAACGTCTACGAGTCCGCCGAAGCCCGCTTCGAAATTGCGGCCCAGAAGTTGGGTCTGGAGCAGGGCATCTATCGCTACATGAAGTATCCGGAAAGAGAGATCACCGTTTATATTCCGATCGCGCTCGATAATGGCCAGGTGGAAGTTTTTACGGGATATCGCGTGCTGCACTCCACGGTGCGCGGACCCGGCAAGGGCGGCATCCGATTCGCGCCCAACGTCTCACTCGACGAAGTGCGCGCCCTGGCCGCCTGGATGACCTGGAAATGCGCGGTGGTGAACATCCCGTTCGGCGGGGGCAAGGGCGGAGTGATTTGCGATCCGAAAAGAATGAGCAAGTCTGAACTCGAGCGCATGACGCGGCGCTNNATGCGCGGTCGTCAACATTCCGTTTGGCGGCGCGAAAGGCGGCGTGATTTGCGATCCCTCGAAGCTTTCGAAATCCGAGCTGGAACGCGTCACCCGCCGCTACACGGCATCCTTGGCCGATTGGTTTGGACCCGAGCGCGACATTCCGGCCCCCGATATCGGCACGAACGAGCAAATCATGGCCTGGATAATGGACACCTACTCGATGCACGTGCGGCAGGCCACCACGGCTGTGGTCACAGGAAAACCGCTGGAACTGGGCGGTTCGCAAGGGCGCAAGGAAGCGACCGGCCGCGGCTTGATGATCTGTTGCGACAAAGCTCTCGCAAAACTCAAGATGAAGCGCGAGGGCTGTCGCGTCATCATTCAGGGTTTCGGCAACGTGGGTTCGGAGGCTTCGCTGCTAATGCACGCAGCGGGTTACAAAATTATCGGAGCAGCCGATATACACGGCGGCCTCTACAACGAGAATGGCATTGACATTCCTAAACTCTACGACTGGGTTTATAAACAGGGAAGACCTTTGCCCGAATTCGCCGGCGGCGGAGAAAAAGTATCCTCGCAAGAAGTGCTTTTCCGTCCGTGCGATATTCTCGTGCCCGCTGCGACCGAAAATCAGATCACTTCGCAAAATGCCCATCGCCTCAATTGCCGAATTCTGTGCGAAGGAGCGAATGGCCCAACGACGTCGCATGCCGACGGAATCATCGATGAAAAGAATATCTTTATCATCCCGGATATTCTCGGAAACGCGGGTGGCGTCACCGTCAGTTATTTCGAGTGGGTGCAGGATCGTCAGGGATTTTTCTGGCGCGAGAGCGAAGTGAATGAACGTCTGCAGGATATGATGGAGCACAGCTTCGACGAAGTCGTGCGTTATGCCGAAACGCACGGAGTAAACAATCGTATAGCTGCCTACATCGTGGCAATTGACCGAGTAGCTAGGGCCTTGAAACTCCGCGGATTTTATGCCTAAATACGCGCCCCGGACATTAGCGGAGGGACCAGTGATCCCTGAATCGATATCCCACGGTGCCGTAAAGACGGAAGAGGAACATCGCCGCGATATTTGCGCGGTCGGCCGCTGGCTTCACGAGCGCGGTTACGCCGCAGCGACGGATGGAAATGTATCTCTGCGGCTCGGGGCGGACCGCATTCTGATTACGCCCACGTCCATCAGCAAGGGCATGATGACCCCGGAAGACCTGGTCATCATCGATTCCGAAGGGTGCAGAGTGAGCGGATTGCGAAAGGCGTCGTCCGAGCTCGCGATGCATTTGCTGATCTACCGGCTCCGGCCCGACGTCAACGCCGTGTGCCACGCGCATCCGCCGACGGCGACAGGCTACGCAGCGGCCGGCATACCGCTCGACAAGCCCATTCTGTGCGAGTTGGTGATCGGACTGGGCACCGTGCCGGTGGCGCGCTACGGCACGCCGGGCACGTCCGAGTTGACGTGCACGATGGCGCCGCTCGTCCAGGGACACGATTCGATTCTGATGGCGAATCACGGCGTCGTTACGTACGGGCCGGATCTTCTCGATGCGTTTTTGCGAATGGAAACTACGGAACACTTTGCGCGCGTCGCGCTGGTAACCGAACTTCTCGGCAAGCAGGTTTTGCTGTCGGGCGGAGACGTGGAGAAACTGCATGCGGCGCGGGCGCGTTACGCCGCGGGAGCGCAATCGGCCGCCTCCGCGGCGCCGGCGACTTCAGCTGCTTCGGAATCCGGCACGCCCGAGCGCGTGACGCTCACGCGACGCGAACTCGAAACTCTGATCGATGAAGCGGTCCGCAGGGATCGCTCCGTCCGCTGAAGCTCTGCTGGAAGTCGTGCTGAAATTCTCGATAAAGCTTTTCGCCGAAACTTTTCGCTAAGTGCTGGCGGGGATCGCACACCCCCCCTGCTGCCGTACTTTTCCAGCGAAATTCCTATTCGGCGATTTCGACGTAACGCATCTTTCCACCGAAATGAATTTCCTTGACTTGATCGCCCACGGTCACGATGTTGGAATATCTGGCCTTGCTGGTCCCATCTTTCCATTGCACCGGCGCCTCGGCGATTACCTTGCCATCCCTGGCCACCGTCACCTTGGAATCGTCCGCAGAGATGGAGTAGGTTCCCGGCTTCAGCTGCTTGCCGGCCAATGAGACCTGGCTCAAGATATCCATTGTGGCGTTGGTTGATTTCGAAGTGTTCGCTGAGACGCCGCGGGCCGCGAGCGGCATTGCAAGCACCAGAGCGACAAGAATCGTAAAAAGAAAACTTGTTTTCCGGGACATCGTTGTTTCCTCCTCGATCGTATCCACCCCTTGCACGCACTTAGACGCGGAGCCACTCGCGAGGAAAGCAAAATCGCACGCGACGTTCATGAAACTTCGCGAAAAATATTTTCGCGCGACGTGCTAACGAAATCCGGGGCTCTGATTCCTCTTTGACTTAGCAGATTTCTAATTTTGGACCCGCATGCCAGTATCCGAATTTCCGTATATGCGCACCAAGTTCCGCAGGCCAATTCGCGTTTTGCCTCATCGGTACCTGCGTTGACACCCTCGTAGCCCTAACCCATAATCGCTTCGCATGATCGGCTCGCTCCGCGGCAAGTTGATTGACAAGCGTCCCAATCTCATCCTGCTCGACGTGAGCGGGGTGGGCTATCAGGTACAAATTCCCCTCTCGACGTTCGCCGGCCTCGGCGCCCTGCACGAGGAGACGACGCTTCTGATTCACACGCACGTTCGCGAGGATCAGTTTTCGCTCTACGGTTTCCTCACGTCGCGCGAAAAGCACTGCTTCGAACTGCTGATTTCGGCGTCCGGAGTTGGACCCTCTCTCGCGCTGAAAATTCTTTCGGGAATGGGCCTGGAAGATTTGATTCCCGCGATCCGGAAAGGCGATATCGCGCAGCTCGTGCGCATTCCGGGCGTGGGCAAGAAAACGGCGGAGCGCATGGTGGTGGAGTTGCGCGACAAGCTCGCCGTGGTGGACATTCCCGCCGCAGGGAAGCGGGCCACGGGATCGCAGCTTGAATCCGACGTGGCCTCGGCGCTGGTAAATCTGGGCTATGATGCGCGTTCGGTGGAGAAAGCCATCGAGAAGGCAGGCATTACCGCGGATACGGACTTCGAGAAATTATTGCGCGCGGCGCTTCAGATTTTGGGGAACTCAGCGATGCAGAAAAGCGCGCGCGCGGGCCAGGGGGACTGAATCGTATGAAAGGAGGCTGACATGGTCCGCTTTGTTTGGGAATTTGTTGCGCGTGCGGATAAAGTGCAAGAATTCGAGAAGACGTATGCGAGCTCCGGCCCCTGGGTCGAGCTTTTTCGCAAGAACAGTGGCTATGACGGGACGCTGCTCCTGCGCGATACGGAAAACACACGCCGCTATCTCACAGTTGACCGCTGGCACAGCGCGGCGTCGCAGCACGAAATGCGGGAACGTTTCGCGAAGGAATATGCGGAGCTGGATCGCTCCTGCGATTCGCTCACCGAAAGCGAGCGGCGCGTCGGCGTGTTCGAAGAATAGCTCCTGGAGAAAGACAGATCCCTCGTCCGCCTACGCGTGACTGAGGATGACAGCAACAGGGTGTGGCAGGTGTTGGAGAAAATGACGGACGAGCGGAATCGGATTGTTTCCGGGAAGGCGTCGGACGAAGACGCGCGGGTCGAGGCCAGCGTCCGCCCGTCGACTTTTTCCGATTATATCGGGCAGGATCGCGTTAAAGAAAATCTGCAAATCGCCGTGGAAGCGGCGCGGGCGCGCGGGGAAGCGCTCGACCACGTTCTGCTCTACGGTCCTCCCGGGTTGGGCAAGACGACTCTGGCGCAAATCCTGGCGAACGAAATGGGCTCGTCGATCAAGATCAGCTCCGGGCCGCTGCTCGAAAAGAAAGGCGACCTCACGGCGGTGCTCACATCGCTCGATCCGGGCGATTTTCTTTTCCTCGACGAGATTCATCGCTTACAGCCGGCGCTCGAGGAGATTCTCTATCCCGCGATGGAGGATTTTCGCGTGGACTTGATCATCGGCCAGGGGCCAGGGGCGCGGGTGCATCCATATCAATTGAACCGGTTCACGCTGATCGGAGCAACGACGCGCGCGGGCCTGATCATGGCGCCGTTGAGGTCTCGATTCGGCATCGTCCACCGGCTGGAATTTTACTCGCCGGAAGATTTGCTGCGCATCGTGGTCCGATCCGCGAAGATCATGGGCATCACGATGGACGAGCCGGGCGCCAGCGAAATCGCGCGACGCAGCCGGGGCACGCCGCGCGTCGCGAATCGATTGCTGCGGCGCGTCCGCGACTATGCTGAAGTTCGCGCGCAGGGCCACATCACGCTGGGGGTAGCGCGCGACGCGCTGGCCATGCTTTGCGTGGACGAGCACGGCCTCGATGAGGTCGATCGCAATCTGATGCTCACGATCATCGAGAAGTACAATGGCGGGCCGGTGGGGCTGAACACCATTGCCGCGTCGCTTAGCGAAGAAGAAGACGCGATTGAAGAAATGTACGAGCCGTATCTGATGCAGCTCGGCCTGCTGGACCGGACGCAGCGCGGACGCGTGGCGACCGCGCTCGCCTATAAACATTTCGGCAAGGAAGAACCTCGGCGGCAGCCGGGCCTTTTCAGCTAAGTGAAAAGAAAATCTTCCAAAGCGGCCGCGAGCTCTCAAAAGCAACTCGACTCGTTCCTTGCCAGATTCCCTCCCGAATTGGCGACGCTCGGGCGCCGGGCGCTCGTCAAGATGCGCAAGCGCCTGCCCAATGCGATCGAGTTGGTCTACGACAATTACAACGCGCTCGTGATCGGATTTGGGTCCAGCGAACGGCCGTCGGACCGATTTTTCGATCGTGCTTTACCCTCGCCGGGCAGGTCTGAGGGAGCCAAGCTCCCCGACCCGCGCAAATGATTACAAGGAAGCGGCACGGTGGCCCGGCACGTGATGCTGGATGATGTAAGCGTGTTAGATGATGGCGAAGTTCGCGAACGGATGGACGAAGCGCTGCATCGATTCATCCCCGAAGGTGCGCTTGGGGGAAGGCTCTACAACACTTGCCTGGACGTGTTCACTCCATTTATGACCGCAGTGGCAGCCGTACTTGGTTTCTTGGCAATCCGGAAGGGGGTATCCGGTACGCCGTTTGGATCTGGATTCCAGCACTGCTGTGGTTTGCAGTTGGCGCACACGAAGTAGCATTTTCCATGGGTCCGCCGCCCGCCAGTACCGGCCGAATGGGCCTTATCATCGACAATTTGTTGAGTCCAACTGACAAATGCGCTAGTTCGGAGTGTCTCTACGAATTAATGTTCACAACCCCACCGGTTTGCGCCATCGTGTATTGGGCGGGAGCGTTTGTTGCCCGATTATTAGCCCCAAACAAAAAGGCAGAGGCTGAATCTGCATAAGGTCCGGAAGAGTGGTGCAGATCGCACACCGATTCGGGGCGCTCCAGAGAAGATGCTTCACAACGTCGCCAGGCGGGCCAAGTTGCAGCGATGCCCGCATACGAACAGAGATTCCTCGGCTGCACCTCGGAATGACAACACGACGGCGGGTGCTACCGTTTCGCGGGGAGATGTGGCAGAATATTTCGCATGGGAAACAAGGACGCACGCAGACGCGAAGTTAAGAAAAAGAAGAAGGAAAAGCCTAAACCTGTTGTTGTTAGCGCTTACACCCCGCGCGTTGTAGTACCGCCTACGTCGAAGAGCTAGCTTAGCCAGGCATGTGTGTCGGCTACGGCATGCCGTGACGCTACGGAAATACGCGGGCACGCCTCTCTCCTCGGGCCATTCATGCCGAGCTAAAAGCTCCGCTACCCCAAAACTACCTTCACCGTCGAGACACAGAGAACGGCTGACGTGGAGCGCTTCACTTCAGGCTAGAATGCTCGCTCGCATATGAGTGCAATCTATTTATCGCTGGGGTCGAACATGGGAGATCGCGCGGAGAATATTGCGCGCGCAATCGATGCGCTGGGCGCGCACGGAGTCAGCGTGGTGCGGAAGTCGTCGCTCTACGAAACCGAGCCGGTGGAGGTGCGCGGCGGGGGCTGGTTCCTCAATTGCGTAGTCGAGGTGGAAACGGATTTGATGCCGCGGCAACTGATGAATGCGCTGCTCGAAATCGAGCGGTCGTTGGGGCGGCAACGCGGGCCGGTTTCCAAGGGCCTCAAGGCTCCGCGCACAATTGACATGGATATTTTGTTATATGGGACGGACATCGTCAGCACACCGGAGCTGGAGGTGCCGCACCCGCGAATGGCGGAGCGGCGATTTGTGCTCGTGCCGATGGTCGAGATCGCTCCCGAGGTGGAGCATCCGGTGCTGAATCTGACGATGGCGGACATGCTTGCGGACACCGGCGACAGCAGCGTGGTGCATCGATGGGTTGCGAAGTAGGATTCTTCGCGATTCTTTAGCGATTCATGATGGCCGGCCGCGATCATGCATCTCTTTGATCTCTTTTTCGCGCTTCCTGCGGGTGTCTTCTTCCTGGCGTTCGTATTCGGCCATCTCTTCGTCGGTCATCTCATAGTTCTCGCGCGTTGCGAACATGGTGCCGCGGCGCGTGTCGCGCGAAAAGCGAACGTCGCGGAGGCGTCGTTTGCCAGCGCCGAATCCACCGATGCTGCGGATAGGCTCGGCAATCGCGCCAGCCTCGACCAGAAGTTCGCTGACCTTTTCCAGAAAATCGTGCAAGTGATAGGGCTTCAGGGAGTAGGGAAGCCCCGCGCGCTCCAGAGCCGGTTGCACGACTTTAGCTGCGAGCACGGGAACAAGGAAGAGAACGCGAATGCGCCTGTGGGGTGGGTCCCCTTCTTGAGGTGGCGCATTGGCCTCGGCATCGGCTAGCTCTCTGAGGATTGCGAAGAGTGGTCCACTGACGTCCGCAAGAGCAATGTTGACGATGGCCAAGTTCCAATTGCCAGTGGCCAGCTCCGCCAGAGCGTGAGAAGCGAGAGTAACGATGCGGACGCGCCAGCCCTCGGAATCCAGAACATTCTTCAGCGCTCGCTGACTGGCGGTATCGTCGTCAACGATCAGGATCCCAACTTCAGCCACAGCAGAGCCTCCCCAGGGTCGCTCACCAGTATATCGGCGGAGGGAGAAGCCTTGTTTAGGAGGCTCGAGCGGGTTTCCAGGGGTGATCTTGGACGTCTGGACAGGCGAAATAAAAGCGAATCTTTTCTATTGACATGGCGAAGAAAAGGCGAATATAGTGTCCCAGTGCGACGAGGCGACCAATGGCCACTTCTCCCATACTTCGACCGAATCCGGCGACGCTACGGCGTCGGCCCGCTCGCGCGAAGCAAACCAGTCTCACGCTATTCCCCACAGCCGCTCGCCACGGCAATTGTGAGCTACCCAGCGGTACTTCCGCGCCCCCTCCGGTCCCTGACCGGAGCAGGAAGCCCGCGACGGAACTGGTTGGCATTGCGCGCCTCGCCGCTTCCTCCCCCCTCGCTGAAGCCAAGCGCGGGACGAAGTATTTTCTTCTCCCCGTTAAATCGATCCTGAACGAGTGCCATTCGGAGCGAGTGCCGTTCCGGTGGACCGTGAATCCCTATCGCGGGTGCGAGTTTGGGTGCAAATATTGCTACGCGCGCTATACGCACGAATACATGGAGCTCGACGGGGCGGACTTTGAATCGAAAATTTACGTGAAGCAGGATGCCGGTCCGCTGGCGCAGCGCGATCTTGGTCGCGAAAAAATCTGGGGCGAACATATCGCCATTGGGACCGCGACCGATCCGTATCAACCGGCCGAACTTGAGTTTGGCGCGACGCGCACGATTCTCGAAAAAATGGTCGAGCGCGAAGGGCTGAGCATATCGATTACCACCAAGTCAAATCAGGTGATGCGTGACATCGAACTACTGCGGCGAATTTCGGCGCGGTCGTCGCTCACGATCCACATGACGGTCACGACGATGCGCACGCGCCTGGCTCGGCTGCTTGAACCGCGCGCGCCGCGCCCGGATCTGCGGCTTGCGGCGGTGCGGGAGCTGCGCGACGCGGGGATCAACGTGGGAGTGAATGCGATGCCGATTTTGCCGAAGCTGACCGACCGCGAGGAGGATCTGGACGCGCTAGTCCGCGCCTCGCGCGATGCGGGAGCGCAATGGATTGCCGCGAATGTAGTCTTCCTGATGCCGGCGTCACTCAAATTGTTCATGGCGTTCCTCGAGGAAAAGTTTCCGAAGCGAGCCAAGCAATATCGCGACTGGTTCAGCAGCCACGGAAATGCGCCGGAAAACTATCGCAAAGAAATTGCGGAGCGGGTTGAACGCCTGCGTCGCAAATACGGGCTCGGATCGCGCCCCGAGAGACCGGAGGCGCAATCCTGGCATTCGCCGCAGCTACAGCTCGCATGGGAGAACGGAGAACAGACATGCCAAAGATGAAATCGCCTCGAAGGTCACGCGCCAGAAGTGTACGCGGTGGAAACATCCGCAATCGGAACGCGGCTACGCGACCGGGATCCATCGCACCTGCGGCAGTTGCTGAGACAAAACCGGTGCGCGGCTTGAAATTGAGAACCGTTTCAACTCTTACGATACTTTTTGCATTACTATGCCTCGCAGCGTTCGCTGCCGGCCGGCCGCCTGTTTCCGCGGCAGGGTCGTCACTGGGCTCTGGCAAGGAGCAAGCCATGTTCAAGGGATTGAGAACGGCCGCATACCAGGTGAAGGACCTCGCGAAGGCCAAGGCGTGGTACGCGAACGTGCTGGGCATTCAGCCCTATTTCGATCGACCGTTCTATGTGGGATTCAACGTGGGTGGCTACGAACTGGGGCTGGTTCCTGTTAAGGAACAACACGCAACGCGAGAACCGGCCGGCATTGCCTACTGGGCTGTTGAAGATGCTGCCAGTGCATATCAACGGCTGATCGATCTGGGAGCGACGACGCAGGAGCCGGTGCAGGACGTCGGTGGTGGAATTTTGATCGGATCGGTTCGCGATCCGTTCGGGAATATTCTCGGCGTGATTCAGAATCCGAACTTCAAGGCGACAGGGAACTGACTGTCGGATTGTTCAGCGAGGTCGGGCGTGCAGGCGGGGCTAGGCTCGGACGGCTTGCGTTGACTGGCGCTTTTCGAGGATGGCGATGTCCTCGAGGATGGCTTCGATGACGTATTCGTCGCCGAATTTCGAGTTGATCATGATGTTGTAGAGCGAGCGAAGAGGCCATTCCTTGTTGAAATAGTGGCGTATGAAGGCAGCGCGATCGCGGTCGATTTCGCCGATGAGGCGAAGCGCTTCTTTTTCGGACTGGCCGATGGATTGCAGCCGGCGAATTTTTTCATCGTCAGGCGCGTAGACGAAAACGTGGAACGCGTCGGGGTGGTTACGCAGGATGTAGGGTGCGCCGCGGCCGACGATGACGCAATTCCCTCGCGTGGCGACATCCTCGACTACTTTCTCAAGGGTTGCGAACATGCGGTCGGTATCGAAGACGCGCGATTCGCCGATGGGAAGAGCTCTCTCGTAGCTGCCACGGGCATAGACTTTGAATAACCGGTAGATCATCGAGTCGACGCGCTCGTCGCATTTCTTTGCGGCATGGTGGTCGACGTTGGCCACGCGCGCGATTTCCGCGGTGAGTTCCTCGTCCCAGAATTTCCAACCGAGGCGCGTGGCGAGCTGCCGGGCGATCATGGCTCCGCCGCTGCCGTATTCGCGTTCGACGGTGATGACCTTTACCTTCATCGATTTCCTAGCGCTCTAGTGCACCGGCGCCGAGCCGCCGGGCTTTGCTCTCTTCATCAAGAAAACGAACGGGATCATAGCCCCGACGGTTATACCCAGCAGCCAGAAGTTGTCCATATATGCCAGCATTGTAGCCTGTTGGTCAATCCTATTTGCAATCAGACCGTAAGCCTGCCGGGAAGCTTCGTAGGCGCTGGAACCGTGGGCCATCAGCAGCTGCTTAGAAGCTTCCAGCGTCGCCTGTAGGGTCCCATTCCCAGAATTGATGTTAGCGGTGAGCTGGGACTGATGGAGCTGGGTTCGGCGCGCGAGCATGGTGGTGACCAGGGAAATTCCTACGCTGCCGCCGATGTTGCGCGAGAGATTGATGAGTCCGGAAGCGGCGTTGTTTTTACCCGGCGGCAGGAATGCGTAGGCGACAGTGTTTATGGGAACGAACAGAAAGGCGAGCCCCACGGTTTGAATCACGCGTGCAGATGCAACCGTTCGGAAGTTGATGAAGGTATCGAAGCGCGTCATGTGAAACAGCGAGAACGACAGGACGGAGAGTCCAAAGACGAGCAGCCATCTGGCGTCATATTTTGACAACAGATATCCGACGATGGGCAAAATGAGAATGAGCGCGATTCCGCCGGGCATGAGGGCCAGCCCGGCCTGCTCTGCCGAATAACCCAGCAGCAATTGGAGGAACTGGGGCAGCAGCACCGTGCTGGATAATAGCGCGAAGCCCACCAAAAAAATCAGCAGATTGCCGATAGCGAATGAGCGGTCTTTGAACAGGTGAAGATCAATGATGGGATCCTTGTTGAACCATTCCCAGAAAACAACCGAGATCAGCGCCCCAACGCAAATCACGCTCATAATGAGTATGAAATGCGAGCTGAACCAGTCGTCGCGCTGGCCTTTGTCGAGAACTACCTGCAATGTGCCGAGCCCGAGCGCTAGCAGGCCGAGTCCGATGTAATCAATCTTGAAGCTCTTGCGCTTTTCCTGCTTCAAATGGGGTGGATCGAAAATTAGACGGCCGGTGAGCAGCAGAGAGATGATCCCCACCGGAATATTGATGAAGAAAATCCAGCGCCAAGTGAAGTTGTCAGTGATCCATCCGCCGAGAGTGGGTCCGATCGCTGGAGCCAGAACGACCGCCATGCCGTAAACGGCGAACGCCATACCACGTTGTCGGGGTGAAAACGTATCAGCGAGGATGGACTGCTCGCTGGGCTGGAGCCCTCCACCCCCCGCGCCTTGCAGTATGCGGAAAACGATCAGCGCGGGGAGGTTCGGAGCGAATCCGCATAACAACGAGCTGATCGTAAACAGTGCCACGCTGGACATGTAAAAGCGCTTGCGTCCAATGAGTGAAGACATCCATCCGCTCAGCGGCAGAACGATTGCATTCGAGACGAGATAGGACGTCAGCACCCAGGTGCTTTCGTCCTGGCCGGCGGAAAGGCTGCCGGCGATGTGCGGCAAGGCGACGTTTGCGACGCTCGTGTCCAGCACTTCCATGAACGTGGCGAGCGTCACGGTCAGCGCGATGATCCAAGGATTAATCGGGCGGCGGACCGCGGAATTCACCCAAGACTGTGCCGAAGACTGCGCGGGAACGGAAATTAATGTCGAACGGTCCTGAGACGACAAACTCGGCCCCTGGGCATTTATTTGAACTTACTTCAAGAAGACTTTCGGCTCGACGGACATTCCGAGGCGGAGAGAATGGTCGACGTTTTGTCCCGGATCAAGGACGATTTTTACGGGAACACGCTGAACAACCTTGACGTAGTTTCCCGTAGCATTCTCCGGAGGGAGCAGACTCATCCGAGCGCCGCTCGATCCGGCGATGCTATCCACGTGGCCTTTGTAGACGCGTCCGTTCGCGTCCGCTTTGATCTCGGCGCGCAGGCCCGGCCTGACGTTCTTTAGCTGGGTTTCCTTGAAATTCGCGGTGATCCAGATGTTGTCCAATGGGACGACGCTAGCCAACTGCTGGCCCGGTTGGACATTCATTCCCACTTCCGCGTTTTTCGTGACGATACCGCTGGCCGGCGCAACAATTCGGGTGTACTGGAGATTTAGCTCAGCCTGCTCGACGGCGGCTTGCTTTCCTTTGGCCGCGGCGTCGGCCGAAAGGGCGCGAGCACGCATCGACGCGACCTGATTCGGGCCGGTTTGAGAAGTTCTCCAAGATGCCCGGGCTTGCGCGAGACGGCTGCGAGCCTGCGTCACCTGTTGCGCGGCTGCCGAAGCCGAAGCCCTTGCGGCGGCAACTCCAGCGGTGCTCGCTGAAGCGGCCGCAACGGCTTGATCGTACATCTGCTGGGAAATTTCCTGCTTGGCGACGAGCTGTTTGTAGCGGGCTAGGTCATTTTGCGCTTTCACGTCGTTTGCCTGCGCCTGCGCAATCTGCGCTTGGGCGGCGTCGTACTGTTGCTGCGCCGCCGCGATGCCGGCTTGGGCGTTCTGGACATCGGCTTCCGACGACGAAACCTGGTTCGTTGTGTTCACCGAGGTGACTGTGACGTTTATGTTCGCGGATTGAGCGCTGGCTTGGGCGTCTGCGGCGGCGGCACGGGCCTGGTCCAGGGCGACCTGCAAATCTCGCGGATCGATTTCGACGAGGACATCGCCGGCATTGACGTACTGGTTGTCATCGATATTCACCTTCGCGACGTAGCCGGAAATCCGCGCGCTGACGGGCATCAGGTGGCCGTCCACTTCCGCATCGTCGGTCGATTCGTAGCTCGAGAAGTAGCGCCAGGTGAAGAAGCCGCCGACCAACAAAACAAGGATCGTGAGAAGCAGGAAAATGCGCGCGCCGGGGCGATCGCGAAAGAAACCGGAGGCGTGAGAAGGCGGAGGAGGCTCAGCCGAGTGAGTTTCCACCGGGCCTGGATTGTCCGTGGGAGTTCTTGGCGCTTCGACGTCGCTACTCTGTGCCATGTCTTATTTTCCTTTGAAGTATTCTTTGACGCCTTCTTCGGCCACGCCCAGGGTGCGGGCCAGAGAGATCTTTGCGTAATTGTCGCGGTACAAACCCGAAATGTAATTCTCGTGAGCGCTCGCAACAGCTTCCTGCGCTTGCACGACCTCGATGGTATCGGTTACGCCTGCGCGGAAGCGGTCCTGCGCCTGGACAAGCGTCTGATCCGCAAGATCGATATTGCTCCGAGCGACGGCGACCTCTTCCTCCGCAGATTCGACGTTGAGGAGCGTGACGCGGACGTCGGCGTCAATTTGGGCGCGCAGATTCTCGAGGCGCTGGCGGTTTTGTTCGAGGCGCGCGTCTGCTTCGAGGACATCGCCGTGCACCTTGCCACCTTGAAAAATCGGAATCGTCAGAGTGCCGCGCACATCGAACACGCCGTGCGTTGACAGGCCGGGAATCGTTCCCGCGAGACCGTAGTCCGCGCTCAGGCCCACGGAGGGAAACCAACCCGCTTCGGCGGCTTTTTTCGAATATTCGGTGGCGCGCATATCGGCGAGCGCGGCCTGATAATCGGAGCGCGACTCGTAAGCGCGCTTCAGGGCCTCGTCCAGGGAGAGCCCGGCGAATGGCTGGTACGGCGATTTGTCGGTCAACTCGAATTCCTGCCCGGGGGCAAATCCAATCACGCGCGCGAGGGTCAGCTTCTGAATCGCGAAATCGTTTTTCGCCTGAATCAGCTGCTGCTGGCGCGTTTTCAATTCCACCTGTGCGCGAAGGCCGTCGATCGCGGGGGAAGTGCCCGCGCTGACCTGGTCGGAGGCTTGGCTATACAGGGATTGCGCGGTTTGCACCTGCGCGTCAACCGTTTCGACGCGGGCTTCGTCGGCGATCGCCTGCAGATAGGAATACCCGACGGCGAGGATCACGAGATCGCGCGCGTCTTTCGCTGTGGACTGGGCCGACTTCACGCCTTCGGTTGCCGCGTGGGCGTTGTTGATCGATTTCCAATCAAAGATCGATTGCGTCACATAGGCGCGCGAATCGATGTAAGCGAAAGGCCCGACGACGGCAGGAATTGTGAAGCCGGGAGATTTGAACGAGAAACCAAACTCGGCGAGATCGACTTTCGAATCGGCCACGTAGGATGAAGTTGTCACATTGGGCAGCAGCGAGCTCAACTGTTTCCAGCGCTCGCCGCGAGAGGCCCGCACATCCTGGCCAGAGAGCAGGAGACCAAGATTCTGCTTTAGACCGCGAGCGATTGCCTCCTGCAACGAAAGCTGCAAAACCCCTGGCACGAGATTGGAAGGCACGCTGCCGGAGAAAGCGCTCTGTCGGCCCACACTCGGCGCAGCCGGGCCGGACAAATTGTCAGAACCGGACGAAGTGGACACGCCAGACGATGGGTTAGCTTGCGCGTTCGCTGACTCGGCCGCCAGCGACAAGAGGGCAACGAGAATTAAGAATGTAATTGCCGATCGGCGCATCACGAAACATCCTCCTGGCGCTGTCCAGATGCCTCTCGCTGATCGTCTGTTGGATGACGCACAAGCGACGCAGGACGCACGACTTTCTCGAGAACCCGTTTCGGACCGGATCGGAGCGTTCACGCTCGCACAGTCGGGAGCGCCTTGACGCTTTTATGTTTCTCATCGGCACTGAGATTAGAAAAGAACAGGTCCCACACATCTTCGGCAGTTCCGCGAAGCGAGGAATCGGGGTTCAGCGCCCATGCGAGAGTAAGACCCAACATGACAATCTGGGTAAGGCGGGCTAGCTCGGCGGCCGAGCGATCGCGGCGAATTTCGCCGCGCTTCTGCCCGAGCGTGAAGATCTGCGCCAAAAGCCGGCGGCCGAGATGAAGTCGTTTGTGGAGTTCCACTCGGACAGGCTCGCAAGAGGCATGGGCTGTGTAGATGGCACGGAGCAGGGCAGCGCTGGCCGTCGATTGACCTGCGAGATCCGTTGCCAGTTCCCTGAGGACGGGCAACACAGGGCCTTTTTTTGCGTGTTGGAGTGCACGCTCAATGGCGGCGATGCGCTCTGAGCCAAGCGTGGCGAGCACGTGCTCCTTGGTCGGAAAGTAATTGAAGAAAGTTCCCTTACCGACATCGGCGGCATTGGTAATGTCCTCTACGGTTGTTTGGAGATAGCCCCGCTCGGCAAAGATTTTCAGCGCAGCGCGGAAAAGGCGCTCGCGCGTTTCAGCGCGATGGCGTTCGCGACGGCCCTCGCGGGGGTGTTCACGATGCCGAACGACTGCTGTAGATGATGCCATGAACTGGACTCCAACTCTGACCTAAAGCCAATTACGACTATAAGTCATATTTGAGTGAAAGTCGATATCGATGCAAGGGAACTGGGCCGGGAATAATCGAGCATGACGCCCCGTGCCGTCTGTTGCCTTCCGGCGCGGGGCGCACGCAGAGCGTTACTTGGAGAGATTCTTGGGTGTCCGCTGGTTCAGCGTTGCGGTAAGCAGGTTCGCCGACGGCGGAACGGGTACGGCGCTGCGGAGAGCGATGTCCTTGGCCGGCAGCTTCTTGCCATAGATTCGCTCGTTCGCATCGTTGTCCGGACGCAGCGTGGATCCTTCCAGGGAGATGCCGGCGAACAGACCGCGGGCGCGGGAGTACGTGAGGACTTCGGCGCGCAGAGAGGCGTCAGTGGCCGCTTCGGCATCGCGACCAACGGGTCCGGCCGCGGCAGAGGCATCGCCTCCCAGCTTCACTTTGCTGCTGAGAATCGAGGCCGCGCCTTCTTTATTCATGACCAAGAGGACGAAATCGGTGGCCTGCCCGCCGATCTGGAATCCGACGCTGGCACCTTCCAGCGCCATCATCGTGGGAGCGCCCCAGGGGCCCTGGAAATCATCACCGCTGCGGCACGTCATGGCTCCGCGACCGTAACTGCCGCCGACGATGAAGGCAGCCTTGAGGACCGAAGGAATGACGATTACGCAATCAGCCTTGTCGAGGAGGTTCTGAGGGATGTCGTCCGGAATGTCCATAATCTCCTTGAGAACCTGGCCGGCATTCTGAAGCCGATCTTCATCGTGGGGTTTGTCGTCGGCTCGAAGGGGCAAAGGAGCGAAAAGAGTGGGAACACCGAGCAACATTAACAGCAGCAGGGAAAAGACCGCCTTCTTCATCATGAACTTCCTCCTCAGACTAGAGATGCATGATAGGCGCTTCCGGTGGCACAGCGCAACCCGAGGAAAGCCGGGAACACGGAGCGCGGTGTGCCATATAATTGGGCGCTTTGAAAGGCTTCACACCTGTGATGAAACGATTCGCGATGTGGCAACGTCTTCGTCGGCGCAAAGAGCGGCTTGCTGTGGCGATCTGCCTGACGACCGCGCTGGCCTGCGCGCAGGGCGCTGGCAGGTGGGTTGCCGATGCGCAAAGCGCTGCCCACAGAAAATCGATGGAGGCGACTCCCGCGTATGCCGGAGCGCGCCCGGATGCAGCTCGATTTAGCGCGCGCGTGGAATCGGCGCTCCAAGAGACGCATGCGGCGCGATCGTACTGGGGCATCCTGGTCACCGACCGTGACACAGGTGAAACGCTGTACGAATTGAACAGCGATCATTTCTTCACGCCGGCATCGAACGCGAAGATTTTTACTACCGCGCTTGCTCTCGCCACGCTGGGGCCGGATTATAGATTTCACACGACACTCGAATCGAAAGCCGCGCTCGGGAGCGACGGGAGGCTCGCGGGCGATCTAATTTTGGTTGGACGCGGCGACCCCGACATCTCGAATCGAAAGTTTCCGTACGCAGGAAAAGTCGAGCTCGACGGCCCCGTTGAAAGAGTTCTCGCCGAGATGGCGGATCAAGCGGTGGCGAAAGGGCTCCGCGAAGTTGACGGAGACATCGTAGGCGACGACAGCTACTTTCCGTACGATCCGTATCCAGCGGGCTGGGCCGTCGGCGATCTTTTTTTTCGCTTCGGCGCGCCGGTGAGCGCCATCGCGTTCAACGACAACACAATTTCGGTGCGCATACAGCCGGGCAATCGGCTCGGCGACCCGGCGACTGTCACAACCGAGCCGCGCGCCGCGCTGGATACTTTCGGGCACGAGATCACGACCGACGGCGACGAGGGAACGTCCGATTTCGCCGTTGTCCGGCAGCCGGGTCTCAATTTCATATTGCTGCGCGGCACCATCCCGATTAGCCACGCGCCGGTTCATCTCGATCTCGCGATGACCGCGCCCGCGGCAACGGCGGCGCTCGCACTCAAGCAGCTGCTGGAAGCGCGCGGGGTGCGGGTGACGGGCCAAACTCGCGTGCAGCACGCTCCGCCGCCGCAAAACAACGCCGCGGGCGAGCCGGTGCTTACCTCGTCAGTTTTGGCGCCGCTCGATCCGAATGCGCTGGTGCTTGCGGAGCATATTTCCGAGCCGCTGCTGGAGTGCATCCGCGTCACCAACAAAGTCAGCCACAATCTGCACGCGGAAATGCTCTTGCGAACCGTGGCACGGGAAAAGACAGGTGTTGGCTCAACGGATGCAGGACTTCTGGTCGAACGGAATTTTCTGTGGGCCGCAGGTGTCGCCGATGGAGACGTGATTCTCGCTGATGGCTCGGGCCTTTCCCGCGACGATCTGGTGACGCCGCGCGCGGCCGTCGCGCTGCTTCGCTACGCGGCGAGCCAAGCCTGGGGCCGGGAATTTCTCTCGACGCTGCCCATCGCGGGCATGGACGGCACGCTCGACAATCGGATGGGAAATACCGCGGCGTCGGGCCTGATCGAGGCGAAAACGGGCGAGGTGGAACACGTCCGCGGACTTTCCGGTTACGCGACCACGCTGCGCGGCGAAAATCTGATTTTCTCGATTTTCTACAACAACAATCCTCAGAAGGGTCCCGGAAGCGCTGCGGCGGTGGATGCCATTGCCACCGCGATGGTCGAGACGCTCGGCGCCAAACCGCGCGCGAATAAGAAAAAATGAAAAAGCAGCCTCCCGTGATCACTGTTTTCGGCAGCTCGCGCCCGCGCCCGGGCGACGCGCACTATGCCGAAGCTCAATCGCTCGGCATGGAACTCGCCGCGAGGGGCTTCGTCGTTTGTAGCGGCGGATATGCCGGAGTGATGGAGGCTGTTTCGCGCGGCGCAAAGGAAGCGGGTGGGCGAACGCTCGCGATTACCGCGAGATTTTTCAAATCGCGCGCGAATCGGTGGGTGGACGAAGAAATCCGCGTGAAAACGTGGCAGGAGAGGCTCTTCGAGCTGATCAAGCGCGGGCACGGCTACATCGCGTGCCCCGGCGGCACGGGGACGCTGGTGGAACTGGCCGTCGTGTGGGAAATGCTTAACAAGGGGATGTTTGATAAAGGTTCAGGGACTACGAAGCCGCTTGTCACGCTCGGTGATTTCTGGCAGCCGGTGATCGAACGCGTGCGCGAAGTCGAACTAGGCCATCCCTCGGGGTGGGGTGAGCGCAGCGAGCCGCTGGTGCACGCGGCGCATTCAGCGGCCGACGCTGCGGCGTATCTGTCCAGGCGTTTGGCCAAGAATTTGGCCGCACGTTTCGAAGCGCACTGATTTCCCACAGCTAACCGGGCTACAATTCCTTCCCGAGGTCCCCGTGTCGCGTCCGTCAGAAGAGGTACTCGAATTCGACCGGCTGAGAGAAATCGTCAGCCGCTCGACGACGTGCGTGCCGGGCCGGCGTGTGATCCAGGCGCTCACACCTCAACAGGATGCGGCAGCGCTGGACACGGAGTTCGCTTTGGTGCGCGAGGCGATTTCCTATTTGCGCGGCGGCTCGGAGATGGGATTCGGTTCGCTGGCCGATCCGGAAACGTGGCTCGCGCGGCTGGTTGTGCCGGGCTCGGTGCTGATTCCGACAGAGCTTCTCGACGTGGTTACGCTGGCGGAAACGGTGGCCGCGGTCACTCAAACATTCAAAAGCGAAACCGCAAAATATTCGCGCCTGGCTGAGCGCGCCGCGGCCCTGTCCGATTTTCGCGCGCTGTCGCTTGCGATTCGCCGCGCGGTGCTGCCCAATGGGGAAATCAGCGACGATGCTTCGCCGCAGTTGAAACGCATTCGCGCGAGCATGATTCTTGCGCGCGGGAAAATCCAGCATTCGCTCGAAGGAATTCTTCGGGCGCGCGGCGAACCGGCGGGCGAAAACTACATCACTCTGCGGAATGACCGTTTCGTGATTCCCGTGCGTGCGTCCGACAGGCGAGGTGTTCCGGGAGTGGTCCATGCGGCGAGTGCCACGGGACAGACCGTATTTGTGGAGCCTCTCGAAGCGATCGATTTGAATAATCGGATGGTGCAGCTTGGCGAGGACGAGGCCGCGGAAATCGCGCGCATCCTGGACGAGCTTACGGGGCGCGTACGCGCCGACCGCGGCGCCCTGAGCGCGGCTGCTGCGACGATCGCGCATTTCGATTCGATTTTCGCGCGCGCCCGGTTTGCTCGCGACATGGATTGCGTTGTACCGGAATTCACGGCGAACAATTCGCTGCGGCTCGAAGCTGCACGCAATCCAGTCCTCGAAGCGACGCTGCGGCCGCAGGGTCGCAGGGCGGTGGCGTTAAGCATGGCGCTGGGTGATGCGGAAATCACTGAATCCGGTGAGTCCGGAACCGTGATGGTGATCAGCGGGCCGAACACCGGCGGCAAGACGGTTGCGCTGAAGACGGTGGGGCTCGCGGCGCTTTCAGCGCAATCCGGGATTCCGGTGGCCGCCGAGCGCGCCAAATTGCCGATATTCGATCACGTTCTAGCCGATATTGGGGACGAGCAGTCCATTGCCGCCGATCTTTCCACGTTTTCGGCGCACGTGCTCAATCTGAAATCGATGTTCGAGGTGGCGACCGAGCATTCGCTGATTCTGGTGGACGAAATGGGCACGGGCACGGCCCCCGAAGAAGGCGCTGCACTCGCGGTTGCGCTGCTCGAAGAGTTTCGCACGCGCGGCGCGCTCACGCTCGCGACGACGCACCACGATCGCCTGAAAGCCTACGCGTCAACAACGCCCGGAATCGTAAACGCGGCCATGGAATTTGACGAAGAGAATCTCCGGCCCACCTACCGGCTGCTCGTCGGCGTGCCCGGAACCTCGAGCGGGATTGAAATCGCCCGGCGGCTCGGGTTGCCTGCGCGCGTGGTGGACCATGCGCGGTCAAGTCTAACGCCCGAATCGCGCGAGGCGAGAGATTTGATCGCTTATCTGCACCGAAGCCGAAACGAAATGGAAGAGCTGAAGCGCCAGATACGCGAGGAACTGGCGCAACTGCACGCGGAGCGCCAGGAACTGCAGACCGAGTGGGTCGAGCGGCAGAAAAAACGCATCGCTGAACTCGAAAGGAATTTTCGCGAGACGCAGAAACGGCTCGAGGCGGAAGTCGAGCGACTCGCCGCCGATATTAAAGACCGCGCGCTCCGCGGTCAGATCGAGAAGCAGACCGGGCGGCGGATGGGGAAGATCACATCCGATGCACAAGCGGATGCGGATGCGGCAGTTCTTGAGACGCTCGCTGCGTCGCAGGCGGATTTGGGAGTCGCGCTGGCGACGCCGAAAAAAGCCGTGGAGCCTGAAAGTCTTTCTGCTGGTTTGCGCGTGCAGGTAAAAGGGTTCAAACAAGCGCTGGTATTTCGGCGTCACGATGGCCGCACGGCGGAAGTGGAAGCTGGCCCTCTGCGGATGAAGGTGCCGCTTGCCGATATTATCGGAATCGAAGCCGAGCCGAAGGCAGATAAGAAGAGCAGCGGCGATACGGTCCGCCCGCGCGGTGTGACCGTCCACGCGCACGCAAGCGAGGAGCCTGCAGGCGAGGAGATCAACGTCATCGGCTGCAGGGTCGAAGAGGCGACGCGTCGCGTGGACAAATTTATCGACGAAGCCGCGCTGGCGGGCAAGCCGAGCGTCCGCATCATCCACGGCCACGGAACGGGTGCGTTGCGCCGCGGCCTCGCGGAGTTTTTATCCGCGCATCCGCTGGTAGAGACGATTCATGCGGAAGCGGAGGATCGCGGCGGGACAGCGATCACAGTAGCTGAATTGAAATCGTGACAGTAAGGTGTTAAGGGAAAGCGGAATGGCTGAGGCCGGATCATTTGCGGAGAAGGTGAAGCAGCAGGCGGACATTATCCGGGTGATTGGGGAATACGTCCGCCTGAAGAAGACCGGGCAGAATTTCACCGGGCTGTGCCCGTTTCACCAGGAAAAGTCGCCGTCGTTCGCCGTGCATCCGGTGCGACAGATTTATCACTGCTTTGGATGCGGAGTGGGAGGCGACGTTTTCAAATTTGTGATGGAAGTGGACAAGTGCTCGTTTCCGGAGGCGATACGGACCGTTGCCGAAAAGTGCGGCATTCCGATTCCGCGGCCGCGCGAACATTCGCCCGAAGAGCGGCAGGAAAATCAGCAGCGCGCTGGCTTGGTCGAAATGCACCGGGAGGCGGCGGCCTTTTTCGTGCGCCAGCTTCACGAGGCCGCGGAAGGAAAAGTCGCAGCCGCGTATCTGGAAGACCGCGGCATGGATCGCGCGGCGACGACACGCTTCGGCCTGGGATTTGCGCCGTCATCCGGCGATGCGCTCCTGCGCCAATTGAAATCGAAATATTCCGAAAAGCTGCTGGAGGCGTCGGGGCTTTTGTCGCGCGACCAGAGCGGGCGCTTTTACGATCGTTTTCGCCGCCGCATCATATTCCCGATCGCAAACGAAGCCGGGAAAATCATCGCGTTCGGCGCGCGCGCGATGGGTGACGAGCAGCCGAAGTATTTGAATTCGCCCGAGACGCCGATCTATTCGAAAAGTAACGTGCTCTACCATCTGGATCGCGCGAAGGAGGGCCTGCGGCAAAGCGATTTCGCGATTCTGGTCGAAGGCTACATGGACGCGATCGCGGTGGCGCGTGCCGGCCTCACGAACGTGGTCGCGAGCTGTGGGACGAGCTTGGCGGAGCCGCAAATCAAGTTGCTGGGCCGCTTCACGCGCCGCGTGATCGTGAATTACGACCCAGACACAGCGGGCCAAGCCGCGACCGAGCGCTCGCTGGTGCTGCTTCTCGAAAAAGAGTTTGACGTGCGCGTGCTGGCGCTGCCGGGCGGCGCCGATCCCGACCAGTTTTTGAAGGAACATGGCGCGGATGCCTACAAGAAACTGCTCTCCCAGGCCCCGCCCTATCTCGATTATCTGATTGGCCGCGCGCGGAAGATGGATCGAACAACGGCATCGGGAAAAGTTGCGGCTCTAAATTATCTGATGCCCTACGTGCAGCGGCTGCCGGACCGGCTGTTGCGTTCGGAATGGGCCACTCGAATTGCTTCCGAATTGCGCGTGGACGAACCGGTGTTGCGCGAAGCGTTGCGCCGCGCCGCAACCGAGCGCCGGAGCGAGGTGAAGCCCAAAGTAGAACTGCTCTCACCCGTGGTAAAGCCTGCCGAACGGCAATTGATTCGAATGCTCATCGAAGCCGATGAGTTCAGGGTGCGGCTCGCAGAGGAAATCATTGCGAGCGGCCTGCACCGCGGGTTGGAGAGCGAAAAAATCTTGGAACTGTTAGTCTCCAGAGTGGGCGAGAAACCCGATCCTGCGACATTGGCCGCCGGTCTTGACGAGATTGATCGCCGGTTGCTGTTCGAGGTGCTTTTCGAAACGTCCGGCGAACTCACCTGGGAGGCTGCGGAAAGCTGCCTCAGCGTACTGCGTGGCCGCATGGACGAGCAGGAACTCGCGGAACTACAGAAAAAAATCGAAGCGAAATCTTCACCCGAGGAATTGAATCGCTTGCTCACTCTCCGTCTCGACTTGCAGAAGAAATTGTCGCGTCGCTAATGACTACGAAACTTCCATCCATTGTGATCGTCGGACGCCCCAACGTAGGGAAGTCCACGCTATTCAACCGCCTGACGGGAACGCGCCGGTCGATCGTCACGAATGAACCCGGGATTACGCGGGACCGCATCTACGGGACGTCCCACTGGGAAGGCCGCGCGTTCGAGGTGGTCGATACGGGCGGGATCGTGCCGGAAGACAAGGCCGGCATTCCCGGCGAAATTCTTCGGCAGGCGCACATGGCGATTGCGAATGCCACGCGCGTGGTGCAGGTGGTTGACGGAAGACAGGGGCCGGTGCCGCTTGATGCGGAGCTGGCGCAACTTCTACGCCGCGCGGGTAAACCGCCCGTGCTCGCCGTAAACAAAGTGGACTCGCCGAAACAGGCGGAGCTTGCCGCGCAATTTTATGAGCTGGGCGACGAAATATTTCCAATTTCAGCGGAGCACGGTTTCGGCATCGACACCATGCTCGACGCGCTGACGCAGGATTTTCCGCACGGCGAAGTCACCGAAAGCAAGCCGGACATCAACATCGCAATCATCGGCCGGCCGAACGTGGGGAAGTCCACGCTGCTGAATCAATTGGTCGGCGCCGAGCGCTCGATTGTTTCGCCCGAGNNCCGAGGCGGGTACGACGCGCGACGCCGTCGACACGGTGGTCGACCGCCACGGAAAGTCCTATCGCTTTCTGGACACGGCGGGAATCCGGCGCAAAGGCAAAACCAAGCTGATCGCCGAAAAATTAAGCGTCATCATGGCGAGGAGGCACCTGGAGCGCGCGGACATCGCGGTGATCATCGTGGACGCGTCGGTCGGCGTCACTTCGCACGACGCAACGATTGCAAGCTATGCGGAGCAGTCCGGCCGGTCCGTGATCATCGTGATGAACAAGTGGGACCTGGCGCTCGAAGCCGCGCAGGAAAAAGCCGCGCGCGAGCAGAAACAGGGTGGCNNCAAGGGCGCGGGCGCGAATCCGAGCAAGCTGCTCGCGGATTATGAGCCCATGGTGCGCGAGAAATTCAAGTTCCTTAGCTACGCACCGATCGTGTTTCTTTCCGCGCTGACGGGCGAACGAGTGGACAAGCTGTACACGCTGATTGATCGTGTCGCGGAAGCGCGCCATCGACGAATCTCGACCGGGGAACTGAACCGCTGGCTGGCGAGCGTGGATTTGGATCGCGGAACGTCCCCCGCGAGCCGCCAGGTTAAAATCTATTACGTCACGCAGGCCACCACCGCGCCGCCGCTGTTCGTGCTTTTCACGAATCAGATACGCACGCTGCACTTCAGCTATCAGCGCTTCCTCGAAAATCGCCTGCGAGATACCTTTGATTTCATCGGCACGCCGATTCGCTTCACGCAGCGCCTTAAGAAACGCGAATCGCGGGGCGCGCTGGAGCACGAGACGCGCCGTGGCGAAAAACGCACTCCGCGCC
>PKUY01000152.1 GCA_003131705.1 Acidobacteriota bacterium | reverse complement strand
CATCGTGTGCTAACGACAGATCGATTGCTGCTCATTGACTCCGCCGCGCGCACGGAATAGCATGCCGCACATCGCTTTGCTTTCATCCGAGCGAACGGGGAATCAATGATGACCAAGAATGTGGAATTGCTGGGTTCGTACTGGACGCTTGCTGGCGACGCGCAACCGCACACAGACAAGGAATACAGCCCGTTCGACTTCAAGGACCGCGTGGAATCCGCCGCAAAAGCTGGCTTCAAGGGCATAGGAATCTGGCATGCCGACCTGGCCCACGTATTGAAGACGCGAAGCCTCAAAGACATGAAGAAAATTCTCGACGATAATGGCGTACAGCACGTCGAACTCGAATTTCTCACCGGCTGGTTCATGGACGGCGAGGAAAAGAAACAATCCGACATTACGAAGAAAATGCTGCTGACCGCCGCCGAAGCACTGGGCGCGCGGCACATAAAGGTCGGAGACTTCCTCCGCACGGAGTGTCCCATGGCGCGCATGGTCGAGGCTTTTGCCGCCCTGTGCGCAGACGCGGCCCATCACGGGACGCGAATTCTTTACGAGATGATGCCTTTCTCGAAAATCGATTCGGTCGAGAGCGCGCTGGCTCTGGTCGATGGCGCCGGAGCGAAAAACGGCGGTATCGTATTCGATCTGTGGCACATCGTGAAGCTGAAGATTCCCTACGAAAAAGTGGCGAAGTTTCCGATGAAATATCTTTTCGGTGTCGAGATCAACGACGGCACCTTTGAAGCGCCCTGGAGCCTGCACGAAGACACCATCAATCACCGAAGGCTTTGCGGAGAAGGCGAGTTCGACGTGAAGGGTTTCGTCGATCAGGTTCTGAAGGCGGGATACACCGGACCGTGGGGAATCGAAGTTCTGAACGAAGACCTTCGCAAAAAGACACTCGACGAAATAACGACGAGCGCGTTCAAAACTACTCTGGCGCAATTTCCGGGCTAGTTTTCGCGCCAGCGACTCGCGAGCCGGTTAAACCACCGTCGCTTGTGCGGTCAGCACGGACTTCACCGCTGCAACGATTTTCGCTTCGCTCGGCAGCACGAAACTTTCCATCGGCTCGCTGTAGGGAACCGAAGTATCGAGCGCCGTCACCATCTTCACAGGCGCTTTCAGGTATTGAAATCCCTGGTCCGCGATTTCGCCCGCAATCACGATGGCAGCCGAGGCATGTCGCGGCGCCTGATCCACCAGCACAAGATGTCCGGTCTTCTTCACCGACTTGACGATTGTCTCAACGTCGAGCGGCGCGACCGTCCGGGGATCGATGACTTCAGCACTGATGCCTTCCTTCGCAAGCATTTCAGCGGCGGCGAGAGACTTCTTCACCATCCACGCCGTTGCCACGATGGTCACATCTTTCCCCGCGCGCTTTACGTCGGCCACTCCGAACGGAACGAGATAATCGCCGTCCGGCACTGGACTCTTGTCGAGCATCAACATGTAATGATGCAAATAGACGACCGGATTGTCGTCGCGAATCGCCGACTTCATCAGCCCGTATGCGTCAGCCGCATTCGACGGCAGAGCGACCTTCAATCCCGGAACGCCCATCATCATTCCGTAGATACAGTTCGAGTGCTGCCCGGCCCATCCCGCCGCGAATCCGAAGCCCGCTTTGAAAACGGTGGGAACCTTCACTTGCCCGCCGGACATATACCGCAACCGCGGCGCTTCGTTGATCACTTCGTCGAAAGCCACAAGCATGAACTCGCTCATATAGAGTTCGACGATCGGCCGCAGGCCCGACATGGCCGCTCCGATAGCGATTCCCAGTTCGGCCGTTTCCGAGATCGGAGTAATTCGCACGCGGTCCTTGCCGAATTTTCGGACGAACGGATCGCGGTCCGTCATCGCCATGTTCTGCCCGTAAAATACGACGTTCGAATCGCGCTGCATCTCTTCCGTGATCGCTACGGCGATCGCCTCGGCGAACATCATTTCGCGCGGCATGCTGCCTCCCTATTTTTTTGCGTGCGTTCTATGCCCAAACGTAATTCAGAGCGTCTTCGGGCGCAGGCATTGGGCTTGCCAGCGCAAATTTCACCACTTCTTCCATCTCCGCTTTCACCGAGTCGTCAATCTTCTTTGCGTCGGCTTCCGTGAACGTGCCTTTGCCGATGAGGACCGCGCGGAATTTCAATATCGGATCGTTTTTTTTCGCCGCTTCAAACTCGGGCTTTCGGCCGTACACCTCGATCGACTCGTGCTCCTGGAATTGCGTTGGCACGGGTGGCACGGTGATGGCATTGCCGTGCGGGCTGAACCGGTAGAACTTCGACTCGATCAGGCTCGGTCCATCTCCGGCTCGTGCGCGATCGACTGCCTTGCCCGCCGCTTCGTAAACCTTCAGCACATCCGTGCCATCGACAGTCGCTCCCGGAATGCTGTACGCCTTTGCCTTTTGCGAGAGCGGGTCGCCGGCCATGGCGTTCGCGTCTTCCAGTGCGAAGTGCGTGTACGCCTGATATTCGTTGTTCTCCAGCACGAATACGACGGGAAGTTTCCAAACCGCCGCGAGGTTCAGCGTTTCATGAAACGCGCCCTGTTTGGACGAACCGTCGCCGAAGAACGAATACACCACCTGCCCGGTTTTTTTTACCTGCGCCGCATACGCCGCGCCCGCTGCGTGCGCGATGCCTTGCCCGATGATGCCGGAAGCGGTGGGGAAGTGGTGCGCAGGATCGGCCAAATGCATCGAGCCGNNCGTCCTTGCGTTGGTAAATTTCCGCCATCAGGGCTCGCGGGGCAGTGCCGAGCACGATGGGATAACCGTGGCAGCGATAGCTCGGCATCACCAAATCTTCTTCCTGCCGCGTCGCGAGCGCTCCCACGATGCTTGCTTCCGCTCCGTCGCCCAAATGCGCGTGGCCGCGAATCACGCCCGGGTGCTCCACGAACGTGCGCTTCACGCGCTCTTCGAACTCGCGAATCCGGCACATCTGCGTGTACATCCAGATCAGCCGGTCTCTTCCGAGTGCAGTCACCGCTGTCGTTGCCGTCATTTCCGATTCCTCCGCACTGCCCGAACTCTGCACGCAAATTCCCAGAATCCAGATTCTAGGACGCCGGTACCGCGTCTCCGGCTTTGCCGATGTAGCCCAGCAAACCGCCCACCTCGACTTCCGCGGGCTCTCGTACGATGATCTTCAGCAGCACGCCTTCGACTGGCGCGTCCAGTTCGTAACTTACCTTTTCCGTTTCCAATTCGACCACAGGCTCGCCTTGTTTCAGCGTGTCCCCTTCGTTTTTGATCCATCGCACGACGTTTACCTTGGTCGTGTTCATTCCACCTGTTTTAGGTACTACAAGATTCGTGACGATGGCGAGTCCTTCCTTGGTTTGAAGTCAAACCCCTGCGGATGGCGACGCTTTGTTAATAATTGCGTAACAATTCCGTGACAAAGTCGCGCGGGCTCGATATTGTCTTTCGCCACAGCGTTTAAGGCAACGGCTTTATTAACGCAATCCCAGCAGGATGTCAACTCGCTCGACACTGGGCGCCGGGCGGGTGGCTTGGCCCCGCCTGCGTATGGCCGCCGATTCTGTCGAAGTCATTTGAAACGCGACAAGGGGCTGAGAACGTCTTACGATCCTGCGGCGCGCAGGACATTTGAACACATCAGGCTCAAGGAGCAGATCATGCGGAAACGACGGAATTTCGTATTGGCAGCGCTAGTTGTAGTGCTCGCGCTCGCATTCACCAGCCGGATTGGAAAGGCGGCTGGCGACCCGATACGTGTCGGCATGATTCCCGATGCCGGTGCGACGCAAGTCTCCGTGGAGCAGAAGAAACCGCTGAAAGATTATCTCGAGTCGGCGATGGGCCAGCCGGTCGAGTTGATTATTCCCACGAACTATAACGCCACGGTCGAAGCTCTCGGCAACGGCTCTCTCGATTTCGCCTACCTCGGCGGCCTCACGTATCTCAAAGCGCACGCGCAGTACGGCGTCACGCCTCTGGTCCAGCGCCAAAGCGATCAGCAGTTCCATTCGCTGTTCATCACCGGGGCAGGATCGTCGATTCAGAGTCTCGCGGACCTGAAAGGCAAGAATTTTGCTTTTGGCGACATCAATTCCACCAGCGGCCACCTGATGCCCTATTTCGCGTTGCGCAACGCTGGCATCAGCGTAGATTCTGATTTGAAGTTCCGCTATACCGGCAGTCATCCCGCCACCGCGAAAGCCGTCGAAGCGGGCGCGGCCGACGCAGGCGCGCTCGACGAAACCGTTTTTCATCAGGTGACCTCCAACGGCGACGTCGATCCATCGAAAGTCCGCGTATTTTTCACGACGCCTCCCTTCGTCGATTACGTTTGGGTCGCGCGCAAGGACGTGAACCCCGCGCTCGCCGAGCGTTTCGCGAAAGCGTTCCTCAGTCTTCAGCAGCCCAAGGACGCGCAGGTTCTCGACATCCTTCGCGGCACCCAATTCGTTCGCGCGAATGACGACGAGTACAACACGCTCCGCTCCGTCGCGAAGCAGTTGGGCATGCTCCAGTAAACGTGAGGATCGACTCCGAACCTGAACAAGAACGCGAATGCTGAAGATCGAAGACCTCACCGTACGATACGCGCTCCAGAGCCCGGCAGTTTTGAACCATCTGCGCCTGAGCGCCGAGCCCGGCGAATGCGTCGCGCTCGTCGGTCCGAGCGGTTCCGGCAAGACCACGCTGCTGCGTTCGATCAATGCCTCCGTACCGATCGAGTCCGGCGAAGTCTGGGTTGACGGTGTAAGAATCTCCGCTACGCGCGGCACGGCGCTGCGCGCGGTTCGCAGCCGGATTGCCTTCATCGCACAGAAGCACGACCTCGTCGATCGTCTGCGCGTCTATCAGAACGTGATGGCCGGCGCTCTCGGTCGATGGTCTTCAGCGCACGCTCTGCGATTTCTTGCGTGGCCCAAAGCAAGCGAGCTGGACGAAGCGAGCGAAGCGCTGCAGTCGGTGGGTCTCGCGCGCAAGCTCCGTTCTCACACCACGGAGCTTTCCGGCGGCGAACAGCANNCGTCGCCATCGCGCGCGCGCTGGTGCAGCATCCGCTCGTTATGCTCGCCGACGAGCCCGTCGCCTCGCTCGATCCCGACACCGCCGCGCAAGTTTTGGAGCTTCTCTGCAATCTCGCGAGGACCAGGGGCATCACCTTGCTCTGCTCTCTCCATCAACCCGATCTCGCGCGCCAATATTTCGATCGTCTTTTGCGAGTTAAGGACGGCCAGGCGATTCCCGTGCCCACTACAACCGCGAGCGCGCGGCACGGCGCGGCTGTCCCGTGCTGATCTTCCAGCGCATCGCCGGCTTTTTTCACTTCCTCGGCCATTTCTTCCCGCCCGATCTTTCGCGCCACTATCTCTCGTATCTGTTTGCGTTAAACAGCGACGGCCCCATTGTCCAAACGTTGAGCATCGCCCTTGCAGGAATCTTCCTCGCGATGCTGATCGCGTTTCCGCTGAGTATCGTGATCGGTGCGTGCATGCCTGGCTGGCGACTGCTCTACGCGGCGCTCGCGGCGGTGCGCTCGATTCCCGACCTCACGCTCGCCATTTTTTGTGTGATCGTTGTCGGACTCAATGCAGGGGCTGGCATGGTCGCGCTCGTCATCTACTACGGCGCAGCCATGGCCAAGGTCTTCGGGGAAATCTTTCTCACTGCTGATCCGTACCCGCTCGATGCCCTGCGCGCGACCGGCGCTTCGCGTGTCTCGCTCGCCGCCTTTGGGTTGGTTCCGCTCAAGATTGCCGACGTGTTTAGCTACGGTGTGTATGAAATAGAGTGCGCGATTCGTGCGTCGATAATCGTCGGCGCCGTCGGGGCAGGCGGGATCGGGACCGAGCTCGTTGGCTCCCTCAATGACTTCGACTATCGTCGCGTCACCACGCTGATTCTAGTTTTGGTTCTGTTGATCGTGCTGGTGGACCGCTTTTGCTGGCTTGTGCGCCGCCATCCCGTGGCAGTCGCTGTGTTGCCACCCGCCGGAATCGTCTCGCTTGTATATTGTTGGCCACGCCATTTTTTCTTCCGACATTCTCTCGACACGTTTTCGAAAATGTGGCCACCTCACCTGCACGCAAGTCAGGTGCACGACTTGCCGGTGTTGATCCTTCAGACTTTGGGGATGGCCGCCGGAGGCACGCTCTGCGCCGTTGTAATTGCGCTGCTCGCTGCTCCGGCCGCTGCGCGAGGGATTGCGCCCGCGATTCTCGTGCAGCTCACGCGGCGATTGCAGGATTTCGCGCGCGCGATTCCGGAGGTTGTCTGGGGACTGCTGCTCGTCACGTTTATCGGTGTCGGGCCTTGGGCCGGCGCAGCCGCGCTGGCGCTCCACTCTTCCGGAGTCCTCGGCAAACTCTTCGCGGAGAGCCTGGAAAATGTTCCGCCGAATCCCATTCGGGCGCTCGAGGCCACCGGCGCCTCGCGGATTGCTGTCGCCGCCTTCGGCAATTTTCCCTTCGCGGTGGGACCGATCTCCGTCTACACATTGTTTCGGTTCGAATGGAATGTTCGCGCCGCCACCGTCCTCGGAATCATCGGTGCCGGAGGAATTGGCGAAGCTCTTTACAACGCGCAGCAGCTGTTTTTCTATCCTGAGGTACTCGCATACTTGCTCGTCACCTGCGCGCTTGTCGGGCTGTTCGATTTCGCCAGCACGGAGCTCCGAAAGCGTTATCGAGTCTCTTGGGAAGCCATCGAGTGACCCGCCGTCTGGGCGTTTTCATTCGAACGATTGGATTACCCCTGGTCCGAACGAATCGCCCGACCAGGCGAGCCCATTCAGCGGGTATACTGCTGTTCGCTAGAGAATTGAAAACATGAACGCGCCAGAATCCCCCCGCCAAGATCGTCCCGAGAAGGACCGCCCCTCGATCTTCATTACGAATCATGTGCGCCCCGAGCTAATTACTTTTCTCAAGAAAATTGCCCGCGTGGACGCGAATCCGAAGGCCAAGCCCTTCTCTCGCGACGAGTTTTTCAAAAGAGCCTCGCGCGCCAGCGCCATGATGGTTTTCATGAACGATTCGCTCGACGCCGCGATACTCGACCGTTGCCCGAACCTGCGCGTCGTGGCAGCCGCACTGAAAGGCTGCGACAACTTTGACGTCGGCGCTTGCACCGTTCGCGGAATTTGGTTCACCATTGTCCCCGACCTTCTCACCACTCCAACCGCCGAGCTCGCTGTCGCTTTGGCGCTTGGCCTATCGCGGAAAATCCTCGATGGTGACCGAATTGTTCGATCCGGAAAATTTAGCGGATGGCGGCCGAGGCTCTACGGCACAGGGCTTTCCGGCCGCACCGCAGGAATTGTGGGAATGGGGAATCTGGGCCGTGCGCTAGCGAGACGTCTCGCGGCATTCGAGATGAAGATTGTGTATGCCGACCCGATTGCCCTGTCGGCAGAGAGCGAACGAGAATTCGGTGCCGTGCGCTTGAATCTAGTCAAGCTTCTCGCGCAGAGCGATTTCGTTTTCTTGCTGTTGCCGCTAGCGCCCCCGACGAAACATCTTTTCGATTCCGGCACGGTCGCGCGGATGAGGCCGGACAGCTTCCTCATCAATGTTGGCCGCGGCTCGGTGGTGGACGAGAGGGCCGTGGCGCACGCGCTTGAATCCGGCCGCTTGGCCGGCTATGCCGCGGACGTTTTCGAGATGGAAGATTGGGCGCGCTCAGACAGGCCCAATTCCATTGATGCGGCGCTGATCGCGCAGACCGAAAAAACTCTCTTCACCCCGCATCTTGGCTCCGCTGTTGCCGAAGTGCGCTACGAAATTGAAATGCGCGCCGCGCGCAATATCGCCGAAGCGCTCGCCGGACGGCGCCCGCCCGACGCGATCAACGAGCCTCGCCAGAAGCCCTAGCGATTGTCCTTCTCGGATATTGTTCCTCCGCCGCAACAGGATCGCCAATGCTTCTAGTGTTTCCAGGCCGCGTCCATATAATGGGCGGATAAAGAGACATTCTGCAGTTATAGCGACCGTCCAGATTTCCGGGAGGATTGATGCACGTCCAGCCAGGCAAGATCGCAATATGTATCGTCGCTCTACTTGCGGCGAGCACGCTTTTCGTCCATGGAACTCGCGCCCAGTCGAATCAGGCTGCGTCTTCTGCTCCGGCTGCCGCGCCTGTTCTTGCTCCCACACCGGTTCCGGTCGATCAGCTTCCGAATCGCTGTGGCGCGGATGTAAAACTCGCCTCGGCAAAAGCTCCCGCGTGGGCCAGTTGGGGCGCCAATCCAGCGAATTGGCGTTATCAAAATGCCACGCAGGCACGATTGTCCGTGACGGATGTGCCTCTCCTCAAACTCAAATGGGCGTTTGGGATTCCCAACGTAAAAATTGTGCGTTCGCAGCCCGCGATCTTCCGTGGGCGCGTGTACGTGGGTGGAAATGATGGCACCGTTTATTCGCTCGACGCTGCGACCGGTTGCGCATTCTGGGCGATCACCGGAAAGCCCGTGCGCTCCGGTCTCGTGATCGGAAAATCCGGTTCGGCCGACGCGGCTTTTTACGGTGATGGATCGGGCGGTGTGTACGCGCTCGACGCGGTGTCCGGAAAATTTCTCTGGCGCACGCAGGCTGATCCTCATCCCGCCGCTGCAATCACGGGCACTCCAAGCTATCTCGATGGGCGTCTCTACATCCCTGTCTCGTCAGGCGAAGAGCAGTCCGCCAGGAGTCCCGGCTATGACTGCTGCACGTTTCGCGGCAGCGTTGTAGCGATCGATGCGGCAAACGGAAAAATTCTTTGGCAGACATACATGGCGGCCGAAACACCCGTGCCCCACGGTACGACGAAAGACGGACACGCGATTATCGGGCCGTCCGGCATGGCGATCTGGTCCTCGCCAACTCTCGACGTTGCCAAGGGCAGAATCTACGTAGGCACCGGTGACAACTACTCCGAGCCGGATACGGAGACGAGCGACGCCGTTGTCGCGCTCGATCTTAGAACCGGAAAGATGCTCTGGTCCGCGCAATTTACCAAGGAAAAGATTTTCAAGATCGAATGCAACGGTGAGGCCAGCGCGAACTGTGTGGAACCTACCGTTCCGGAATTCGATCTCGGCGCTTCGCCTATCCTCGTGCAACTGCCTCGCGGGAAGCGGGTGCTGCTGCTCGGGCAAAAATCCGGACTCGTGTACGCCGTCAATCCTGATGCGGAGGGCAAACTGCTCTGGCACCAGCGCGCGGGAGTT
>PKUY01000210.1 GCA_003131705.1 Acidobacteriota bacterium | reverse complement strand
CCCGCCAAACCCTGCAACAGCGCCACCTCCACGAAAATGATCGGCTCATTGGCGAGCGCCGGATGGAAAAACGCAAAGCATCGCCGGTCCGCCTCTAAACGGCGCCGCAGATCGGGCCACCCATTTATCTCGTGCACCGATTCGTAGCGGATCAGCTTTTCCAGAATTAATGCCGAGGTCTGCCAGCTGATGCGTTCCAGGCGAAGAAATCCACGGTTGAACCACGATCTGAAAAGATGCTTCAGGTCCGCGTCAAGCCCGTCGTAGCCCGCGCCATTGGCAGGCGCTTCGAGCAGATGCCCGCGCAGGGCCACCAGACTTTCCGTGCCGCCGGGCGCAGTATTGATCCGTCGAATCAATTCCTGACGCGGCGCTTCAACGTCCGCCGAAAGAGCCATCAGCGTATCCGTGCCGGGCGCGTTCTCGTAGTCGGCTGCCGTGCGCCGTATCGCGGCCTCGTCCGGCGAAAACTCGCGAGAGAGCATTTTGAAAAACGCAATTCTCTGCTCTAAGTTCATTTTGGCGTAACTATTGATGATTTCCTGCGCCAGCGCGGTCTGCGAAGCTTCGCCGCGCTCCGACAGCAGCTGGCGGCACAGAAACCGCATGTCCGTGCCTCGACGGTCTCGCAGGGATTGCAGCAGGTTGGTCAGGAACGCGGGCATTGTCCTGGAAATTGTAACCTGAACTCTTGAATCGCAGAAAACTCGCGCGTGAATGGTTCGCGCAATGGTATCCAATACCATACTGCGAGACCCAAGAGGTTCGAGAGCGGAATTCGAGGGTAACGCGTTTCACCCTACACGGCGGCCGACAAGGCTGCAAGTGTTTGTTCGCGTAGAGAAAAATCATCCAAGGCACCGGCGCCGACGCGCTCGAATCGCATCTGGGCAAATCTCGGAACGTCTGGCAGAATGGCCCCCGTGAAAAACCAATCCACCAACCCAATCTTCAACGACAACAAACTGAAGCTCGGAACGTTCTGCACCAACACGATTCCCAACATGACCTTCGTTCCGGAGGTCCTCGCTCCGACCTGGGAAAATACCCTCGCGGGCGCGCTCGCCGCCGACAGTGCCGGGATGGAAGCTATCGTCCCCATCGCTCGCTGGAAAGGCTATCTCGATGACCGGCCCGAGCACCCTTCGAATGACGTGCTCGACGTCTTCGCCTGGGCCGCGGGCATGGCCCAAGCGACGCANNCTATTTTCGCTACGTCGCATGCTCCCACGATGCATCCCCTCCTTGTCGCCCGGCTGTGCGCCACGATCGACGCAATCTCCGGCGGCCGGTTCGGCCTGAATGTTGTCGGCGGCTGGAACCGCCGCGAGTTCGATATGTTCGGCATCGAACTGGTGGAGCACGACCAGCGATACGTTTACCTCGAAGAATGGCTGCGCATCGTGCGCAAGCTCTGGACCAGCCCGGTTGAATTCAACGAGGATTCCAAATTCTTCCACATGAAGAAAGCGATTTCGCGCCCTCTGCCGCTGCAGCAGGGAGGAATTCCGATCATGAACGCGGCCCTCTCGCCGACCGGCATGCGCTTCTCCGCGAAAAACTCGCAGATCGGCCTGATCAGCCTCCATGGAACTGCCCCCGAAGCGTGGCGGCCGCAAATCGAAAATTACAAAAAAATGGCGCGCGAAGAATTCGGTCGCGACATTCAACTGTGGACCAACGCGTCCGTCGTTCAGAGAGAGACGCAGAAGGACGCCGAAGAATATTTGCACCGCTACTCGGAGGAATACCTCGACAAGGAAGTTCTCGACAGCATCATGGAGACGATCAGCAAAGAGAACAACATTCCCGCAGGCTCCGAGGCTCTCGCATTCATGCGCAGGCGCATGGCCATCGGCGCAGGCCACCCCATGATCGGCACCGCGCAGCAAATCGCAGACGAGCTCCACGCCATTTCGCGCGCGGGCATCGATGGCGTCATCATGACCTGGGTGGACTACATCGACGGAATGAAGCGGTTCGCGAAAGACGTCCTACCATTGCTCGAGCAAGCCGGGCTTCGCAAACCTTTCCCACAATCAGCCTAGCCACTCATCGAGATAGCTTTCCGACCCTCGGGGGCGTACCTGCCCCACAGGGTGAACAGTTCCTGGGACACGGCATGGCGTGCCCGGCGCAGATTCTTGGCGCGATGCCGTCCCACCCGGCGACACTCACGCGACGTGACTCGTAATCCCGGGAGTGCATCCATCGCGCTCACAACGTTTTCATTTCTTGGCGGGCCGCGCCTTACGTATACAATGGAGAACTGCGCCAAATTATTTTGGCGCTCCTGACATGGTGACGCTCCAAACAATTAAAGCTGCCCTCGGCCGCATCCGCGAGTCGATCTTCATCTCCCCCTTCGTCCGCTCGGAGACGTTTTCGCGGCTCACGGGCAATTCCATTTTCTTTAAGCTCGAAAACCTGCAGATGACCGGCTCATACAAGGAGCGCGGCGCGCTGAACAAGATTCTTCTGCTTACCGAAGACGAGCGCCGCCGCGGAGTGATCGCCGCGTCTGCGGGCAACCACGCACAGGCCGTTGCGTACCACGCCACGAAACGCGGAATCGCCGCGCAGATCTGCATGCCTCTGACCACGCCGCTTGTAAAAGTTTCCTGAACGCGCAGCTATGGCGCCGAAGTCATTCTCGTCGGCACGAATTACGACGAAACCTGCCAGGAAGCGCTCCGCCGCTGCGAAGAGCAGGGCCTGACTTTCATCCACGCTTTTGATGACGAAGCGGTGATTGCGGGTCAGGGCACGCTCGGCATCGAAATGCTGGAGCAGCAGCCCGATATCGAAGTTCTTGTCATCCCCGTGGGCGGAGGAGGCTTGATCTCCGGCGTCGCCTGCGCCGTGAAGGAAACCAATCCGAAAATCCGCATCATCGGCGTGGAGACTTCCAAGCTCCCCTCCATGAAAGTGGCTCTCGAAAACAATGGTCCGGTAACTCTGCCGCCTAAAGTGACCATCGCCGATGGAATCGCCGTGCGCTGCGCGGGTGCCATTACATTTCCGCTGGTCAAGAAATACGTGGACGACATTGTCACCGTGGACGACGAAGAGATAGCGAACGCGATTCTTTTGCTGCTCGAAAAAGAGAAAACCCTGACCGAAGGCGCGGGAGCCGTCGCCACCGCCGCCGTCC
>PKUY01000027.1 GCA_003131705.1 Acidobacteriota bacterium | reverse complement strand
CCCGATAGGCTTGGGCCCACTGCATGACCTCGTCGATCCACCCGGCTGGTTCGGCGCGGCCGACCGGCTCGATGTCGCCCACCTGCACGGCGGGAAACACACGCTTGTAGTTGGCCGCGTTGGCAGCGACGTCGCGCGCGAGCTCACCGATCGGCGTATGGCACGCGTTGGCACCGCTGAGCTGGTGCCCGAACCACAATGGCTCGTCTATCGCGATGTATTGCAGGTCACCGCCGGCTCGACGAATACGCTCGGCGATCCGGCCGGCGGTCAAGGGGCCGCCATAACCCTCGCCGTGACCGCAATTTTCGCCGGCTGTCATCAGCCCGGTTTCCAGCGCGAGCGCTATGTGCCGGCGGCGCAGGTCGGCGAACGCCGTGCGTAGATCGGCATCCGACGCCGTGTAGGCAAACCTCGTAGAGATCTTGAAGACCCGCACCGCGGAGGCTGCTCGGGGCCAGGGCGCGTCTGGTCGAAACAGGTCCATGTAGTCCGACTTCACCCCGGGGTCCATCATCGCGAGAAACGCCGGGGGCAGACCGCTGAGCCAAGTCTCCGCGGCTAGCGCCCTGACCGATAGCAGCAAGAGCGCCAACGTCCAAAACGAAGCAAATGCGAACCCCAATCGGCGGGTCAGCTTCCGAGCCATCGGCAGATTCCAGAATCCATTGCCACTCTCCGGACAATCATTGTGCATCATAATATTGGTTCAGCCAGCGCGTGGTAACTTATCTCTGACCGTTAAGCTTCAGGGCAAGTCCGCGCACTCTATCGGAAAAGCCGCGAACATTCGACACGCGGCGCCGGGCTTCCTCGGCGGCAGCAAGACCTGNNGGCCGACCGCTCACTTTGGCTTCTGCACCCACCATTTCGGGCCCTCCGCCGAAAGTCTTAGGCCATGTTTGTCAGCAAATTCGTTCGCAGCCAGGAAAACACCAGGGTGATTCTTGCTGTAATCGTCACCCACCATGTAACCACCCGGCTCAACCAGTAGCCAGTACGCCTCGTAATCCCGGATGGCGTCCTCGTAGGCATGCGAGGCATCGATGTGAGCCATTCCAGCCATGATCCCGCGGGTTCTTAATATGGAGGCCGCCAACAGCGATGTCTGCGGCATTGGAACAACTAGGTCAGCAACCCCGTTGTACTACACGTTCTCGATGAACGTCTGAAAGAGATCAGGCTGTCCGACATGCCGCTCGAACTGCCCCACGTGCTGATCGAACACCTCCTGATCGGCCGACCAATTCTCTGGTGACCCCAAGAACGTGTCGACGCTGATGACGCAGCCGTCCATCCTTTCCCGTTGGATCAGTTGCGCGACATAGATGGAGGATTGTCCCTTCCATACGCCGACATCAATGAACACTTTGCTTGGCGCTTGTCTCAGCAGCGTCACGAAGCTCTCCCATCGACCATTCCATCCGTGGATGGCGCCCTGCGTTGGGCGGCTTGGTACGTACCCTCGCCAGATGTTGCGGCCATAGAGCGCGCGCATGACGGCAGCATGACACGACGCACGCGTCTGTTCTGCGACGGTCTCGGCTGCGGTCGTCGGCATGGCTTGGACCCCCCGTAATGGAGAAGGCTGCAAATCTGTTAGCGATTGTTCGGCGCAGCGCGCATTAACTGGCGCGGCTGTGAGTGGCACGCTGTCAAGCGCAATGTTGACGTCTTCCTGAGTAGGTTTAGAAGGCAGTTTCACAACTCCCGCGACCACTTGAGTCGACCCGCTCCTTGGCCCACATAGACCCGTTGTCTCGTCCAGGTTTTCACGAAACGCACTGGCAATGATAGGAATGCTGCGCGCCAACTCTGATTCGTATGTAAGGCTTAGTGCCAACTCATGACCGCGCTGGCCTATGCGCTCTGCAATTGAGTCGTGGCGGATAAGCCATCCGACCTTATCAATCAGATCAGATAGGTCAGATGCGATTGGAACATAGTTGTCCCAGGCAATCAGATCAGCATAGAACCATTGGCGCAACCCTCGGTAGGAGTCCACCTTCAGAACAACGCTGCCAGTCAGCAGTCGCTGGAATAGATTAGACCACGGGCTAGAGTTGCCGTCGATATCCACAAGGTATTTGTATGAGTTCCAATTTTCCCACGGAACTGCTCCACGAACCAGCCCTGAGGCTTCGATTTCCCCAATCGTTGCCGGATCGGAAAATTGCGCTATTTGGCTAATTCCGATGTCAAAGAGGCCAGACTCCTGGTGTTCTTCCGCGAGCTCGCACAGCCTTATGCGTTCAAGCTTACGCCAGGCGTTCGGTTGAGGAGGGATTCCGCTCGTTGCGCCGCGCCAAAACGCAACCGGCGACCTGTCAGGCCAAGCGACAGGATGACTCTTGAAATAGTCACGAACGTGTTGATATCCTCGCGTGGAAACAAAGATGTGGTCGGGAATTAGAAAATAGCCGGGGCGACTGTCACTGTAGCAGAGGCCTGGGGTGATTCCAAGATCATGCTGATTCAATATTACTACACCACTTTCTGCGCGCGGCGACAGCGCGTAATTGAACAATAAAGGACACATCCGATTGAACTGCTCGAGTTCCCGAAAATCATACTCAGGTCGAAGTAGGGTTGCATCGAAAATAAAGCGTTGATGCCCGAGTGGATCGATCTCCCATCGCAGACGACGCACGCCGGGGCCATCTTCTTCGATGCGGATCTCTATCTCGAGCGCCGGAGCATATCTCGCGCGAACCATGTGCGCGACGAGATCAAGCCGCTGAACCACGAACAAAGCAGTAAGGACTGCCGTGAAA
>PKUY01000437.1 GCA_003131705.1 Acidobacteriota bacterium | reverse complement strand
AATTATAGGATGTGACTTGCACACGCGCCAGCAAACGATAGCGCGGTTTTGAGGGTGCGTGTGCGCAGGCTTCAAGGCGTCTGCAACCGTCAGCCAAGACGATCCATCCGCAGCCGCCGTCGTCGCACCCACGTCATGATCGCGACCAGACCGGCGATCAGAAAAGCGCTGACCCAGGCGCCCGAAGCAAACTTCGCCACGAGCTCCACGATCAGCGTTGTCGCGGTCCGCACCGCTCCGAGCGCGTTCACGATCATGCTCCGCGCCGCTCCTTTGCCTCCGACCCTCTTCCAGTGGGCGACCATGCCTGCTTGCGACAACGTAAACGCAAGGAATGCGCCGATGGCAAAGAGCGGAATTAAACGGTCCGTGACGCCGCGAAATACGACCAGCAGAATCCCCGTGAGTGCCGCGAGAAAAACAACGCCGTGCGAATGGACAAGGCGCTGCCCTCTGAATTCGAACCACTGAGGCAGAAACCCGTTCTGAGCCAGCCCCTTGCAGAGCCGAGGAAAATCCGCAAAGCCCGTGTTCGCCGATAGGGCCAAAACGAACAGCACGGATCCGATGGTCACATAGTAGAACCAGACGCGGCCTGCCACAGCGGCGACCAGCATTGAGAGAACGCTCTGGTAGCCAGGCAGTCCCGGCTCGGTGGCCGAAATGCCATAGGCGCGGACAAGAATTGCGACGCCGGCAAGCATCGCGATCAATATGGCGATGATCGCCGTGTGCGTTCGCTGGGCATTCCGAACCGCAGGCTCGCGGAACGCCGGGACGCCGTTGTTCACCGCCTCCACGCCAGTCATGGCCGTGCAGCCGTTCGAAAAAAACAGCAGCAACATCCAGACGCTCGCGGAAGATACGGTCGGAAGCGCGGCTGGCGGAGGAGCCACGATGGGCGTCGGATGTCCGCCCGTCAGAATCGTCTTGAATGCGCCAGCGAGGATCGCACTCAGAAGGGAGCCTACAAACAGGTAGGTGGGAAGCAGGAAAGCAAGGGCCGTCTCCCGAACTCCGCGCAGGTTCACGAGCGTGATGATCGCAAGAATCCCAACGCACAGGACTAGTGTGTACGGCTGAAGACTTGGGACGGCCGATATCAGCGCCCCTACGCCGGCGGAGATGCCGACGGCTGCGACGAGGACGTAGTCAATCATCAGCGCCGCAGCGGCCATAAGCCCGGGGAACGTGCCCAGGTTTTTTCAGCGACGGTGTAGGATCCACCGCCGTCTGGATAGGCTGTGATGGTCTGGCGATAGGAAAAGTAAACGATTGCCAGGAGAACAATGATTCCCGCACTGAGGGGCACGATGTAAACGATGCCCGCTGCTCCCAGGGGCATGAGGAGCGTGAGGGCAGCTTCCGGACCGTATGCGGCCGAGCCGAGAGCATCCAGACCGAAAACCGGCATCCCGGCGAGTGTTCCGATCTGCTCGGCGCGCGCATCCGAAGTGGCGAGCGGTTTTCCGAACAGAATATCCAGAATCGACATCTCTCCTCTAGGCCTGACTGCGACTGCCAGCGTAAGTGGCAGACGGGTCCGTTGAAATTCCAGGACGAGCGACTCTGTAGCGGCATCGAACTTTCATATGCATGTCATCTCCGGTTCCTGATGTCTCGCAGCAACGGCACTAATGGCGCGCGCACAAATGCTTTCCGCCTGGTGACTTGCGGCGGGGTGCAGCCTAGCACGGCGCGCAGAGAAGAACGCCTTGGATTCACCCAGGAGTCCGGAAGTGCGCCGAGTTGCGTCGAGCGCGGTGATTCTGCTCGCGATTCTGGCTCTTTCGCTCGCAGGGTAGCGGCCACCGGCGGCGAAACTGGCGAGCGCTCCGGCGACGGAGTTTTCAGCGGCCCGGGCGCTGGACACACTCCATCGAATTCTCGGGAACGACATGCCGCACCCGGTCGGAAGGCCGGCGAAGAACTGCGCCGGCTGGGTTACGAACCGCAGGTGCAGACCGGTTTCGTCTGCGCCGAATCCGTCAACTGTGCGACGGTGAACAACGTGCTCGCGCTGCAACGGCCTGACGGCCCCCCAACGAAAACGAGCATTCATGAAGGCGGGCTTGCGAATCCCGACCCGCGTGCCAGTGGATGCGTAGTTGGGTTGTCAGATGGAAGGACTGACCTGCTGCCATGTCGCTCTTGGCCGCGGATGCGCATCGACGGCTATTTCGAGGGCGTGATATCCGTGACTGGGAGATCCCAGTGGGCCAGCAAGATCTCGAACCGCCGCTGTTCCTCGCGTTTGTAAGTCTCCTGGTCAGGCCAGAGCTGCTTAATAAGGGATTCTTCCTCAGGGTTAGCTGTTGTCGCCACTGTCGAGTGCTTGTACGTAATCGTAACGCGATCATGATTCCTACTCCGACTCGGTGTAGGTGTTGATACCAGCAATCAAAACCTACTCCAAAGGGGCGCCCTCTTATAATGCACTGACGTCTTCGGGAGTTTGCCTCGTACAAGCGCTCTCACCTCCCTGGAGTTTTGTGACCCAGAAAGATCGTGTGGCAGGGACCGCCCTTTTTCAGGCGACCGCGCACGCGCTCCACCTCGACGGCGAACCTCCCATGGCGCAAGCGTTGCTCGAATTTCCGATCCTCTCGGGCCGACCAGACGGCCAGCACTCCGTCCATCTTGAGAGCCGCGAAGGCAGCGGCGATTCCGCGGTCATCATAGAGCCCGGCATTGTTCGACGCGGCAAAAGCGGTCGGGCCGTTGTCCACGTCAAGCAGCACGGCATCGAACTGGCCGGAGCGTGAACTGAGCGTGATGGCGACGTCATCGATCTCGACTCGCACGCGCGTATCCTTCAGCGGCTGTCCGGCCAGCGGTCCGAGCGGACCACGATTCCACTCGACTACCGCGGGCACCATCTCGGCTAGGACAACCACCGCGTCCGGTGGCAGGAGATCGAGCGCGGCGCGCAGCGTGAAACCCATACCGAGCCCTCCTATGAGCACCCTAGGCTTTTCCAGCGTCCGCGCCTGTCGGCAGGCGAACGTCGCCAGCGCCTCCTCCGAGCCATGCATGCGGCTCGACATAAGGCTCTTGCCGTTGGCGAGTATGATGTACTCGTCGCTGCGGCGAATCAGCTTCAGGACGATACCGTCTCGAGAGAGTGCCTGGCCGAGCAACTCCAAAGGCTTCACGAGTTTGATGTTACATGAGAAGAAAATGTAAGTAAAAATGGACCGCTCACCACCAAGTCCGCCAAAACGACCAGCAGCAAGGTGGCAGTTGGCGAATGAAGCCAGCCGCCACATCCTGAGGAGTCGTCTTGTGGGGAGTAATCAATCATCAATCCCGGTGAGGCACGCTTTCAGAAATTGTATTTGGAGCGCCTATGGTTTCGATTATCCACTTCAACTTGGATGGTTAGTTTGTAAGGCANNGCGTACAATGGCACCTCCTGGGCCTGTCAGTACGATTCTGAGCTTCGCCTCAGAATCTATTTTCTTTGCTAGATAAGGACGAACCTATGAAAAAAAGAATGATCGTGTTTGCACTCTGTTTGGCGGTAGCTTCCCCGTTGTTCGCCCAGAAGAAAGAAGAGGAGCGTCTTTCTACGTCGGCCACGGTACTGCGGGAGATCCTCGGAGGGGAGAAGGGCCTGCCCACGAGTGTCGTTGACCAGGCCGATTGTGTCGTCGTCTTCCCCAGCGTCAAGAAAGTAGCTATCGGCATCGGCGGCAGTTACGGACGCGGTGTGCTCGTTTGCCGCGAGGGCGGCGAAATGAATGGTGGCTGGGGTGCTCCGGCGATGTACAAGCTCGACCAGGCCAGCATTGGCGTACAACTCGGTTCTACGGCGACTGATTTTGTGCTGGTAGTCATGAACCACACGGGGGCAGAGCAAATCCTGAATGGGAAGACAAAGCTCGGAGCAAATGCAGCTGCGGCTGCCGGTCCCACGGGCGCTCAGGCAACGGGTTATAATGCCGCTTCCATGCACGTGGACGTTCTGACGTATTCGCGGACCAAGGGACTCTTTGCCGGTGTCTCTCTCGAAGGTGCGTCGATGGACAGCGATGAGGATGCCAACAAAGCTCTGTACGGTAAGGCGATCAGCGCGAAGGACATCGTCGAGGGCGGCCAAGCTGTTTCGGCGGCAGCCAAACCGTTGGTTGACGAGCTCGAGAAGATTTCACCCGCTCGCAAGTAGCTTCTGCAACTGAGGTACCTAAACGAACGCGGGCCGCTCGACTGCGGCCCGCGTCACCCTCAGACCGCACTTGTTGGCCTCAAAGCGAGCTGACCAGCCCTTCAACTTCCACAACTGTCGCCGCGAAGAATCCGCGGGCATTTCCGGCTATCCTCTCGGCCGGTCTGCCGAGAAAAAGGGACCATTAGTTAGGGAGGAGGACGGAGTCGACGACGTGGATGACGCCCTTGGACTGCTTGACATCGGCGATGGTGACTTTGGACATGCCGCCTTAGGAGAAGTGGTCGGCTTGGTAGCGGCAGGTCAACTCCTTCCGTGAGAAGGCCGGTGAGAGTCAGGGCGGTTTAGTTTTCACTTGTGTGGATTCTTTGCCCTACCCGACCAATCAAGTCCTTTTCTAGTATTCTGTCCCGGCCCGCAGTCCTTCACTAGGCTGGCTCCCCGGAATCTCGGTTGCGCCCAGGTTGCAGTTTCTGCCGGACTTTTCCTTGCTTTGCAGGGCTAAGGGGTTTATCTTCTTCCGCCTCAACGACCTCAGAAGAACTCTTAATCAGCGGGTTGCAGGTTCGAGTCCTGCGCGGCTCACCACTTCTTCTGGAAGACTTAGGTCGTTCCGCATTCCCCGGCCTGAATTCCCATTGCGGGGACTTATCCTTTCTCCACGAGAGATTTCGCGTCCTGATTGTGCGCCCAGAGCTGGCGGAGCCTACGCATCGCGCTGAGCCCCTTCAGTTCGGTGAAATCTTTGAGTGTCTGCAACACGACGTTGTCATCCGGCAACATCCCAAAAGCATTCCACGGTGTTCCCATGATCGTGTCGAAGCCGAGCGGCACCGCCAGCGTCAGGAATGCATTCTCGGCGAGTTGACGCAACGGGAGGCCGTCGAATTTCAGCGGAGGCAGCATGTTCCCGATGTTCGTGATTCCACCCATGATGTGAACGCCCTTGAGCTCGGGATCTTCGCCGATCCCTCGGATGGCTTCGAGCGCCATCTTCGTGAGCCCTTCGAGGTCTGATATTAGGCTATGGATCGTGACGTCTACCAGGATGTCCCCACGGCTGAATCCGTGCTCCTTCGTCAGCTTTGCCGTCATGCGCCGCGCCACGCCGAGCACTTCGCTCGTCAGCTTGTTGGATTTTGCCGAGCCGTCTTCCAGGCGCTCCGATGCCATCAGGACGACTTGGAACGGACAAATCTTCACGAGGTCCAACATTTCTTGCCTGGTCTCGGCGAGTGAATTCACGATCGGCTTGCGACCTTTGGCTCTTGCCGAGTCGTACGCCTTCAGGCATGCCTCCTGCACAGCCGCACTCGGATAATCGAAGCAAAGAGGCACATCCACCGCCGCCTGCAGCGCCTTGATCACTTCCGTGAGGAAATGAAAATCCTTGTATCCCCGCGGCCCCACCGTCACGTCGAGACACCACGCTCCGGCCTGCACCTGGCGTACTGCCAAAGCCTGCAAACCGGCGATATCTTCGGCCTCGATAAGCGCTCTTGTGGTTTTGAAACCCGGATTGATGCGGTCGCCAATGATGCTCACACCCGGAATCGCCATGATCGCCTCCTCTCAGTGTTTCTTGTGGTCGGGAAAACCCATCGCGTGCATGAAAGCCGTATTGAAACGAACTGATCCCGCAAGCTCGAAGTAGTGGCTACCCGCCGCGATGCTCTGGGCGGTAGCACGGTGCGGGTACGATACAAGCGCCAGCTTCGCCCCGATTCCCGCCGCGTTGCCAACCTGCGCGAAACGATCGCGGGGCAGATCGGGCAGCATGCCAATCGCCACAGCGCTCGCGAGATCGATATAGTTGCCGAAGGCTCCGGCGATAATCATCTGATCGATTTGATCTTCACGCACTTCGGCATCTTCGAGCAGCACCTGAATCCCGGCCCGAATCGCGCCCTTGGCAAGCTGTACCGCGCGGATGTCACGCTGACTGAACACGATGGCCGCCCCCTGCGCCTCGCGTTCGTCGGCCAGCACGAATTCTGGCTGCCCTTCGTTAATGCGCACTCGCGGGTGTTCTTTTGTCATGCGGCCCGTCGAGCTCACGATGCCGGCCAGATAAAGCTGCGCCGTCGCATCGAGCACTCCTGATCCACAAATTCCAACGGGTGGCGCATTCCCAATCGTTCGAATGCCTACTTGGTTTCCGGAAATCTCCACGGATTCAATCGCTCCTGGCGCTGAGCGCATCCCGCAACGAATGTGCCCGCCTTCCAAGGCAGGCCCCGAGGGACACGAAATGCTCAGAAGCCGACCCTTGTGGATCAGCGACATCTCCGTGTTCGTGCCGATGTCGAGTGCCACGATCGTCTTTTCTTCGTGGTCGCTGCCGATCGCAAGCAGCATCGCAGTGTGGTCGCCGCCTACGAACCCCGCGATGTTGGGCAACACGTGGACGTAGGCGCCGGGCATGGCTTTGATCCCAAGGTCGCGCGCTTTTACGTCCGTCGCGCTCGCCGACGCCGCCACGAAAGGCACTGCTCCCAGATATTCGACGGGAAGTTGCAGAAGCAAGTGGTGCATGGCGGTGTTACCCACCACAACTACGTCCGCGATCTGCCCGGAGCCGAGCGACTGCGATTCACACAGCTCGCAGGCTGCTTCGTTGATTCCGGCTACGACCAGGTCGTGCAGCTGTTTCTGGATGTCGGGAGATGACCGCGCCTTGCCGATGCGCGTGATTACATCTCCGCCGAAACTCATCTGGGGATTCTCCATCGCGCGGCTTGCAAGTGTTCGGCCGTTGCGCAAGTCGACTAGGAGCACGCCGATGTTGGTCGTGCCGATATCAACGGCGAGCCCCGGCAATGGCCCTTTCCCCGGTGGAACCACGCCGATTACTTCACCGAATCGCACGATCGCCACGACCTGCCCGCTGTGTGTTCGCAGTGTGCGGGGTAGGTGACGCAACACGTCGAGGTCGATTCTCGAACAGGTGCCCGGGAATTTTTCGTTCAGGGCGTTCATAAGCCGGTGGTCATCGGCTGTGGGACATTCCAGAGTTGGCGTCGCAACCGCAACCGAATACATCCGGACCGCAGGATCGGGGCGCACCCATACGTCTTCGCTCTCGACTTCGGTGCGCAGCGGCACCGCGCGGGCGCGCGCTGAAACTTCCACCTTGCAGTCGCCACGTGCGATGGTCTGGCAAGCCCGTCTCAAGCTGTTTGCGAGTTCCTCGATCGAAAAAAACTCAAGATCTTGATGCGAAGGCGGCTCGACCAGGCCCTCCGTCACTTGAACCACGCACGATTTACACAGCCCGCGACCGCCGCATACACTGGCAATCCGCACGCCGGCGCGCCGCGCAGTATCCAGTAGTGTTTCGGACGGGAGACTCCAAATGTGCTGTCCATCGGGCTCGAACGTGACCCAGTGACCTGTCCGCGACGATTCCTGCACGTGGCTCACGTCGCAGCCTCGGCCATATTCAGCTGCCGGTGAGGGCACCGCTCCCGCGCCCCGCACCGCGCGCAATGTTCGCCGCGGCTCCACTTCGGCATTCGAGCCCCAAATCCGACGACCATTGACAAGCTTTTGCGCGGCACAAGCATGCCGGTGGTTGTCTGCAAAACGCCGAAATTAAGACCGCCCGCAAGTTCCACGACCGCAGCCTGCTGCGAAATCTCGAAGCCATCTTCGCCCGGATTCAAGACTCCGCTGGCCTCAAGACCATGCTGCGCTGCCTCGGCCTGCATCAACTCTTCGAGTTGGTCGCTTAGGCGAAACAACGCCAGCGTCCCGATCTCGTCGAGCATCACGGCCCGAAGCCGGTCGCTTGCCGCAAACCCTTCGCTCACGTGTTTCTCGACAGCGTCGCCAATCGTGCAAACTCCGGCCGCCACGTGAGTAGCACTNNAGACCCGGAAACCGATCTGGGGCTGAATCCAATGCTCGGCTTCGATCTGCGAGAGCAACTCGGAGAGCAACGCGATCATGCGCGCCGACGACAATCTGGCGCGCCGGGAACCCCAGGAGGAAGTTACGTCCTCGACCGTCAAGCGCAGCCGCGGATATGTGGTTACTGGCATGCGGCCCTTCAGTACACGCATTCCTTTGCGAACCGGTACATGGCCAGTACGTTCTCTGGTTTGGCCTCGTCCGGAATACCGACGCCGCCATCCAAGATGAAGCCTCCTCCGTCGCCCACGACGTCAAAGAGCTTCTTGCAGTACTCGCGCACACCGTCCGGCGNNACAGACCGTGCCGCGCAACGCTTCTTTCGCCTTGAACATATCCGTGCGCTCGAAGAAGTAGACGCATTTGCCGGGCGGCACGTCCTTGATCACTTCCAATCGCGTCGTACAATCTCCCTCCCACAGTACATGGGGGTAGATTCCTGCTTCGATTAGAGTCAGCAGCAATTTTTGGAATTGGGGCCAGAAGAACGTTGTGAATTGCTTCGGCGACATGAACCCATCCAGCCCCCAGTGCAGCGGAATGAATATCATGTTTCCGCCGGTCGCCTTGACGGCTGCGATTCCAGCGCGCGGAATCAATATCGTTAGCCGGTCCATCAGGTTTAGCAGTTTGTCTTTGTTGCGAAACAGGTCCAGCATCGCGCCCTTGGAGCCTCGCAAATAGTCCGCGGCCACGTCGAACGGCGCGTGGCTAGTGCCGTGTGCGGCGACCGGGAACCCAAGATCCTTCAATTCCTGAACCATGCGACCCTGAACAGCGCGCATATTTTGAATTTCTTCGCCTGCGCGGATCAGCGTTTCAAGAGCGCGGCGCACATCGGGTCGGGCATACGCTTCCATAGACTGAATGATTCTCGTGTGGAGTACTCCGGGGTACATTGGCAACTGCGAAAGTGGCTCCAGTGCGCGAGCGATCCGCGGCATGTATTTGTGCAGCATGAAACCCGTTGGGTCGAGGAGGTACTCCTCATATTCGTCCGCTTCCATGTATTGGGCGTCCAAATACTGAAAAGGGACGTTGTCGGAAAGTCCTTTGTGACCCGGCCATTCAAGTTGCTTGTAATCGAGGATTTCCATAGTAGGACCGAATGCCACCAAGGCGTGTACGGGCTGGAAGGCATCCGGCTCAAGGTCAATGACAGCCTTACGCGTCGCCGCGGCGAGACGTTCGTAGTCATACATCGCCTCGCGGCACGTCATCCCGCAGTAGCGCGCAACCCAGAAGTGGGAAAACAGAATCGTCGGCAGCCGATCGGGCTCCCGGAGCTCGATCGCATCGATCAGACGGTTCTGCCGCTGCTCGTAGAGCCCGGACGCCGACGTCACCTGACTGCCCGCGCTCACGCAGGTATCCACTGCTTACATAGAGAAACCGCTTCCATCGCATTCAAGCCGAAAGCGTCTGCTCCGGTGTAGTTCCTTATTGTCTCGTCCACTTGCCCGCCGCCGATCATGATCCTGATATTGTCCCGCAAGCCCGCCTCTTTGATCGCTTCAACGGTGCTCTTCATCGCGTCGAACGCAAGCGTCAAGAAGCCGCTGAGGCCCACAACCTGGGGCTTGTGCTCCTTGATGCTTTCGATAAAGTTCGCAATCGGGACGTCAATACCGAGGTCGATCACCTTGAAGCCGTTAATTTCGAGCATGAACGTGACAATGTTCTTGCCGATGTCGTGCAAGTCGCCTTGTACCGTTCCAAGGACCACGGTGCCGGCGCTCTTGCCGCCCGACGTGTCCTGCGTGATCAAGGGCTTGGCCATATCCCCGATCGTCTTAAGCATTTCTCCGGCGAGCATCAACTCTGGCAGGAAGTACTCGCCTTCCGCGTAACGCTTGCCCACGAGCTCCATCGCCTCTCGGCAGTGACCCAGCAACTTGACCGGGTTATATCCACTATCGAGCATTTCGCGGGCCAGCTTTACGGCATCCTCTTCCTGCATGTCTGCAATTTGCTGGCACAACTGCTTGCTTTTGTCGTCCAAGATGAGCCTCCTCGTTCTTCCAACCGGTGCAGTTGCATTTCAGGTCGCCTATGCCGGGCTTGAGACCGTAAGTACTGCGATAAGTATGTAGTTGGCGCTTCTGTTGGGCTGTGACACCCGTCACCAATAAGCATGCCACATATCACGCAAGATGGGCACCGGGACATCCATCATGGAGCAGAACCCAGGATGAGTTCGGCCGTCGGCCACATAGGTGCAACATTTATGTTCGCGCTGCCGAGATCGTGGGAGGGAGATGGGAATGGAAGCCCAGCCACAAGAGTTGGCGTCTACACCGAAATTCGAGGAACGTGCCAGGCGGTGGAAATTCCCAGAAGGAATGGAATTCGCCAGCTCGGAGGCGCAGCAGTCCTATCAACGCCGCGTCCAGATGANNCAGATGCTCATCGACGTCATTACCCTCAAGAAACCCGAACGCGTTCCCGTTTGCCCCGCGATGGGTTTCTATCCCTTTGCGTATGCGGGTGTGACGCCACAGGAGGCGATGTACGATTACGGAAAGCTCGCGCACGCGCTCCGGAAATTTCACACCGACTTTCTACCGGATACGATGGCGGGCACCTCGCTCTATGGTTCGGGCAAGGTCCTCGAGATCCTCGATTACAAACTTTATCGTTGGCCAGGCCACGGAGTGCCTTCCCATGAGCCCTACCAATGCGTAGAAGACGAATACATGCGGGCGGGCGAGTACAAGCCACTGATCAACGACCCGTCCGACTTTTTCCTCCGCAACTATTTTCCCCGAGTGTTCGGCCCTTTAGGTCCTCTGTCGATGCTAGGGCCTCTCACGGACATTCTCGAGTTGCCATCCGTGGGGCCGGCCATGATTCCTTTCGGTCTGCCGCAGGTACAGGAAGCCCTGCAGAAGCTTCTGGAGGCGGGCCGAGCCGCGTTCGAATGGATTCAGGCATGCCGCGCCATCGACCGGGAAACCATCTCGACTCTCGGCCTTGTGGGGCTAATGGGCGGCTTTACAAAAGCGCCGTTCGACATTGTGGGTGACACCTTGCGCGGCACGCGCGCGATCATGCTCGACAAATTTCGCCAGCCCAAATCAGTGCTCGCGGCGGTGGAGCGGTTCGTGCCACTTGCCATTGCCGCCGGCGTCCACTCGGCAAAGAACTCGCGCAGTCCGGTGGTTTTCATGCCGCTCCACAAGGGCGCGGACAGCTTCATGTCCAATAAGGATTTCCAGACGTTCTATTGGCCCACGTTGAAGGCGGTAATCCTGGGGTTGATCGAGGAAGGGTTGATCCCCTACCTGTTTGTCGAAGGCGCCTATAACAAGCGCCTTGACACAATCACGGATCCGGACATCCCGGCCGGGCGAACCATCTGGGTGTTCGATCAAACGGAACTGCGGGAAGTAAAAAAGCGCTTTACCGGTTGGGCGTGCTTCGGCGGAAATGTACCGTCGTCGCTCCTGATTGCAGGGAAACCGGAAGAAGTGAAGACGCACGTCCAACGACTAATTGCCGATGTGGGGCAGGACGGCGGCTACATTCTCTCGACTGGCGCGACCGTGGATAACGCCGTCGCGGCAAACCTCCACGCGATGATCGACACGTGCAAGGAATACGGCGTGTATCGATAGGAGAACGAAGCAAGTCTCTGAGTCGCGAGCCATTTCAGCGAGAATAAGTTTGTCTTGCGATTCTGCGATCCACGATGGCGCGAAAAAGTTCGATATGCGCCGCCGTGCTTCCGCAGCAGGCACCTACGATTCTGGCTCCCGCGTCGAGCAGTTTTTCCAGTCCAGCCGCCATCTCTTGGGGGGACTGTTTGTAGACCCAACGGCCACCCTCCAGCACCGGGTTGCCTGCGTTTGGCTTGGCCATCAGTGGTAAGTTGCAAGCCTTTCGATAGCGTGTGAGGATCTTCTCCATCCATTCAATGTCGATGCCCGTGCCGCAATTTGTGGCAGCGACGTGTGCGCCTGAAGCTTGCAAGAATTCGGCTGCTTTCTCCGGCGAGACGCCCATCATCGTGCGCGCATCCAGGCCATTGCGTGTAATATCAAATGCCACGGACCCCACGATGCAAGGGGCACCCGCTTCGTGTGCCGCTTCGATCGCCAGGCCGAGCTCTTCGAGTGACGTCTGCGTCTCGATGATGATGCCATCCACACCCGCAGCAACCAGGACTGCCGCCTGCTGCCCGAAGGCAGCCCGCGCCTCTTCCGCCGTCACCGTGCCCAAAGGCTTCAGGAGACCGCCGAATGGTCCCATGCCTCCCAAAACATATCCCGGACGATTGCCAAACGCGCGACGCGCGATTTCGACACCGGCTCTGTTGATCGCTTCCACGCTGTCAGCCAATCCGTACCGGGTCAGATTGATCGACGAAGCCCCAAAGGTTTGCGTAATGAGACAGTCGGCACCCGCTTCGACGTACCCGCGTTGAATTGCCAGGACGCGGTCCGGATGAGTCACATTCCAATGCTCTCCGCAGCCACCCAGTTCGAGACCGGCCGCGTGAAGCTGCGTTCCCATGGCGCCGTCGCCCACGAGAGGGCGTTGAACGATTGCGTCGAGCAAGGTGTTGTGTTTGTTCTCGGCCATCGAATTAAGGTCTAGCATGAGAACCTATGGTGAGAACGCGGATCTTATTGAGCAGAAGTCTGATCAAGATTAGCCCTCGTTCGCCAAAATTCTAGCCAAGTGCGGAATGAATAGCGTAGCTGCCACCGTCTCAGCGCTCTGCCATGATCGAGACGGTGTTGTCTGTGCGCATCTCGGGTTTCTGGTCCTACTGAATCGCCACAACATCCACACCCACGTCCAGTGTATGCTTCGCGCCGCCCAGGAGAACACCATGGATCGGACTGACATCGCTGTAATCGCGTCCCCAAGCTACCGTAATGTGACCCTCGGTGGGCACACAATTGTTCGTGGGGTCGAAATCGACCCAGCCGGCTCCCGGACACCACGCCGAGCACCAGGCATGTGAGGCATCCGCGCCTACCAAACGCGGCTTGCCCGGCGGGGGCAGCGTTCGCAGATAGCCGCTGATGTACCGAGCCGGCAGGCCCAGCGATCGCATGCAAGCAATTTGCAGATGAGCGAAGTCCTGGCACACTCCGCGGCGCTTTTGGAAGAACGCCTGGACTGGCGTCCTGACTTCGGTCGCTTTGGTATCGAACCGGAAATCGCGGTGGATGATTCGCATAAGATCCAGAACCGCCTCCAGCAACGGACGCCCTGCGGGAAACGCTTCGCGCGCGTAGTCGGCGAGTTCGCGGCTTGCTCCCACGCGCTGAGAACCGAAGACAAACTGGTACGCGTCCAGACCCTCGTCGCTATGGTCGCTGATCAAAGATTCGACAACCGATTCCCACGGTGGCGACACGGAGAAAACCTGCCGCTTGGCGCTGTGCACTTCCAGTTCGCTGCTGGCCTCCACAATCAGGCTGTTGTGCGGCTCCTGCAGCGTGAAAAACGTCTGAATATTCCCGAAATAGTCGTCGTGAGTTGCGGTAACCGCGGGTGCGGGCAATATGGAAATGTGGGTTTCACGGCAAAGCTGTCCTGGAATGTCGCGAGGCGTCAGGCGCACCAAGTGGTGGGACACCGAAACCGGGTCTTCGTACGTGTACGTAGTTCTATGCCGCACGCGGTAGATCACGTGGCCCGCTCCGGCTGCGCGTGGCTGAAATAAGCGTGAGTGATGGCGTTAGACAAAGCCGGCAATGCGGCCTGGAGTCCGGCGAGAAGTTCGTCGAGTCGCTCGCGAGAACCCCCGGGTCCCGGCTCGCAAAGCGCATGGACGTCCGCACGAAAGAGACTGGATGCTGCTTCCTCCAGACGTTTTTGTTTGCTAACCGGCCACCCGGCCCCTGATGGCGTGCTGGAAAAACTCCGGCAATGCTCGGAGAGATCCTTCACCTGGAAGGCAAGTGAACGCGGGTTGGCTTCTTCGTTCATCAAAAGATCGAGTACGGGCGCAGGTTGCAAAATCGTGAAGTACCGCGATCGGTAGGCCATCGAACTGTCGGCAACTTCGAGAAGCATCTCGAGCGCGGGCCAGGTCTGCGAGGTCAGCGGCACGACGATCGTGCGGAACAGTTTGACTAGATGGACAGAGCGCTCCAGGCGCCTTCCGATGCTCAGGAAGTGCCAGCCAGGTCCTCGCGTCATGTTTTCCATCTCAATCCCGCGAAGAGAGGCAAGCGTCCCGATGCAGCCATTTAAAACGGCCAACGCATCTCCCACCGAGACATATCCCCCGGCCAGATTGTCGGTGCCGCGTGTAAGGGAGCCGAACTGATTCACCACGCGCAGCAGATCGCTTGAAAGCTGGTCCCGCACTTGCGCAGCTGAGCGTCCAGCACGATTTAGAGTTGCGGTCAGACTGTCGCTGCGTTGTTCTTCGAAAATGCGCGAAAGAATTTCCTGTTCTAAATCACGCAATCGGTCGGGATGCAATTCAGGCTCGTTCTTCGCGAGTCGCGCGTGGGGAGATTCCAGACAATCGTGCATCTTCATCAGAGATTCCCATTCCGGCCCGTCTGCTGCCCCCAACTGACCGGTCAACCGGATCAGAATGCATCGAAGCATGCGGGCCAGATACTCACTGCGCTCGGCGTAGCGTCCAAGCCAGAAAAAGTGGTCGGCCGCACGGCTAGGCAGATCGCTCACAACTCCGCGACTCAGCTCCACAGGCATGTCGCGCGGACGCTGCAAACTGAAAGTATCCACCGGCCTGTCCGAAAGAACCCACGTGTCCTTACTGCCGCCACCGCGCTGCATGGAAACGACGGGCGTGTCGATCGATGGGGAAACGCGCGCTAGTCCACCGGGAATTACGACCCACGAGTCTCCCTTCGTCGCCAGGTACACGCGCAAAACAACGCGGCGGGGAGTCAGACCGTGTTGTACCGACCATACGGGCACCGTGGACAGATTTAACAACTCCTGGCCGGCGAATTCGTGGGGGCTGTCCGTGATGCGATCAATCAGTCGCGACCNNCGAGCACGAAACGGAGCGCATTGGGCTGTCCGCACCACCACGTCGCTGCCGTCGGGAGTTTGAGTTCCTCCCCCAACATTTTTCGGCTCAACCCCGGGAAAAACGGCATGAAGGCGGACGTTTCAATGAGCCCGCTGCCCAGTGCATTCGCCACTGTGACGTTGCCCGCTCGCACTGCTTGCAGCAACCCGGCCACGCCGAGATAAGAGTCGGAGCGCAATTCGATTGGGTCGCAAAAGCCATCATCCACGCGACGCAGAATTACATCCACTTCCTTGAGTCCTTCGAGCGTCTTCAGGAAGACCTTGCTATCGCGAACTGTGAGGTCGCCGCCTTGAACCAGCGTGAAACCGAGATACCGCGCGAGATAGGAATGTTCAAAGTAGGTCTCGTTGAACGGTCCCGGTGTCAGCAGGACAACGCGCGGATTGTTGCGGGCCACGGGCGAAAGGCGGAGTAGCGTGTCGCGAAAGGAACGGAAAAATGAGGCGAGCCGCTTGACCCGGAACTCGCGGAATAAATCCGGAAAGGTTTCTGCCATGACGATGCGATTCTCGAGCGAATAACCCGCGCCAGAAGGTGCCTGCGTGCGGTCGGAAATTACCCACCAGTCGCCATCCGGCCCACGCGCCAGATCCACTGCCAGCAAATGTAAATACGTGTCGCCCGACACGCGAACTCCGTGACAGGGTCGCCAGAAACCTGGATTCGCAAATACCAACGCAGGAGGAATCAAACCCCCGTGAAGCAATTTTTGCGGTCCGTAAAGATCGGCCAGAATTAGGTTCAGCAGCCGAGCGCGCTGGATCAATCCGGCTTCCAGTTGACTCCATTCCGACGGCGTGATCACAAGCGGAATTGCATCCAAATTCCACGGCCGATCCATTCCCAGCGGATCGCCATAGACGTTGTACGTGACGCCGTTTTCCCGAATGCGCTGCTTTGCTGTTTGCCAGCGGCGTGCCAGTTCGTGGTCGCCCAGCGCCGATAACGAATGGATGAATTTGTCCCAATGGGGACGAAGAATTCCGGGCGCTGCGCACATCTCGTCGTAGACTCCGGCCGTCTGAGGATAGCCGGTACTCAGGAGTGGTAATTTCGTCGTTTCTGCGGAGATCTTCATTCGGGCTCTGAGGGAATGACGATTCGTAGTTTGTGAGAGGATCTCACGGTGCCCGCCGCAAATCCAATGTCAACGGGAATGCCGGGTTGCGCTCTTCGCCTGGAATCGTGATGATTCCAGGTGTATGCCCGATGTCGCTGAATCGCGCCAGACGACGACTCTCCGCCTCGAATGCATTAACAGGGAACTGCTCGTGGGCTCGTCCCCCAGGGTGAGTAACGTGATACGTGCAACCCCCGATCGAACGTCCCGACCATGTGTCCACGATATCAAACACCAGAGGCGTGTGCACCGGGATGTTTGGCCTGAAGCACGATGGCGGCTGCCATGCGCGGTAACGCACCCCCGCCACGAATCCGTCTTTTTCGTCGGTAGCGTGCAGCGGTACCGTGCGGCCGTTGCACAAAACGATGAAACGCGAATCGGTCATCCCCGAAACCTTCACCTGCAATCGCTCCACCGATGAGTCGGCGTTACGTACGGTTTGGCCGCCGGAGGTTTCTTCTCCCAACACGTGCCATGGCTCCAAGGCGTGCCGCATCTCCAAATGTATTCCGCGTCTGGTCACCGATCCAATCATCGGAAACCGAAACTCCAAGTGCGCCGCGAACCATTCCTTCTGAAACGCGTAACCGGCCTCGCGCAGGTCTGCGATCTAATCTTCCCAGTCGAGTTGGGCGAAGTGGGGCAGCATGAAACGGTCATGCAGGGTGGTCCCCCACCACATGAGTTTGCGACGGTACGGGGTTTTCCAGAAATGCGCGATCAGCGCGCGCACGAGCAGTTGTTGAGTGAGACTCATCCGCGCGTGCGGAGGCATTTCGAATGCGCGCAATTCGACCAGACCAAGCCGCGCTTCGGAAGCGTCGGGCGAATAGAGTTTGTCGATGCAGAACTCGGCGCGGTGGGTATTGCCCGACAGATCGGTTAGAAGATGCCGGAAAACGCGATCGGCCTGCCACGGCAAGATATCTTTCGAATCCTTGTCCGGAATCTGATCGAAAGCAATTTCCAGCTCGTAGATCGAATCAGTACGCGCCTCGTCAACGCGGGGATGCTGGCTGGTAGGTCCGATGAACATGCCCGAGAACACGTAAGACAGCGAAGGATGGTTGTGCCAGTAACCAACCATGCTCCGCAGCAGATCGGGACGCCGTAAAAACGCGCTGTCCGCCGGAGTGAGGCCGCCGATCACAATGTGATTGCCCCCGCCCGTGCCGGAGTGCTGGCCATCCAGCATGAATTTCTCCGTACCCAAGTGTGCTTCGCGCGCAAGGGCGTAGACCGCCTCGGTATTTCGCACAAGCTCGTCCCAGGATTCCGCCGGGTGAATGTTCACTTCGATCACGCCCGGATCCGGCGTCACCTTGAGCACTCGGATTCTCGGATCGAAGGGCAGCGCGTAGCCTTCCAGCATTACGGGCATGCTGAGATGAGCGGCTGTCTCTTCGATGGCAGCCACGAGGTCCAAATAATCGGCGACATACTCCACCGGCGGCATAAATACGTACAGCTTGCCATCGCGCGGCTGTATGCAGAGTGCGGGACGCGCGACCCATGCAGCAGACTCCCCTTTCTCGGGCGGCTTTGCGCGATCCGTTGACGGTTGCGAATCGTCCGTCACGGGCGGAGCGGTGAAAAGTTCTGGCCTGCGCGCAGGCCTCGCAGGAAGCGTATCGCGGTTTGCGAACGGGTCGGGCGTGAAGGAATAGAGAACATCTTGCGGTTTTGTCCAGGGAAGAGACTCGAGCGGGAGACGGTATCCCATCGGCGAATCTCCCGGAACGAGAAACATATTCTCGGACGCGAGAAACCAGGGTTGGCTCGTCCAGCGCGGACTAGCGTGCCTGGTCGCGATCCGGCGAAGTGGAAGGACGTAGCCAACCAATTTACCCAAACCTTCTTCGAAAATGCGCGCCACACGCTTGCGTTCGACCGGATCCTCGAGTTTTGGATCGAGCGGATCGACGTTCACCGGGAGGCGTCGCTCTTTCCAGAGATGGTAGAAGCTGTCCTCATACGCTCGCATCGCGACCGAGGCGTCCACTTGCAGGCGTCTGGTCAGAGCTTCGAGAAACCGGCGCGCGTGATCGGCCGTATAGCGGTAGTCTTTGCTGTCTTCTGCGATTAGGCGCGCATTCTCCCAGATTGGAACTCCATCCTTGCGCCAATAGCAGGAGAGCGCCCATCTCGGTAGCAGCTCTCCGGGGTACCACTTGCCTTGCCCGTAATGAAGCAGCCCATGAGGCGCGAAATGGTTGCGCAACTTACCCAGGAGTTCGACTGCGAGCTTGCGTTTGTTTGGTCCCATCGCGGCGCTCGTCCATTCGGCTCCATCCGCGTCATCAAGAGAAACGAAAGTCGGCTCACCGCCCATGGTTAGTCGTACGTCGCCGGCCCGCAACTTGGCATCCACTGAATGGCCCAGCGCTTCGATCTCGTGCCATTGCCGATCGGTGTAGGGCTTGGTGACGCGAGGCGATTCGTAAATTCGCTGAACCGTCATCTCGTGGCTAAATTCCGTATTGCAAGGATCGAGCAAGCCAGTGATAGGGGCGGCACTGACTGCGTCCGGCGTACACGCGAGTGGAATATGGCCTTCCCCGGCAAGCAGCCCTGACGTTGGGTCGAATCCGATCCAGCCGGCTCCGGGCAAGTACACCTCGGCCCACGCATGCAGATCTGTAAAATCGGCGGTGGGTCCGGCCGGTCCCTCCAGCGGCTTTACATCCGCCTGGAGCTGTATCAGATAGCCCGAAACAAAACGCGACGCGAGTCCTAAATGGCGCATGAGCTCCACCAGCAGCCAGGCCGAGTCGCGGCACGAACCTGTTAGCAGGTGTAAGGTTTCCTCGCAGGTTTGCACACCCGGCTCCAAGCGAATCACGTAGCCAATTTCATCTTTCACGAGTTGATTGAGGCCGACCAGAAAATCGATTGTTCGCGTGCGTGCGCGCGGCACGCGGGCCAGCAATTCAGTCAGGCGTGGCCCGGCCGGTTCGAGTTCGAGATACGGACGGAGTTCGCGAGCCAGGACGGGTTCGTACGAAAACGGATATTCTTCAGCGGAAGGCTCCAGGAAAAAGTCGAACGGATTGAAGACGCCCATTTCGGCGACGAGATCGACCTCCACGGAAAACTCGGTAGTCGGTTCCGGGAACACGAGCCGCGCAAGATAGTTGCTCTGGGGATCCTGCTGCCAATTGATGAAGTGTTTTTCGGGACGGACCTTCAGAGAGTACGACAGGATAGGTGTGCGACAGTGCGGCGCCGGCCGAAGACGCACAACTTGAGGACCGAGCGAAACTCGGCGATCGTAACGGTAGTGCGTCTTATGCGTGAGCGCGACGTTTATAGCCATAGATCATGGAGCGCAGCCGGATCGTGCGGTTCCTGTTTGGAAAGAACTACAGAGCTGTCGCCGTTTTCCCCGCTACTACTTCTTCGGTCACCACCGTACAGTCACGGCACCTTCATCCCAAGCCAATGATTCTGAGGCAGGAAGGCCTCAGCGTGACAGTCGGAAAAGCTATCGGGGTGATAGAAGATTTCGATGATACGGGTGCCAATTTTCCCATGGGATTTTGACGTAGGCGCTGTGTGGAAGGGGAGCTATGTCGCCGAGACACGTAAAGCATTTGTTTGTTATCCTCCTGCGCCAAGTCTTCCGCTCGACTATCGAGAATTGAGTCTTCCTCATGCGAAAAGGAGAAGCAGCGTTGACCGCCGCGAACGCAGATCCAGCGCCCTCAAAGCGGAGCATGCTGCGGATTCTCGGCGTCACTTTTGGAATCGCCGTCACCCTTGGAAACACGATCGGTTCTGGCATCATGCGGACTCCCTCGCAGATTGCCAATCGCCTCCCATCCGTGCCGCTGATCATGCTGGCATGGGCGCTGGGCGCGGTCTACTCCTTGCTGGGGGCATGGTCTTTGGCCGAGCTGGGTGCGATGATCCCGAGTTCGGGTGCCTACTACACCGTGGCGCGGCGAGCCTTTGGAGACTACGCTGGCTTCATGGTTGGATGGACCGACTGGATCGGCCAGTGCGGGTCAGGCGCTGCCGCGGCGATTCTGGCCGGCGAGTACGGCCGGGACCTTCTTCCTTCCCTTAGCCGCCCAATTCTTACCGCGACCGTGATTGCCGCCGCGCTCGCGCTCATGCAATGGCGCGGAATTCGATGGGGAAGCCGATTCCAAAACGTCACGAGCGCAATCACCGCGCTGGTCTTTTTGGGCTTGATCGCGGCTGCCTACCTGCGGCCGCATCACCCGCCGCTGGCTAACGCCCTGATCGCAGCGATTCCTTCGGGATTGCCGTTCCTATTCGCCTATGTTCTCGTGATTCAGGCAGTCATCTACACGTTCGACGGATGGTACGGCGCCTTTTATTTCGGCGACGAGATTAAGAATCCCGGCCGCGAGATGCCGCGCTCGATGCTGAATGGAGTATTCTTGCTCAGCGCGATCTATCTGCTGACGAATGCCGCTCTGTTTCACGTCTTGGGCCTTGCCGGGGTCGCAAGGGAAAATCTCCCAGTTGCAGCTCTGGGAGCTTCGATCTTCGGCGAAATGGGGAACACCGCCGTGCGAGCTCTGATGGTGCTCGCCCTTGTCGCGCTAACCAATGGCTCGTTTCTTTGCGCCACGAGAGTTCTATATGCTATGAGCAAAGATGGCTGGGGCCCGCACGGGATCGCTCGCGTGAACAGGGGAGGGACGCCATCGCTCGCCCTGTTCCTGACTACATTTGTCACGATGATTTTCCTCCTCTCTGGATCGTTCAACAGGGTGATTGCAGTTACTACCTTTTTCTTTGTAGCAAGGTATGCGATGTCGTATCTTGCCGTTTTCAGGCTTCGCAAAAGCGAGCCCGCCACACCCCGTCCCTATCGTGCCTGGGGATTTCCCTGGACGAGCGGTGCGGCCATCGTGGGATCGCTGGCTTTCCTGGCAGGAGTAGTTGCCAGCGATGCGCGGAATAGCCTCTATGGTTTTCTCGTTCTGCTGGCTAGCTATCCCATCTATCGCTTGGCCCGCAAGCGCGTCCGTTTGGCATGAGGCCGATATTCTTATTTCAGGCCTACCCAGAATTATAGTTAGCGCAAATCTTGGAGGATTTCGCGGGCGGCGTTTGCTCCGGAAGCGCCGGTGAGTCCGTTGCCGGGATGCGTTCCGGAACCGCAGAGGTACAGTCCTTTCACCGGTGTCCGATAACGCGCCCAGCCGAGCAGCGGGCGCATTGTGAAAATCTGATCGAGAGCCAGTTCGCCGTGGAATGGATGGCCGCCCGTGAGTCCATATGTTTCTTCGATGTCTTTCGGCGTCAGAATCTGCCGCGCGATGATCTTGTCGGGCAAATCCGGTGCATACGCGGCCAGAGTCTTGATGATCGTGTCCGCGAGCGCGTCACGTTGCTGCAGCCAACTGGCTTGCTTCAAGTGATAGGGAGCGAATTGCATGTAGATCGACATTACATGCTTTCCTGCGGGTGCGAGCGACGTGTCGAGAATCGAAGGGATCGAAATATCGAGATACGGCGCGCGAGAAAATTCGCCATACTTTGAATCGTCGAACGCGCGCTCGAGATAGTCGATCCCTGGGCCGATGTGAATTCGCCCGGCCAACGCGGCGTTGCTTTCGGAGGATTGCTTGAGCGCGGAGAACGTGGGCAGAGCATCGAGTGCGACGTTCAGCTTCGCGGCTGTTCCGTTCGAGCGGTAGTTCTGCAGCTTTACGGCGAAATTCGGCGGCAAATTCACGGGATCGAGCAATCCGAGGAGCGTCCTCCGAGGATCAGCGCCGGAAACCACGCATTTCGCAGAAATTTCCTCGCCGCTGCGGAGAACGACACCGATTGCGACGCCGTTGTTCACCACAATTTGCTCTACTTCCGCGTCTGTTCGAATTTCCGCGCCGGCCCGCTTCGCTGCGGCAGCCATGGCCGCGGTGAGTGCCCCCAGCCCCCCGCGCGGGAATGCGGAATTCCCTGCAGGATGCGGGTCCGATGCGGCGCGCAAGAGCAGGAGTGCGGTTGAACCGGCCGACCGCGGGCCCGTCGCAGCGCCAAAGATTCCCCGCGCCGCAACCACTGCGCGCAACAAATCCGTTTCGAAAAACTCGGCGACAAAGTCCGCGACGGCCATGGGGCCCCATCGCAGAAGTCGCATCATTCCTTTCTTCCCGAGCCCGCGGATTTTTCGGCCAACCCTGAGGAGTTTCCAGAGATCTTCGGTGGAGGGCTTATCAAGGGCGGGTGGTGTCAGTGACAACAACTCGCTCAGGATTGCGCCTGTTTCTTCGAGCGCTTTGTGCAGATCGAGATATTTCGCGGCGTCCTTCTCCGAGAACGCATGAATCCGTTGTGCCGCCGCATTCGGATCGGTATCGAGCACAAGGGCGCGGCCGTCCGGCGATGGAGCGAACAGGCGCACGGGCGATTCGAGCGTCTCCAATCCATGCTTTACAAGCTGCATGTCGCGCAGAATCGAAGGAAGCGCTGGTCCCCCTGCATGGGCGACTGTCGAGCAGCGGAACCCGGGATGAAATTCTTCGGTCACGGCGGCGCCGCCGACTAGGTCGCGGCGTTCGAGGATGAGCGGTTTCAAACCCTTTCGCGCGAGATAGAACGCCGCGACGAGGGCGTTGTGCCCGCTCCCAATAATCACGACTTTGCGCGCTGCCGCCACGTCTAATTTTTGCCTTTTCCGGTGTCTTTCAATATTTCAAGCGCCGCCAGGCGTCCGGGTGCACCCATGATTCCTCCCCCGGGGTGCATGGCCGAACCGCACATGTAGAGTTTTCGAATCGGGGTCCGGTATCGCGCCCATCCGGCAACTGGCCGCAAAAAGAAAAGTTGTTCGAGCGAGAGCTCGCCCTGGAAAATATTCCCTTCGCTCAAACCGATCTGCCGCTCGATATCCAGCGGCGTAATGACCTGTTTCCCGACAATGATGTTTTTCAAGTTTGGTGCGTATTCTGAGATCGTATCGATCACGGCATCGCCGAATGCATCGCGCTGCTCGTCCCATGTGCCCTGGCTCAATTTGTACGGCGCGTACTGCACGAAGCAGGACAAAACGTGCTTGCCCGGCGGGGCGAGCGAGGGATCGGTGAGCGAGGGAATTACCATGTCGATGTACGGGCGGCGCGAAAATTCGCCGTATTTCGCCTGGTCGTAAGCGCGCTCCATATATTCCGTGGAAGGCGAAATCGAGATCGCGCCTCGCAGATGGCGGCCCGGTCCAGGTAAACACGTAAAGTTCGGCAGGGCGTCGAGCGCGAGATTCACTTTTCCAGACGATCCGCGATATTTGTACCTGCGAACATCTTCGAGGAAATCATCCGGCAGCTCGCGCGAGTCGATGAAGTTCAAAAATGTGAGGCTCGGGGCCACGCTCGAAGAAACGACGTTGGCGCGGATTTCTTCGCCGTTTTCGAGCACCACTCCCTGTGCCGACCCGTTCTTGATGAGGATGCGCGCCACTGGGGCTTCCAGGCGAATCTCGGCGCCGGCCTCGCGAGCTGCGTCGCCGATGGCATTCGAAATGGCGCCGGTGCCGCCGCGGCTGAATCCCCAGGAGCGAAATGCACCGTCAATTTCGCCCATGTAGTGATGCAGCAGGACGTAGGCGGTGCCGGGCGAGCGAATGCCAAGAAACGTGCCGATAATTCCTGACGCCGACATCGTTGCCTTGAGAACGTCGGTCTCGAACCATTGGTCGAGGAAATCAGCAGCGCTCATGGTCATGAGCTTGACAAGGTTGTATTTGTCTTCGGCCCCGAGCGATAAGAAACGCTTGCCAAGAAATGCGAGTGCCTTCAAATCGCGCGGATCAAGTGAAGTTGGGTCAGGCGGAACCATTCCCAGGATCGGCTTCACGAAGCGGCACATCGGGACCATCGATTTTCCGAATTCTTCGTAGGCTTCGGCGTCGAGTTTTGAATGGCGCTGGAGTTCGCGGCGTGTCTTTGCGTGATCGTTCATGCGCCAGAGATAATCTCCGTTCGGCATGGGCGTCATCGTGCCATCGAGCGGGAGAATTTCAAGTCCATGGCGGGGCAAATCAAGGTCGCGGATGATTTCCGGGCGCAAGAGCGAAACGACGTATGAGAAAACGGAGAACTTGAAGCCGGGAATAATTTCCTCAGTGACGGCGGCGCCGCCGAGAACGTAGCGCCGCTCGAGGACGAGAACTTTTTTCCCCGCGCGTGCGAGATACGCCGCATTCACAAGGCCGTTGTGACCACCGCCGATAACGATGACGTCGTAATGTTTGGCCATGAGCATTTTCTTCGACGCGGGCATACTTTGCGTGCAGCATTGCGCGAGCCGGAGCATTCTACAGGGCCACACGCGGCCCCACAACCACGCGCTTTCCGCGCGTCTTGCGAGGGTATGATAGGCGCACTATACTCCGCGGGCCGACACACGGGGATTCGTGGAGACGGAGGAGTGACTGTGCCGATCGGGACTGCAGTTCACGAAAAGACATTTCGGTTGTGCGAAAGTCTAAGCTACCGCGAATGGTCGGGGTATTACGCGGTCAGTGTGTATGAGACGCACCACGAGCATGAGTACAACGCCATACGGAACGCTGCCGCGATGATCGATGTGTCGCCGCTTTTCAAGTACCGCATCAGCGGAAAAGACGCGACGAAGTTCGTGAACCGCGTGATCACGCGCGACATCAACAGGGTCGCAGTGGGCCAGGTGATCTACTGTTNNGAAAACTTGTATCGATTGACGGCGGCCGATCCGAACATGCGGTGGTTCCATCAGAACGCGCTGGGCCTCGACGTGACAATCGAAGACATCTCCAACCAACTGGCTGCGCTGGCAATTCAGGGGCCTACATCAGGGCGACTATTGCAACAGGCGTGCGATGCGGACATCACGGATCTGAAGTATTTTCGGCACACGCACGGAAGAATTGCGGGCGTCGAAGTGGACATTTCGCGTACGGGATACACCGGCGACCTCGGCTACGAAATCTGGATTCCGTGGGACGAAGCCCCCAAAGTATGGGACGCACTGGCGGAACACGGCCGACAATTTGATTTACACGCCGCCGGGATGCTGGCGCTGGACGTGGCGCGAATCGAAGCGGGGCTGATTCTGATCGACGTGGATTACCTCAGCAGCAAAAAGGCGCTGATCGAGTCGCAGAAACATTCGCCGTTTGAAATCGGACTGGGGCGGTTGGTGGATTTGGAAAAGAAACATTTCATCGGACGCGAGGCGCTCGAAGGGGAGAAGCGGAGCGGTCCGAAGCGGCTGTTGATTGGACTTGAGATCAATTGGGACGACGTCGAACGCCTCTATGACGCGATCGGACTTGTGCCGCAGGTGCCCGACACGGCTTCGCGCGTGGCGGTGCCTGTCTATCGCGGGGGGTTGCAAATAGGGAAGGCGACTTCCACGACATGGTCTCCCTCGCTAAAGAAAATGATCGCCCTTGCGAGTATCAGCAGCGAGCATGCGGCACTGGGCGCAGAATTCCAGGTGGAATTTACGGTTGAAGCGGTGCGGCACAAAGTGCGCGCCACGACAAATGCATTGCCGTTCTTCAACCCACCTCGAAAAATGGCAACACCGATCGCGTGAAACGTCCTGAATTTAAGGACACACTTGGACACGGACCCTAAGCTACTTGACGTAAAGATCGGGAAGCTGTTGGCGCAGGTGATCGACTTTTGGAAGATCGTTGATCCTGATGTAAGGATCGTCGGGATTTCGGACGGCATAGTTCTGATGATAGCCCTCGGCTGGATAGAACCCGTTGAGCGGCGTGAGTTGAGTCACAATTTTGTCTGAGAAGGCTTTCGCCTGATTGAGTTGGTCGATATAGGCGCGCGCAATTCGCAGCTGATCGTCATCGCCGTAGAAGATGACAGAGCGATATTGAGTGCCGTAGTCCGGCCCCTGACGGTTCAGTTCCGTAGGGTTGTGTCCCACTGAGAAGAAGACCTTCAGCAATCGCCCATACGTGATTTTTGAGGGATCGTAGGTGATCCTGACGGGCTCGGCGTGTCCAGTGCCGCCGCTGCCGACCGTTTCATATCCCGCGGTTTTTGCGGATCCGCCGGAGTATCCCGCCGTCACGCTGACCACGCCTTTGACATGCTGGAACAGGAGCTGCATACCCCAGAAGCACCCACCCGCCAGGACAGCTGTTCGCTGGCTGATCGCCGGAGCCAGAGAGCCGTCCACGACGGGGTCACTGATGGCTGCAGTCGCATGAACCGCGCTGCATGCGGCCAGAACCGCTACAACGATCAAAGCCGAGACGATGGGGAAGCTCCGAACTAGAAAGCGGCGCATTGTAGTTTCTCCTTCCTGTGGCATGAGCTTCCGAGTATGCCGCTTTGGCGGCGCGTCATTTCAGGCTGCCGCGAATTTCAATGAGACAGAGTTCATGCAATAGCGTAAGCCCATCGGCTTGGGACCATCGTCGAAAACGTGTCCGAGATGGGCATCGCACCTTCGGCAGGAAACGGTCGTGCGATCCATGCCGAAGCTGCCATCCGTGGATTCGCCGACGTTTTCTTTCGCAATGGGCGCCCAGAAGCTGGGCCAGCCGGTGCCGGATTCCAATTTCGTTTCGGAACTGTAGAGTGCCGTGTCGCAACATACGCATCGGAATACGCCTTTGTCATGAACGTTCAGAAGTTCGCCGGTGAAAGGCCTCTCCGTATCCGCATGACGAGTCACCTCAAAAGCTGCCGACGATAGCTGCGCCTTCCATTCGGCCTCGGTTTTCTGAATCTTCGGCACCGAGACAATTCCCTTGCGCACGCCGGCATTCGTAAATTCGACGATATTGATCTCCTTCGGCGGGCCAGAAGGCGCGGCGCTGGCTTGCATGGGAGCGAAACTGCCGTAGTGTTTTAACGCGAGCCCAACGAGCGCGACGCCCGAGACTACCAGGAACGCCCTCCGTCCAACAACTTTTGACGATCGGTTACCGCTCATGTTGGATTCAAACATCACAGCCTCCGCCATACTTCGTTCCCTAATTTGTTAGAGACGATTGAACTCCAAAAGTTTAAAACTGTGCGACCCCAAACGATAACGAGGTCCAACCACCATCCGTCTATCTGGATCCGCGCTTGAAAACGAGAAGGTTCGCAGTCAGCACCTGCACTTCTTCGCCGTTCTGATTGAGCGTGGTGCTCCTCACCTTTACAACGCCTTGATTTGGTTCAAAGCGCGGCGGCACTATTTCCATAATTTCGCTTTCCACGCGTAGTGTATCGCCGGGCCGCGTGGGTCTTGACCACGCGAGTTCACCGCCCAATCCTATGAGTCCGCCCGCGAGCGGCAATCCGCTCGTCACCAGTAGGCGCATTGTCACAGCGGCGGTGTGCCAACCGCTGGCGGCGAGTCCGCGGAAGATGCTCGCTTGAGCAGCGGCTTCATCAAGATGGAAAGGCTGTGGATCGAATTCAGCCGCGAACGATTTGATGCGATCCGCATCAATTTGGTAGACGCCGGAGGTAAAGCGCTGGCCGACACGCAAATCTTCTAGATAGAGCGATTGGGGCGTATCGGCGGCTTGATTCATTCTGGATTCTCCCGTCTGTGATCAGCAACTCGGAGTTTTAGTCCTTCAGCGCGTTTGTGACCAACGTTTCGAGTTTGTGATTCAAACCGGCCGCCACTTTTGCGACTGCGGGTGACTTGAATCGCCCAAAAACGCTCGATGGGAGATCGTAATCGATGTGGGTCATATTGTCCGTTCCAACATACACGTACATTCTGAGCGGGGCGTATTCCCCCGCGCGAAGGTCCACTTGAGTCATCTGCGCCGCGATGAGAGGATTTCCAACTTCATACTGTCGAGCCGAAGCCTTCTTTCCTTTCAGCGAGAGGAGCTGGCCGTGATCTCTGACGGCAAAGAGCATCAAACCGCTGCTTCCCTCCATAGCGTGAATCTTCGACTCAATGTCCGCGGGGCTCATCGAACTAGCCATGAGCGACGCGAAAGCGTCGGCGTCAAATTTTCCTAGTTGCTGCTCGATGGCCGCAGCCGCGGCATCGAACGATTTCGATGACCTGAAATTGACGTGTGTGACCGACGTGGACGTGGTCAGAGGCGCTGGCGCGACGTCATCGGAGCCCGAAACCGGAACCACAGCTAATCCGAGAGCGATTAGCGTGACCAGACCTGAAAAGCGCATCAACAAACCTCGCATATCGATGCCTCCTTGGAGGATGCTTTCATCTTTAAGAATTACACTGGAGATTAGCCTGTCGCAAGTCGCGCGTAATCAATGGAACGGCTAAATGTGAAATCAGGCATACAATCGCGCGCACTTCTAGGCGTGCGAGATTGCGTCGCGACGCCGGCCAGAAACGCCGATAATGTAATTGCCCTCGATGATTCACAAATTTGACGTTTTGATTCTCGGCGCAGGCGCAGCGGGACTGATGTGCGCGGCGGAGGCTGGCAAGCGCGGGCGCAGTGTCGCGCTGATCGAGGGCACCGACCGCGCGGGCAAGAAAATTCTAATCTCCGGCGGCGGGCGCTGCAATTTCACCAATAGCTATTGCAAGCCCGAAAACTTCATCTCGGCAAATCCGCATTTTGCTAAATCCGCGCTGGCAAGATATACGTCTTCGGACTTCATCGCGCTGGTTGAAAAGCACGGCATCCCTTATCACGAAAAAACTCTCGGCCAGCTCTTCTGCGATCGCTCGGCGAGCGACATTACAAACATGCTCGACTCCGAATGCCGGGACGCAGGCGTGCGAATCTTCCTCAACAGCAAAATCCGCGAGGTCGAGCACACGACCGGCTTTGTGGTGCGAACGCAATCAAGCGAGTTTCAGGCACCGGTGCTGGTGGTCGCAACCGGCGGACTCTCGATCCCGAAAATGGGGGCGACCGGTTTTGGCTACGATCTGGCGCATCAATTCGGATTGAAGATTCAAACGACTAGGCCGGCCCTCGTGCCCTTCGTGCTGGGGCCAAAAGAGCGCGGAGAGTATTGTGATTTGAGCGGCGTTTCGGCGGACGTGGCGGCAGCGACGGACGGCCAGTCATTCAGGGGAAAAATGTTGATCACTCACCGAGGGCTGAGCGGACCGGCTATTCTCCAGATCTCTTCCTATTGGAAGAAGGGCAAAACAATCCAAATCGATTTGGCGCCTGATCGCGACGTAACGGCGACAGTTCGCGACTCCAAGATTAGAGACATGGCGGCGGTGCGATCCGCATTCCAGGAGGTTTTACCGAAGCGTCTTGCGACGCGTTGGCTTGATTTGCATGCACCTTCCGATTGGAGCAACCGAGCGCTGGCTGAATTTGAGCGCGAGGTGCATGGATGGGCGCTCAAGCCCGCCGACACGGAAGGCTACGAAAAGGCCGAGGTCACCGTCGGTGGAGTAGATACCGATGAGCTATCGAGCAAGACGATGGAAAGTCGAAGAGTGCGAGGACTGTTTTTCATCGGCGAAGTCGTCGACGTCACCGGCCATCTCGGTGGCCATAACTTCCAGTGGGCTTGGGCGTCGGGCGCAGCGGCGGGCCGAGCTGTTTGAATCCAAGGTGGTTCTGCGGCTGCACGTGCACATTGACATGCGATGGCTCAGCGCGAGTTGCAAGCTTGACGAAGCGGAAAATCCAATTGTAAGGGGTTCTAGCGCGTGGTATCGTCGCGAATCTAAGACAATAGCGCGGTCGCGAATACATTTTTCGGAGTAGGTAAGGACGTTTCCACGTGAACATGCATGTCCCACTTTCGGGCCTCGCCCAACCTCAGGGGTTTACTTGAACGCTTAAATCCTAAGCGTCCGGTGGCCGTTTCCCAAAATTCCCGATAAGAAATCGATCCCCCAAGAGTTGTCGCGGGCGGCTGGATTACGCGCCGATGGCGACACCTCTTCGGAGATTGTTAGATCTTAGTTCCTGAAACAATCGTCAAAGCCAGGGAGCATGCGATGAGGAAGATTGAAGAGTTGCTGTCAGAAAATGTGAAGGTGACGCGGGGCGTGCTGGCCGCGAACGCCGCGGATGTGGATCGGGAGCGCAGTCTTCCCAAGGAAAATCTCCGCGTGCTTGGCGAGCGCGGTCTGCTGGGATTGCTCGTACCGGAAAAGTACGGCCCCGGTTGCTTAGGAGAGGCGCACTCAAGTAAAGCCTTGCAGCCAGTCCAGATGGGGGGCCGAGGAGGAGGTGCCTGGAGGTTGTGAATTTATCTTCGAGGTCATCATTTAGAAATTTCCGCGTAACTCTTTCCCGTTGATCTACTCCAGAAGGATCGGGAGCGTACCATAGTCATTCTGGAGGTGTCCGCAATCGTCCGAGGCACCTTCATCAGCGGCGCAGCACTCGTTTGTCGCCCTGCCGCAACGTAATGGCGTCGCGGTCGAGCCGCTCGAGCAAAGGCATGGCCACGCGCCGGCTGCTGCCAAGCATTTGGCGCAGGTCGCTCGTTGTTGAAGGGCCCCGAGTCTTGATGAACTCACGGACCAACTCGGTCGCGCGCTTCATGCTGTCGGCGGTCATTACGATCTCCGCTTTGATATCGACGACCTCACCGCTCTCAATCAAGAATCGCAGCGCCTGTTGCGACACCGGGTCCGGTGCAAGATCCTTTCGCGACGGTGGATCGAATGGTTTGGCGGACAACGCGGCGCGGATCTTTGTGGCCGCGGCCTGCAGCGGTGCGGACAATGCGGGCATGTGCGCCGCCCGGCGAATCGCGGTGCCGGCGCGGACGAACTCACTTCTGCAC
>PKUY01000173.1 GCA_003131705.1 Acidobacteriota bacterium | reverse complement strand
AACGCCGATGACCGTGAACGTGAGTTCGCCTACGTGAATGCTCTGGCCGACCGAATTGTCTCCCGACAGCGCGGTCTGCGCGAGGTGCTCGGATACGACGCAAAACTTACTTACATCGGAAAAATCGGCGTCGTCGAAATAGCGGCCGTGAAGAATAAGCAAATTGCGAATTTGCTGAAAATCCTGCGTTACACCAATCATCGCGACCGGCCACGCTTTGCCGTTGGCTACGACCGTCATCTGAACATCGTTGGTGCCGGCGGCACGCACAGCTTGGGGAATCTGGCGGATGGCGTCGAGATCGCCCAGTGATATTTGGTCGCCAAGCGTAATGCTCTGCGACGTGCTGGAATGCTCGAGCGAGGCATAGACAATGTTCGAACCAACAGCTTCGATCTGAGCTGCAATGTACTTTTTCCCCGTGAGCGCCACGGTGACGACCAGCACGATACAAGAGCTGCCGATCACGACACCGAGCATGGTGAGTGCTGCGCGCACCTTGTTGGCGCGAAGAGCCTCCAGCGCCAGATTCCAGGTCTCGGACCAACTCATCACCGGTGTCGCCAAAAAGCCTCCTTTGGGAGTCGATCCCTTGGTCGCTCTCGCTTGCGAAACGCCTCGTTTCATTGTCGAGTAAGTCTGACACCGATCCTTTGTTTTGANNGAGATAGATCAAATTCTACTCGACAGCGATTGCCGAGTAGAATTTGCGGTGTGCGAGGCTCGGTCTCCCCTCGCCCCCCGTGGCACTGAGGCTTTGCGTCCTGGAAATTGGTCCTTCCGCTCGTCGCTGCTAATATCATTCGCCGAACTCCATACTTCCAGCCTAAATGCTCGCACTCCATGGAGGGAGTTGCAAACGGTTGTTGGTGTGGACTTTTTCGGCTGAAGGATTGGGATGCGATTTTTTTCCTAACGCGTTGCGTCAGGCGAGGCGCTTTGGCGAGAGTTGGTTCAACGCGCGGCAGGCTCAACGGCGGCAAGCTCGGGAATTTCGATCCGTATCTGCGTACCCTCGCCTTCCTGGCTTCGGATATCCATTTCGAATTGATCTCCGTAGAGGAGACGCAGCCTCTCATGCACGTTGCTGATGCCAATGCCGCCGCCGTACACCTCCAAGAGACGCTCGGGAGACATGCCCATGCCGTTGTCGTCAATCGCAATCGCGAGGCGCCCGTCGCGTCGATGGATTCGCAGTTGGATTTGTCCGCCTTCGAGGCGCGGCGCAAGCCCGTGCTTGATCGCGTTTTCGATCATGGGCTGCAGCAGCATGCTAGGAATGAAGGCATCGAGCGCGCCGCCGTCAATCTCCTTGAAGATTTGCAGCTTATCCGGGCCGAAGCGGATTACTTCGATGTCGAGATAGTCGTCGATGAAATCGATCTCCTCGCGCAAGGGCACGAACGTCTCATGCTGGCGCAACAGGCGGCGGAGGATGTTCGAAAGCTTCAACACCACACCGCGAGCCATGTCCGGGTCGAACCGGATCAAGGACGAAACCGTGTTGAGGGTGTTGAAAAGGAAGTGCGGATTGATCTGGCTGGTCAGGGCGTCCATGCGCGCCTTGAGGAGGTACTGCTGGTTCTGCTCGAGGTTCATCTCGATGCGCGTGTTGTTCCAAATCTTAATAGACATAGCCACGCACATCACGGAAGAAAGCACCACGAGCGCCATGTAGCCTGAGTTGGTGGAGCGAATCGAAAACAGCCAGTGAGCAGGGATGAAATGGGCCAGTTCGATCACACCGATTTCCAGCGCGGCGCAGGCAAACAACGGCAGCATCGCCCAGTTGCCCTTGGCGTATCGAATCAGCCTCCAAAGCCAGGGCGGGATGCTCAAAAAAAGAAATGGCCCGAAATGCCAGACGTCTTCTTTTTCGGGCATTGCGTCCCGGATCATCCCCGCGAACAAGCCTACGAGAGCAGCCAGGGGACTCGACAGCCATTCGTGATTACCGAATGCGGGGAGGCTGATGAGCGAGCCGCCGAGCAGACCTACGATTCGTCCGCCGATCAATCCCAATAGAAAGGAACCTTCAAACGTCAGATCAAAGAAACCATAGCCTCCAAAGATACGCAGCATGACGCCGATCGCCAACGGGGGGACCAGGAATAGCAGCAACATTACTTTTTGGTCGGAGTCGCGGTTTTCGGTAAAAACAAGCTTGCGAAACGACCGGAAACGGACCAGCAGCGCGGCCAAGGCGGCCGCCCATCCGACTTTTAGAACCAGCGTAAATACCAGATTTGTGTCCATTTCCCTCGCAAGCAGCCCAAAAGAAATCCTGGGCTAAGTTAGCCAATGCGGAGGGGGATGTAAAGCACGGCGACCGCGGGTAGGAAACATCTACCACCACACTGAATCGTGATAGAAGGCGTGGGCGGTGAGAAGGGCGGACACATGTTTAGAAATGCTGCAGCGTCAGGCCGTTCGAGCGCTGACTTTAGAACCTATAGCTTCGATTGCACGGACTACTGCTGCTGTTGAGCGGGCTGCTGCGGGCGTTGGAGAACGGATGGTGCCGCGGCGGTTCCCACGGCGATTTTGTTCAGCTGTTCGTGGCCGGCGTCGTCGAGGGCTGGGCGGACCCGCACATCCACGGAGAGGCTCTGCCCAGCATGCCCCTTATAGACGCCACGCACGGGAGCGACATCCCCGTAGTCCCGGCCATACGCCAGCCGGATATGCCGCAAACCCACCGGTTTGCCGAGAGTGGGATCAAACGCCATCCACCCGCCGTTTGGCATCAGGACTTCGGCCCACGCGTGCGTCGCCTGACCGCCGATCACGTCCTCTTGCTTAGCCTCGGGAGCCGCGGTGCTGCCGGGAACCAAATAGCCGGAAACGTAGCGCCCGGGAATTCCGCGCATCCGAACCACGCCCAGCATTACATGGGCGAAATCCTGGCAGACGCCAGCGCTAACCGATAGAGCGTCTTCAATCGAGGAATGAACGTGCGTGGCGCCTTTCATATACTGAAAACGCTCGTGAATTGCATGCGAAGCCGCCTGTGCAAATCCCAGGACAGTGCCCTCGCTGTCCTTCTCCGCGATCCCGATGATGTCCTTGAGACGAGAGAGATGAGGAACATAGGGGGTGGGCGCCATGAAGTCAAAAAATTCCTCGTCCAACTGGTCGCTGTGTGCATCGAATTCGGCGAGCGTCGCCGGATCAGCCGGAGCCGACAATGCCTCATGCGCGAGCACAACCGATTCCGCTTCGACCTTCAGATGACGATGCTCGGGAAGAACATTGAACTGATGCACCCAGTTGCCGTAGGAATCGCGATACGCCGTGCCATGGGAGCGGGGCGAAGTCGTGAGGCGGAACGAGAGACAGCTTTGCCGCTCGTCATGCAGCGGGCGCAGGCGAACCTCGTTGTAGCTTTCAGAGACCGGCCCGTCATATACAAACTCAGTTGTATGCAAAAGACGATATCGATTCATGCCACCACCGCATAGTAGAAGTAGGTTCGGGCGATGTCGTCTCCAATCGCTCCGCACATCCGTAACACTTCATTCAGATAACCGTGCAACCCCTGCGTGAAGATTTCTTCGACCCGATCGTACCGAAGCCGCTCGACAAACCGGCCTGCCAGCCTTTCAGCTTCATTTGCGTAGGAACCGGCGCCGCTGCCGGTGACGGCCCGGAGCCCTTGTTGCACTTCCCCTGCACAGAAACGGATGGAACGAGGGTGTTGAGGGCTNNTTCGGTCACTTTTTCCGCCTCGATGGCTGAGTGATACTGGCGGTGATAGGCTTCGTAGGCTCCTACGGAACGCAGCACCGCCATCCATTGGTGGTTATCGGGAGCGCCCACCGAGGGCAGGGCGTCGAGAAGATTGTGGTACTGCACGTCCACGAGTCGCGCCGTCATTTCGGCGCGCTCGAGCGACCAGCCGATGCGAAGAAACTCCCAGCCCTCGTCGTGCGGCATGGTTGCGTCGGTAACTCCGTGGAAACGGTGCGCGCCGAACTTGATCTTGTCGCAGAAACGGTGCGGGCCCGCCATGATCTCATCCTGCGGATTGAAGCGGGACATGATGTAGTACAGACCGTTGATGTCCTCCCACATTTCGCGGGAAATGCGGTCGCGGATGGTGCGGGCATTTTCACGGGCCTTGGAAATACACTGAACGATCGAGCTCGGGTTGTCCTCGCGGAAGGCTAGAAATTCAAATACGTTTTCGGCGTTCACTTCGTCATACAGCTTGCGGAACAGCTTCTCCTCACCCGCCATGATGATGAGTGGCTCCCAGCGCAGACGATAGGATTGCTGCGATTGCTCGAGCATCATGTGATAGTTCACGTCCAGAATGCGGGCCGTATCTTCGGCGCGTTCGATATAACGCGCCAGCCAGAACAACGATTCGGCGATGCGAGAGAGCATCATTTCAATCTTCGCCTCGCAGAATCCATGTGTCCTTGCTGCCGCCGCCCTGGGAGGAATTCACAACGAGGGAGCCTGGCTGCATCGCGACGCGAGTGAGTCCGCCGGGCACGATGGTCACCTTGTCTCCGTCGTAGAGGCAGTAGGGGCGCAAATCGACGTGGCGTCCAGCCATGCATGCGTTCGCTGGATCGTACGAAGGGACGCGCGACAGGGGAACGACCGGCTGGGCGATGTAGTTTCGCCGGTTCGCCTGTATGCGGCTTCTGAAATCCTCGATGGTCTTGCTGTCGGAAACAGGACCAATCAGCATTCCATATCCACCGGATTCGCCAACCGCCTTCACCACCAGCTCCGACAAATGGTCGAGGACATAGGAAAGGTCGCTGGGATCGGCGCAAAGGTAGGTTTTCACCGTTTTCAAAATCGGATCTTCGCCGAGATAGTAACGGATGAAGGTGGGGACGTAGGAATAGATCGCCTTGTCGTCCGCTACTCCATTCCCGACGGCGTTCGCCAGGGCCACGTTTCCCGCGCGGTAGGCGCCCATGAGTCCGGGGACGCCGAGCACGGAATCGGGACGAAAGGTCAGCGGGTCAAGATATTCGTCGTCCACGCGCCGGTAGATTACGTCCACGCGCTTCAGACCATGGATCGTCTTCATGTAAACGACGCCACCATCCACGATCAAGTCGCGGCCTTCGACGAGTTCGATTCCCATCTGCTGCGCGAGAAAGCTGTGTTCGAAATACGCGCTGTTGTGAATCCCGGGCGTGAGCAGCACGATTTGCGCTTCGGCTTCACCGCGTGGGGAAAGGCTCCGGAGAATGCGGGACAGCTCGTCAGGATAATCGTTGACGGGCAGAACTTCGTAGGCCTGAAACGCGTCCGGGAGCGTTCGGGTCATCACGAGCCTGTTTTCCAAAACGTAAGAAATGCCACTCGGAGTGCGTACGTTGTCCTCAAGAACGTAAAAATCACCGCTCTTTGAGTCGCGCACCAGATCGATACCGCAGATGTGAGTGTGAATGCCCCGAGCGACCGCTACGCCGACTACTTCGCGCCGGAAATGCGGACACGAGTACACGAGCCAGCGAGGAATCTGGCGGTCCTTGAGGATGCGTTGCTNNTTGCTGTCCGTATATATCCTGCAGGAAGAGGTTCAGCGCCATGACGCGCTGTCCAAGCCCGCGATCAATCCGCTCCCACTCCGAGTGCGGCAGAATCCGGGGGATTAAATCGAACGGAAACAATCGTTCGGTGCCACGGCCGTCGCTGTAAACCGTGAACGTGATTCCCTGGATCAAGAAGGAAAGGTCAGCGAGCTTCCTGCGTTCTTCGAATTGCCCCGGCGCCATTCCAGCGAGCTTCTGGAACAGCTTGAGATATTGAGCCCGAGGGATCCCTGGGGCGGAAAACATCTCATCGTAGAAGCTTCCCGTGTCATAACCCTTAAACAAGACAGGGTTCACCATGCGCGCTGATGCAACTCCCATCACTCTAGTCTAGCAACGTGCGATTGACCGGCTGCCACGAAAAGAATCTATGGAACGCATCAGCGCTTTCGCGGGCCCATCAAGACACCGATTTCCATGCCTGCGGGCGCATGGGTCGGTCTGCGTTGAACCAAAACTGATTTACAAGCCTGCTATAATAATCGGCTTACATGAAGAGGCGAAAGCAAACAGGAAGGGTTAGGGTCGTGGCAAAGGCCGATCTACCCACGCGCTACGGTCGTTTTAGTATCGTAGCCATTAAGGGAAGAGGGGCCGACGACGAGGCCGTCGCCATATATCACGGACGCCTGAACGCTGCCAATAACACCGGCAAGGCGCCGCTCGTCCGTGTCCATTCGCAATGTCTCACGGGCGACGTCTTCACGTCACAGCGGTGCGACTGCAGGGCCCAACTCGAACTTTCACTCCGCAAAATCGCGAAGGCACCGTCCGGCGTTCTGCTCTATTTGCCACAGGAGGGCCGCGGAATTGGGCTGCTCAATAAGATCAAAGCGTACGAGCTGCAGGACGAGGGTCTCGACACCGTGGAAGCGAACCGACGGCTCGGATTCGACGCCGATTCGCGTGACTATGATTTTGCGGCAGCGGCGCTGAAGGCGCTGGGCGTCCGGTCGGTGCGGCTGCTGTCCAACAATCCTGACAAGATCGAACAGCTGGAACGCGGCGGAGTTCGCGTAGTGGAGCGAGTGCCCTGCCGTCCCCGGACCAGCCATCATTCACGCGCTTACCTGCGCACCAAGAAGAACAAAATGGGCCATCTGCTAGCCCGCCTTTAAAACGGGAACGGGCAAAGTTTTCTTGATGGGAGATTCAGCCATGACAAGAACAATCCAACAGCGAATTCGACTTGGCGCCCGGCCTGAAGAACTCTTTGACACCTACCTTGACTCAAAAAAGCATTCCGCCGCAACAGGCGGACCGGCGCGGATGAGCCGCAAGGTTGGCGGAGCATTCACGGCCTGGGGAGGCCAGCTGCGCGGGCGCAACTTGATGATTGTTCCAAATCGGCTGATCGTTCAGGCGTGGCGCGCCACACACTGGAAGGCGAGCGATCCAGACTCAATCTTGATTCTGGAATTTAGCAAAGTTCCAGGCGGGGCCCAGATTGATCTCGTCCATGTAAACGTTCCGGTGTACGACCATAAAGGCGTGAGCCAGGGTTGGCCGAAATACTACTGGAAGCCTTGGAAGAAATACCTCGAAACAAAAAAGAGTTAACCGCCGCCTACGAAGTGCACGATTTCAAAAGCATCGTTCGGCTGGACGTGTGTTTCCTGCCAGCGTGCGCGCGGGAGAATATCGAGATTGCGCTCGATGGCAACGCGGTCGTTCGGCATGCCCAGGTGTGCGAGCAGCGCGGTGACGCTCAAACCATCGGGGATTTCGCGGCGCTCGCCGTTGATTGTAACGGTCATCTTGGGTGAAAACCCTGCTTCCAAGAATATGCGAGGCGGCTCGCAGTCAGAAGAGAGTTCCCTCGCACACGTTGTTCGCTCGGGATGACGATGCTCATCGCATCGTCACTTTGCGCGCGAGCGCATCGTAAAACGGATTTCATCTTTGGCGGCGTCTGCTTTCGCCAAAATCACGAGCGCCAAATCGCCCGTGCCGAGTGGCGGCAAAGGAAATTCAATCCGCACGCGTCCCTGGTCATCGCTCGTACCCGTGTGGCGAGAATCTACCGATGCGCCCTCAATAGCCGCTTCGACTTCGGCCCCCGCCTGGGGCTGCCGATCGGCTCGCCGCAAAATCTCCACATCAAGTTTGACGTTGCCTGCCGAGAGCCACGACTGAGGATTGAGAAGTTGCACCTGAATTCCGTCCGCGCGGTTGTTCTTTTCGGCTGACGCGGCCATTTCCACGGAGAGCGTCCCGGCGCGCAAGTCCTCGATTACCACCCGGTGTTGCTCTTCGACGCGCTCGCGCAACCCGTCCGCGCTGAATTCCGCGGAGCCGGCAAAATGCTCGTAATTAGAGGAGCGCCGGTACACGACGCGCCCATGTTGGTACACCGTCGTGTCGATCACAGGATGGCTCGGGCCCCGGTCCTCGGTCTGGACGTGGAACCCTTGGTCGCCGACGCGAACATCCGTGTTAAATCCGCTGCTCATCGACCGCCAGATCCCTCCCGAAGCATTCCGCCACCTGCAGCGGTGCATAAAATATTGGGGAGTTCATTTGACCGACGTACTCTCGAACGCTATTATACCAGCGCAACTAAAATGAACAGCAACTACCTCGATAACTATGGCCCGCTTTTGCTAATGTTTATACTAGCGGCGGGACTCGCTGGCCTGCTGATTACCCTTTCCACTGTGGTAGGCAGACACAAGAAAACGCGCGAAAAAGATCAGCCTTACGAATGCGGAATTGCTCCTACAGGCGACGCGCGCCAGCCCTTTTCAGTGCATTACTACATGGTGGCGCTGATTTTCATCCTGTTCGATATCGAGGCCATCTTTCTTTTTCCCTGGGCCCTCGTGTACCACGACTTGAAAGTCTTTGGCTTTGTTGAGATGTTGCTCTACATTATGATTTTGCTGGTTGGTTATATTTTCCTCTGGAAAAAGGGCGCGCTCGACTGGGACAACTAACCGCCCATCCGGAATCGGATGCATAGTGGACTCACAGGAACTCGGCAAAAATCCTGTCGTACAGAAGCTTAGGGACTGGGACGCGAAGGCCGTCGCCGAAGTAATTGAATTCAGAGGCGAAACGACCATCGTGGTGCCGCAGGAGCACCTGCTGCGCGCCGCGGAATACCTCGCGACCGAGGCTTCCCTGGGCTTTTCATTCCTTTCTGACATTACCGTGGTCGACCGCTTGCCAATGGAGCCGCGCTTCGAGGTGAATTACCACCTGCTTTCGCTCGACCGGCGCGATCGCCTGCGCCTGAAAGTGCGCTTGGCTGGCGCTGAACCAAGCGTGCCATCCGTGACCGCAGTGTGGCCCACAGCTAACTGGCATGAGCGTGAAGGATTCGACCTTTTTGGCATTCGTTTCACGGGGCATCCCGACCTTCGCAGGATTTTGCTGCCCGACGAGTGGGAGGGATATCCGCTCCGCAAGGACTATCCCGTGGAAGGTTTCAGGTAACCATGCGCGAGGATGCCCCAGCCATGACGACAACCATCGAGACGCCTGCAGGACCCGCGCAACCGATGGTCCTTAATATGGGACCGCAGCACCCCTCGACACACGGAGTTCTGCGCGTGATCCTGGAGCTCAACGGCGAAATCGTGCTCAAAGCCGATCCGGTAATCGGCTACTTGCATACCGGCATCGAAAAATCCTGCGAGTCGAAGACGTATTCGCAGTGCATTACGCTCACCGACCGCATCGATTACCTCGCGCCACTCTCGAACAATCTGGGTTTCTGCCTGGCCGCCGAAAGGCTGATCGGAGTGGAGGTTCCGAAGCGCGCTCAGTACATCCGCGTGCTGCTTACGGAGCTGACCCGCATCACCTCGCACCTCGTGTGGCTCGGAACGCATGCCATCGACCTCGGAGCGATGTCGGTGTTCCTCTATTGCTTCCGCGAGCGCGAAGAGATCATGAAGATTTACGAGTATGTCTCCGGCCAGCGGATGATGAC
>PKUY01000288.1 GCA_003131705.1 Acidobacteriota bacterium | reverse complement strand
CGACTTACCAGATGGCATTAGCAGGGTAGATGCTGACGACGCCTGATTACGATATCGACTCGGCGCCCGACTCCTCATAGAGGGGCGTTGCGGGACGCATTCTGAGGCTGCAAGTCTACTTCTATCGGCATTCGCCTCGTCGGTTTATTGAATGGATGTATAACTCGCGTGCTCGGCGGACTTTCTGTCGTGCACCACGGTCTGGGGTGAGCTGATGTTTTCGGCTGAGGTCGGCGGCGGAAGGCAAGCCGCGCGGCCTGTTCTTCACCGCCACCGGCCAGGCTTACTGAGCCGCTAACCGAAACAGCCGGGTGTACGATGGCGCGCGATTGAGGAGGTGGGCAGATGAATCGGCGAAAAATGTTGTCTCTTCTCGGGATCTCTCCAGCGCTGCTAGCCAGCCTTCCGGCGGAAGCGCAAGAAGCTAAGACTGGGGCCAAAGCGACCGTTGCGAAGTCATCGACCGCACAGCTGAAAGTCGAGGGACTCAATCCGAAAGGCACGCCGCCTCCGATTCAACTGATTCCGATGGCCCCGCGTCTGGACAGCCTCGATGGAAAAACCGTGTGGCTCGTGGATACGGGATTCGATGGGGGCGGGTACCTGCTGCAGCAAATTCAGTTGTGGTTCAAGACGAACATGCCAACTGTGAATACCGTTTTCCGCCGAAAAGCCGGGCCGTACATGGAAGACGATCCCGCACTCTGGAAAGAGATCAAACAGAAAGGCCATGCAGCCATCATGGCCATCGGGCATTGAAGCACGTGCACGCCAGCGACCGTCGGTCACTGCATAACCGTTGAGAAGATGGGAATCCCGACCACTCCCATGGTGACGCGCGCGTTCAAGGAGCTCGCGATTTTGAACGTGGCGAAGCGCGGAATGCCGAAACTGCGGATCACGTTCACGCCGCATCCTGTCGCTGCAAAGACGCCCGAACAGCTGCACGCGTACATCGAGGGCAACGATCCTGTCAGCGGCAAGCCAATAATGAAAGAGATCGTCGATGCGTTGACCGTGCCGCTTGCAGAGGACGAGAAAAAGACGGGAATCGTGCAAGTGTCGCTGGGACGGGAAAAGTATGGCCCGGACACGCCGAAGAACCTGCAGCAGTTTTATCATGATAACGGCATGACCGATTTTCTTCCGATCACCATTCCGACGGAAGAAGAAGTCGAGGAAATGCTGAAGGGCACGAGCCACAAGCCGGATGAACCGGTTGGCAAGATGGCAGGGGGCGCGTACCCGCCGTGGTCATATACTGTGAGACAGGTGGCGATCAATGCCGTGATGGCGGGATGCAAGCCGGAATATTTTCCGGTGATTCTCGCAATTGCGTCGTCGGGAACGCCATCGCTGATGAGCTCAACGAACTCGTTCGCGTACGCGGCGGTGATCAATGGGCCCATTCGCGACAAGCTGCAGATGAACTGCGGCATCGGCGCGCTGGGGCCGTTTGCCCAATCAAACGCCGCGATCGGGCGGGCGTGGACGCTGGTCTCGAGGAACCTTGCGAACGGTGGAATTCCGGGCGACACGTACATGGGATCACAGGGCAACAATCTCAACTACAACAACCTCATCATCGCCGAGAACGAGGCGGCGAGCCCGTGGGTTCCCCTGCACGTGCAGAAAGGATTTAAGGCGGAAGAAAACGTCGTGAGCCTTTTCCGCGGACTCGGCATCGTGCCGGGGCAGGGCGCGAGGGGAACCAGCACCGACACGCCGAAATATGAAGAGCAGTTCAGCGATCTCTTCAGCGTGTTCACCGGATTTTTCGGAGGGCTGGTGGTCGCTGATCCGCTTATCGCGGCGAATCTGAAGGAACGCGGCTACGATACGAAAGATCAGTTGATCGACTGGCTGTACAAAAACACGACGCAAACAGTGAAGGATTACAAGAGCCGCGATTTCGCGTACGGATTCGACTATCCACGCGCGCTTAAGGGGCTCGAGCCGTACAAGACGTGGTACGCGATGCCGGATGACGCCGTGATTCCGCGTTGGCCGCACAGCGACGACATCAATGTGGTCGTCCTGGGTGGCCAGACCAACGCATTCTTTCAGGGCGGGAGCTTGAGTTACACCGTAAGTGTGTCGATTGATAAGTGGGCGTGACAGAAGCGAGCGGCCACGAGCGCCTGCGTGGGCCAAGCGCCCGTTGGCCGGGGGCTAGAAGTTTAGGTGTAACCCACGCATGGAGTGAGGTATCAAATTCAACGACAGGATCGAAAAGGAAGTTCATGAATCGTCGAGAATTCTTGCAGGGGATGAAAAACTTCACCGTATCGTCCATTTTCGAATCCTGCAGATTCGTCAGTGCCTGAGAGCAAAAGTCGAACGAGGCCTTCAGTGCTGCCACCATCTTTTCCTACGCATCGGTTTCGGTCATTTCCTTGCCTCCCGATTGTTGGAGCGTCTAATTCCCGCTCGATGTGAGTCCCCCAATGCCACGCGCCTACTGAGTTCCGCATAATATAAGGTCATTCTGACCACAAGGAAGCCTGTTTCCAG
>PKUY01000106.1 GCA_003131705.1 Acidobacteriota bacterium | reverse complement strand
GCGACAGGATCGTCCGGGATCTGACGCTTGCCAGCCATCACCTGCCGGATCACGGCGTCGGACGGAAATGTCTGTGAGAGCTGCTTCGGATTCATCCGCGTGCTTGCGTAGGGCCCCAAGCGCTTATCGAGTGCGGAATCGTCGATGCTCTCCGGATGCAGCTGATCTTCGATCCACGCGTCCACTCCCTTAACCAGCACCAGATCAACGTCCCCAGGCCTCGGCCCAAACGTCAGCCGGTTCAGCGCATGGATCGCTCGCTGCCGCTGGTTGAGAGCCACTGTCGGCGGTTCTGAGGGGGCCCTCTTAGCGGAAGTCGAGGTCTTCTTCTGCCCTGACGTTTGCGGAAATGCGGGCATGGCGAGACAAAAAGCCAGAATCAGTACAAGCGCATAACGTGCATGACAGTGAGTCATCTGCCTCCTCGCCGTAATGCATAATTAATTCTATTCTAACACTCGAAGCTCGCCAATTGCATCGCGCTGAGGCAGTCTGTGTGATTTCAATGATGGGTAAGACGCTGTTCGCACTCCGCTGCTGTCCAAGAGTGATGCCAGGGATAGGCACTCGCCGCAGAAAGACATTCGGGGGCGTCGTCTAATACGGGGGAAAATAAGAATTAAAAATTTCTGGAGGTACCCCATGGGAGTCCCTCGTCATCACCCGGACCTCGGGCCGGACACCTCAAGGGTCCGGACCCCACGTCAGTGGGCCCAATTCTGTGCCCACCCTAGATCAATAACCATCGCAATTTGTAGCTGAACAGTGAGTACGCGAATCGCCTCTATCTATGCGGGAAATCAACTCCATAGCACTTCATGGGTGCACGTCACGAGAATACAGGAGGGAGGTTTGATAAGGTGTAGTGGGGTTTTCTATTGGTATCTGACAGCGTATACTGTTGTCAGGAAGGAGGTGCCTGATGACCATACCCCTAAAAACTCTTCAGGGAAAGCGCGAGCAACTCAAGGCCGGTCTGGCTCAGATCAACGATCTCCGTCGCGGCTCTCTCACCGCCCGATTCCGCAAGTGTGGTAAGCAGAACTGCCACTGTGCACAGAAAGACTCTGCCGGACACGGCCCTTCCTACTCACTGACTCATGCCCACCAGGGAAAGACCCTCACCCAAGTCATCCCACAAGGACCGGCGGTAGATCGTACCCGAGCGCAGATCGCCGAATATCGGCGTTTTCGTAAGCTGGTACAGGAACTGATCGCTGTCAACGAACAGATCTGCGACGCTCAACTGCAGCAACCGGAAGCGCTGGTTGCAGAGGAGAGTAAAAAAAAACCTCTTCGCCGATCTATTGGCCACCGACGTGGTTCAGGAGATTGAAACCCTTTTGGGTCGTCAGGCGGTGGAAGACCTGGATCTGGAAGCGCTGGAACTCGCCGTGCGGCAACAGGTTCTGCGACTGGCCGGAGCGGCCATCGAGCAACGTCTCAATGCCGACACGACCGATGAGAGAGGCTCCCGAACTCGTTGTGGTTGTGGGCAGGAAGCGCGTTTGGTCGGACGCCGGAGCAAACAGGTGCACAGCGTACTTGGCCCCCCTACGACTGGAGCGCGCTTACTATCATTGCTCCTGGTGCGGCCATGGCTTCTGTCCTCGCGATGAGCAGCTGAGCATAGAAAACACCTCGCTCTCTCCTGCCCTCACACGCATGACCGGCACCGTAGGGGCGATGGTCAGCTTCCAAGAAGGCAGTGAGTTGCTGGCCGAACTGGCAGGCGTGGCCGTAGATGCCAAGCAGGTAGAAAGAACCGCAGAAGCTTTGGGGCAAGAGATCTCCGAAGATGAGCGTCATCACGCTGAGCCTAGCGATACTCTGGCTCTGCCGCAGACCTTCTATCTCGGCATGGACGGAACCGACATCCCTTTGCGCGCAGAGGAACTCGCAGGCCGCGCCGGCAAGCAACCCGATGGATCGGCCAAGACTGGCGAAGTAAAACTCTGTACCATTTGGAGTGCGGAATCGTTCGATGCAGAAGGCACGCCCATCCGCGATGAAGGATCGGTCACCTACTCGGCGGCCCTGGAAAGCGCTTCCGCACTGGATACCGCCGCCCAACGCTCTCCTTTTGCCGAGCGGGTTTGGCGTGAAGCTACGCGCCGCCGTTTCAACCAAGCGTCACGCACGGCCGTGCTCGGAGACGGCGCTGCTTGGATCTGGAACATCGCCGCAGACCAGTTTCCTACGGCCTTTCAGATCGTCGACCGCTTTCACGCCAAGCAGCACTTGAGCGATCTTGCCAAAGCTCTGTACGGCCCCACGCACCCACGTGCTGCCCAGTGGGCCGATCGCCGGAAGGAAGAACTCGACACCGGAAAATTCCGGGCTCTACTCAACGCCATCCGGCGCCAGGTCCCCCGCTCCGAGGACGCCCGTCGCTGTCTCCACTATTTCCAGACCAACCGGCAGCGCATGCGCTATCCAGAATTCCACGCCCAAGGCTTGTGTACTTCCACCGGCGTGGTCGAGGCCGGATGCAAGGTCGCCATCGGCACGCGCCTCAAACGAGCCGGAATGCACTGGACCATTCAGGGCTCCAACGCCATCATCGCTCTTCGCTGTTCAAAACTCAGTGGTCGTTTTCAGGACTTCTGGGAGCGCCGATCAGAACGCAGGGCCGCATGACTCTTCACTTTCTTGTCGTGCACTCGCACTTCATAGCACTCTGTCTCAGTGGTCTTTGGACGGTCTCTTAATCAGCGGGTTGTAGGCGTACGGAGGTAGGCGACGCAGGTGTGTGGCCCAGAATCATTTGTTTGTGGGCACGTGAATTAGTGAATTTCAGCCTCGCCAATTCAAGGACTTACACGTCCTGTGGAAGTAGGGATTTTGGGCAGACCCGGACACAACGCAGTACGCTCGACCGGTAGGCAAGAATCTACTCGGAGTGAGGCTGGTATGCGGGACAAAAGGAATGGTGGCCCTCCGTGAGCGGATTCTATTCCTTGTCAGATGCCACCACCGCAATTGCGAGTTGGGGCACCGACTGCAATTCCGCTGGAAGTTCTCCAAGAAATGTAAAAGGAACAGTGACCGGAAACAGGAAGTCGCGCGGAAATTTCTCCTTGTAATCTCCAGGTGCAAATGCGAACCAGATGTTAGCGACAAACTCAAAGTAGCGTTGCAACACTTCATTTATGTCGATGTTCTCTTTCGGCTCATGCCCTTCGATTGTTGGTAGAAAATGTCGGACAAACTTGCCGCCTTCTCCGTCCCAGCTACAGCCGATGATGGCCGGGTACTGATGTCCTTGATTACGGTAGGCTTTAATTTCTTGGCGCAGCAGTTTTTGCTCAATCTTGCTTAACTCTTGTTCCCACTGCCAGAAATACTTCGACTCGTTATGCTCTTTCTGACCGCGAGTGATGGCGGCTCGGAGCGCTTCAAAGATGTGGTCAAGCTGCCAAAAAAACGCAGCCAGATGCGCTTTACAAATCACCACGTCGGTTTGCATTTGATCCCGAGTCGCCTGGTCTAGAGCCTCAATAACTTTTCTGTCGGTTTGAAGGGCGGCGGTTTGTAAATACACTCTAACGTATGCGAGATGATACGCAGCATAGTTGATGCCGAACCAAATCTCGCACAAACTCCCCACGAAATCGGGATCTGGAACCTCGGGCATATCTAAGCCGATTTTTCTGGTCCTATCAGTCATTTGTTACACTTTGCGCATCGCTGCTAGGGTCTCGCGACAATGGCGAAATATATTCCTATAGTGCTGCCGTTCTGCTCTGGCCTGTTTCGAGTATCGCCCATGCTTCGTCACGGCTTGCTGGATGCGCTCGATACCTTCCAGAGTCTTTGCTCCCGTACTCAGCCCACCGTGAAGCCTGCACCGGCCATTTGGCATCGCAGGACACTGACATGGCATGGCACGCCGATTCTTTGCCCCGCAGCGTGTCGCTTTCGAGAAGTCGCCCGAAGGGTTGCCATTTTTCAGGACTCCAAGCCGCTTCTCATGGGGTGTTACCGCAATTTTCTCAACCCTTGTCCCTACTAAAAACTCGG
>PKUY01000287.1 GCA_003131705.1 Acidobacteriota bacterium | reverse complement strand
AGACGTTTCAAGCCACCAGCTTTGCTCCGCAATGGCTGCACATTGTGGAATCCGGCGCATTCGACGCTCCGCATTCAACGCAGAATCTCGGGCGGGCAGAAACTGCGGGCGCGGCACTGAGCGCCACCCGGTGCACCTTCAAACTCTCCTCAATGCATGAGATGGCTTCATCATCCAGTTGTGCTTGGCGGACCAGCCCGTAAATCTGTGCGAAAATTAGAAACCAAAGTAGGGAGTCGCAAAGCAGGGCGATCACGAGCGCTAGCGCGTGTTGCCCAAAAATTCCGACGCCGGCCTTCGCTTCCGTGTGATTGTCGCCGCTTACAATCTCGATTTTTAAGGCCCGTTTCGTTCCTATAAGAGCGGCGAATATTCCGCCCTTCGAGACAGTGATGTCGAAGCGGCCGGTAATGGCGCGTTGAGACGTAGTCGCGAACCCCTTGAGTTGAAAGTGTTGCACGACGTCGCTCGCCACAGGCGAAAGATCGGAAAGCGCGATCGGGATGCTCTTCGATGTTTTAAATAGGCCCACGAAAGTCCTCTTCTGTAAGCGTCGTTCGCATCTGCTCTACACGATGCCGATAGGCGATACCCTTACGATGGCGCCGCAGCTTTTGCAGAATTTCCAGTTTGGGTCTACCGCCGCTCCGCATTTTGGACACTTCTGCCAATGTTCTTCAGCAATTACCCGAATGAGCCGGTGAAATTGATCGGTCGTTGCCCAATGATTGATCTCGCGTGCACGCACGGCGAGGAAGGGATAATCAGAAAATTGGACTGAAAGATTCTGGAGAGTTTTATTCCACGTAGAATCTCCCAGCTTTTCGTAGGCGTCCGCCTGTTGCATGTAGGCGTCGAGATTCACCGCCTCGGTAATGGACCGGGGGCCCCCAGCGAGCCGTACCAATGTTGAAATAATAGTCTGTGAATTGCCGACTACAACTGCAGCCGCCCGGTCGGCTGAAAGTCCACACCGGCGGTTCCAATAGCGCAGTCCCAATTTGATGGGTTCGGCGACGATCTCGAGCGGCAGCAGCAAGCTCGTGCCAGTAAACAGCAAAAACTGGGCGAGGGTTTGATACAGGGTCTGCTCACAGACGATGTGCCCACACTCGTGAGCAATTACGACGCGCAACTCTTCTTCATTCATAATCTCCAAGAGCCCGGAGGTTACACAAATGGACACCCTTTCGTATCCGATCGTACAGGCATCTGGATACGGACTCATGGCCAGATAGAGGTCAGGGACCGGGATGTTAAAGAGCTTACAGATCGGCGGCAGATGCTTGTAGATCTCNNTCACTCAGTTGGATGTTCTTAGCGAGAAATAAGCTGTGGATGTACTTTTCCAATCCCAACTTCAGAAATGTACTGACACAGGTGCTAAATAGCGGGATAGCCTTCAGGTTTTCCAGTGCCGCAGCATCCGTGGGATGAATGAACTCCGAGGCAGATACAGGCATTTGCTTTGGCTCCCAATCATGGCGTCGACGTTACTGAAGTTTCTAAAGTATACGCGCTACGATCAGACCCCTGCGAGATTGCAGAGTCTAGCGCAGGGGACGAGATGGTTCAAGGTATCTCGGTGCAAATCTTCCGGACGCGGGTTTCTGCACAGTGTGGTAGCATTCGCCAAGAATCCCCAAAACGCGGGGATCATGGAGGTGGTCGTTGTCGTTAGAAAATATCAACGAAATCAGAAATACAGTCGATGCGGTCCGCAATGGGTCCGGATTTCACGAGATGGACCAGCAACGGATTAAAGAAGAGCTCATCGCACTACTTCAGTCCCGAGGCCTACTGGTGGAGGAAAACATCGAGCCATCCGAGACAGCGCCTGAAACGACTCATCCCGCGAGTTCTCTGCATCTGTGTCCATGGAGCACATGCCAGGCGACCCGTCATGGCTCCAATAAATGATGGCCATCAACCGACGGCATCGGAAATTTATCGCGTTGCGCTCGATGGACTGACAGATTCTCTGGAACCCCAGTGGCAGGCGATGGATTGGTCCACCGCCTCCCTCTCGTGGCGGCTGTTTCGATTGCGCGAGACACGATTGCCTCACCAGGGGTGGAAGATTCATGTTTCCAGTTCCGCGCACGAAGCTGCCTACTTCTGTTCCCTGGTATTACCTGTACTTTTTAAATTGGGAGCTACTTTCAAAATTTGCCGCAGGCTAGAGGATTTTGTACTGATCAACTCTGGTGACGGCGGCGCGTTGCAACTGGGCAAAGTCGTAACCGTCTATCCTCGGAATGCTGCGCACGCCTCAGAGGTTGCGACCCAAGTGGATAAAGTGTGGCCCACAGGTCGCGGCCCCGAAGTACAGACCGACCTCCACGTCAGGCCAGGTTCCGCGGTTTCGCTGCGCTTTGGGGCTTTCGGATCCGAGCCCACAGTCATTTCCAGTTCCGGCATCGTTGAAGTTGGTTTATTTACGCCCTCCGGGACGCTCGTTCCGGACACTCGGCGGATGGGTGGCGAACAATATGAATGGGCCCCGCCGCCGCCGATTTTGTGCTATCCGCCTCGACCGCACCCTCTGAAATTGCGGCAAGAAGTTGTGGTAGACAACAGGCGTTATGTGCCGTTGGCCCTCTTAAGAAATAGTCCGAAGACCAAGATTTTCCTTGGTTTGAGTGTTGACACCGTGAGAACCGTGATTTTCAAATCCGCTCATCCCGGCGTCGCGGGTGACGATCGCGGCATCGATGGCGGAGATCGGTTGAAGAAAGAGTTCGAGATCCTCTCGACTCTCGCGGCTCATCCTGATCTTGCGCCGCGCCCCTGTGGATGGATCGATGGCGAATGGCCCATCTTGATCATGGAGGATTTCCGCGGTGAACGCCTGTCGGATCTAACCGTCGCCGAGCGCACCGAATGTTTACTCCCTCTTGCCAAGTGTCTGGCAGAGTTACACGGCGCGGGGTTCGTGCACGGCGATATCAAGCTTGAAAACGCAGTTCGTAGAGGACAACGGGTCGGGCTGATCGATTTTGAATTGGCTGAGGCCGAAGGATCGATTGCCGGCGCGGGCGGCACCCGCGGACATTTGGCGCCAGAAGTTGTTACCCAAGCCAAAGCAGAGTTCGCTCGCGATGTGTTCGCGCTGGGCGGTTGTATCACTCACGCGGTACTCGGTGTTCCTCCGGGACTGTTTCCGAGGGGAACCGGACGTCAGCGCGGTCTTCTACGCCTAGAGGGATCAGCCGCTGCTTCGCACCTCGTAGGCCAGTTCGCTAATCCGGACCCCACGGCGCGTCCCACCGCCGCGGAAGCGGCGGAGGCGATTTCTAACGATTTTGACGCCCTCAGGCGGATTGAGCCTGCGTTCGGTCGACCAAGTTCTACACGCGAGGCGGCTTGGTGCCGACGAGCGAGCGTTGAGGCCGCATCGTTGGTAAGGCGATTTTCCCGGCGTGATCTCCACGGGATGTGCTGGAGCAATGAACACTTCCAAAGCTCGTTCTGCTGTGAGGGCTTGAATGTTGGTGCCGCAGGCATAATTCTTGGCCTGATAACAATCGATCAGGCCCTAGGTAGGTCGGATTTTGTTGCCGAAGCCGGCTCAGGCGCAACATGGCTTTCGACTCGGCCTGCGGCGGGCAATTCGGCAGGATTGTTTACCGGCAACGCTGGTGTTGCGGTCGCCCTGGCGGTCGCCGGCAAGCGGTTCCACCACGATCCATTCATCCTGGCAAGCAAAGCAAGACTACGAAATGCCGCTACGAATCAGTCCGAGGTCGATATCTTTTCCGGCAGTGCGGGCGTGGTCTTCGCCAGTTGTATTTTGAGCGATGTGTTAGGGGAGAGTTGGCCACTGGACCTGGGGTATTGCGCAATGGAGTCGCTGAAGAAATTTCGGCGACTTAGAGAAGATATTCCTGTTTGGTCGGTTGATGCTCGGGCCACACAGTATCTTGGGTGCGCGCACGGATCGGCCGGCGTTGCGATGGCTCTCGGTTGCTGGGGCCAACGAACCGGAGACCAGGAAGCTGTGAATCTGGCATTGGAGACGTTTCATCAACTTTTTCTTAGAGGACGCAGCAAGGATTGTTCCGGGTTGAGAATGACGGCAGATTCTGAGGACTGCCATGCTGTCGGCACTTGGTGTCACGGTGTTGCAGGATATCTGTGGTCCATCCTTCAATCGTTCGGAGATCATCCGAAGCTTCAGACGGAAATAGATTGGGCTGTCGCGGTGCTTCGAAACTCGATGACAGCCGGAACTTCAACGTATTGCCACGGGCTTGCCGGGCGGCTCGAACTCTGGCGCATGCTGCGAGGATTTCCGCGATTTCAAGATCTGGCTGCGGCCCAGGCCGGTAAGACGGCTCAGGCGTTGCGACTGCTTCATCACAAGCGCGAAGAGAAAGCCTGTTGGCGCTCTGACGATCCTCTGATAACAACGCCAGACCTTTGGATTGGCTTTCTGGGCCCCGCCACCGCCCTCGCGTTACACGCGGAGAACAGCAATCTACCGCTGTGTTCAGGGGCCTGGCTGGCCGCGTGCGCCAACGCTACTAGCGACGGGGCTATCGGCAAACGTGAAATCCGTTCGGAACCCCAGAGTATCAAGACCGATTTCGATTCTGCGGTGCAAAGCGTACCGGCAGGCTGACGACTCCTCTCATCCCCAACCCGAGCTTCCAAATTAGGTCGGAGTTTTTCGCGTCCAGCTCCAAATCTGGAAAACGTCGGCTTAGTTCACTAAATCCCACTTCCGCCTCCAGACGCGCTAGTCCGGCGCCTACACAACGATGAATACCATGGCCAAACGCAACATGATCATGTAGCCGGACTCGCCCAATATCAAGACGATCGGGATTCTCAAAGATTCGCGGGTCCCGGTTGGCCGCTCCTAGACCAATGAAAACCAAGTCCCCTGCCTGTATCCGAACATCCTCGATCCGTATTTCCGACAGGGCGAACCTCGGCGTCGCTACTTCAAGCGGGCTATCGAATCGAAGCAATTCGTCAACTGCGACACCTGTGAGTTCGCCGTTGGCGCAGAGCTTCGACCATTCCGTCGGGTTGTTCAGGAGAGCGACGATTCCATTCCCAAAGAGATTTACGCTTGTTTCATGTCCAGCGAAAAGAAGTAGAAAGAGGGTGGCGGTCACTTCTTTCTCGGACATTGTTCCCAGGCTCTGCGCTGCAACCAACGCGCTGCAAATCGAGTCATCGCGCGCGGTACGCTTTTTTTGTGCGAGCGCCACCAAATAGTTCTCGACGTCGCGCGCGATGGCCGGAATTTGATCTGGATCATCGAAATCGGCTTTAAAGAGTAGCGCTGACCAACGTTGCACGAGCACCTCATCGGCTGCCGGCGCGCCCACTAGTTCACAGATAACTTTGAGAGGAAACGGAAGCGCAAACGCCTCGATGAGGTCCGCTTTCCCATGGGGCGCAATCTCATCCAAGAGCTGCGCGGCAATTTCCCGTAAGCGCTCACGGAGTCGTTCCATTCGCCTGTTTGAGAATTCCCGGGCCACAATCGAGCGCAGGCGAGTGTGATCCGGAGGGTCCATCGCCAAGAAATGGTTGAACAGACACCCCGCAGCTTCGTCGGCTTCGCTTTGCAAAGACGTGTCTCGCTTTTTCCTGGCGCTCGGCGAGACCTTCGATAGNNACGGGTCCAACAACAATTGGCGCACGGCTGTGTGCCCCGTCACCAGCCAGCCCTCGACGCCCGTAGGCAGCCGCACAGCAACGATCGAACGCTCCGAACTACGGAAAGAGTCGTAGACCGGATAGGGATTAGCCTTGAAGGCTTGACTCAACGTAGGGAGATCGATACGTTCCGGATTTTTCATTGAAAATCGCTCTAACTTGACAGGGCTTGCGCGACGAGTCCGAGCAAGAGCTTATCGTGAATATCGTTTTGAAAGAAATTTCCCAGCGCGTCGAAATACGCCTTCATATCGGACGAGGAATCCTGCACGGCCACAATAAAGCTAGATGTTTTCGCCAGTTCGGCAAAGTACCGATCCGGCTCTGTCGGATTTTCGCGCCGAAGATACGATTTATATTGTTGATCCCTCAGCGGCAATGCTGCATCGTTTGCGATCGCAGCGGAATGCTCATAATTCCCGCCTATCAATAGGGAAGGGTACCTATTTTGAATTGCTCCGTCGTGGCGGGGAATTTGCAGGAAGGGCTGCCCTAAGCTGAGTACGAGACTTGAAGAGCTTTGGCCTTCAAACACTCCCGGAATTCCGCAGGTCGCATAGAAATAGTTAAAAATATCAATCGGAATGGGCCCCACCAGAGCGACGATGGTTTCGTTGCCGGTGGAACTCGCGATGGCGGCCCCCAAGGCCTCGGAAATATCAACCCAACCGCCTGTTTTCGCATTGTAGTCGGTAAGAACAGTCAGCCTGGAGCCAGCATCGATCCAAGGCCGAACTTGAGCAGCGATTTTCGCAACGAATCGATCGAGGTTCGCACCTGACAGGGACGGATCCAGAACGGGATCGTATACAGCGGCGAGAGCACTCTTGAAATAGGGAAGATCGTAATTTTTCTCGGTCAGGTCACGAGCAAAGGGCAGTAAATACAAGGACAACTGCGGGATTGTTTCTGGCGCATTCAGAAAAAGAGCGACAATCGGTTTGTCGATTGTCTGCTGCGCAAGAAAGGCGCTGCAGACCAAATTCATAGCCATTTCAGGGACATGGTCCTCAAAATGATGAAGGCCGTATATTGGCCACACCAGCAATCCCGGGTCTCTCTGGCAAGCGCGGTATAGAGTCTGTACGTTGTTCGTCCTGATTCTCAGGCCCTCGTCAAAGGTTTGCTCCGATCCGTACCAGGCCCAGATACGAGCTCCGACCGTGTTGATTCCCTTCTTGGCGAACTTGTACGGAAACTTCCGAAACTCAGGGTATTCATCGACCGGATAGAAATACTTACCATCCGGGCTTTCGACCCGGGAACTCTCGTAGTAGACGTCGGCCTTGCTGTACTTTTCATCGTCCCACAGATAGGGTTGTAGACGAATGAACGACTTAACCTTCAGCTCTGCTGAAAAATTCAGCGTCATGTCATCCGCCCCACCAGTAAAACCAAACAGCACCTCATCCAGTAACGCCTGCCGCCTTTGAAAGCTAAGGAATCGAACGTCCCGGCAGGTTCCATACTCGATCGCAGTGGCGTCCAAATCGCGGGGATCCACGCCCGCCAAGAGAATGCCGAATTTGTCACCGGTCGTGAAACTCGCGTCCGGAGCCGCATCTGCGTAGATAATCCTCACGCACCCGTTGAACTCCGTCATATCGATGAGTCGTTTCATGATGTGCACGGTAGCTGCTTGGTGACCAAGATTACGTGTCCCGTCCACGAAGAAACGGAGCNNAGCTCTTTTTGTTTTTTGATCAACCCCAGTATGTCAGCGATTGTCTTGCGAACCGGCCCTTCCATATCGCTTGCTTGGGCCAGTTGCTTCATCAGGGTATTGAAATATCGCACGGTCGCACCACTTATTGGCGTTGAACCGATTCGTTCACTAAGACTGAGTCAACGCGTTCTCGCTAGGTCTGAGCTTGGGAAATCTGGGATGCCGGAAAAGGGTCCCTGGTTTGGCCCGGGCCATTTCCTTCATGGGATCCGAGCCGCCATCGTCATGTTTGAGCCGGTCGATCTCGGCCAGTCCAGCATCCGGACGCTCGGCGCAAAAAGCACGGTCGCCGAAAAATCGTAAGGAGAGTGTTCGTCGCCGTTCACCCTGGCGAGTTGGCGCACCACCGTGCAAGATTGCAGGGTGAAAAATGATCGCATCCCCCGGTTGCACCGCCCAGGAGACGATAGGAAAGTCACTGCGTTTTGCCTCAATATCCGGAAGGGCTGGCCACACTCCATCAGCAAACATCGCCGCCGACACATCGTCCGCCTTGAACGCGGTAGGGTTGAACAGCGGACCCCGGTGGGATCCGGGTACAAATTCTAATGAATTCTCTTGCGCCACGACGTCCAGACTGGTCCAAAGAACCGCAAGATCATCGCCCTCGAGTGGGATATACGGAAGGTCTTGGTGCCACGGCGTGCGCTGTTTATTTCCGCCATCTTTTAACCATATCTGCTCATACAGCAGCCACAGATTATTGCATCCGAGGATTCCCGCGATGAGATCGGGAACATTCGTGTCGCACAATAGTTCACGGTAGGCGTGAAAGCAGCGCGGGTTGCCATGGTCCTGATAGAACTCCCCGGGTGTACCCGCCAGTACATTCCTGGCACCTGGGCCGGGGTTATTAAGGCTCCAGTTGAACGCTTTCTCGGCCAGTCGCACCGTGTCATGATCAAGTGCCCGTTCAACAAGGACAACCCCGTTCTCGCGGAATTCAGATCGGAGTCTATTCACCCGTAAGAGTATAACCTGCTAGTCTTTCACTGTGGAAACAGCCACCTTTCGGAGCCAATCGCACACGGGCTTTCGGTACTTCCCAGCCCTCCGCTAAGTGGGCCGCTTTCTTGAACCCAAAATCATCCACACAGGCGGCAAACATGTATTCATCACATGTTGCATTGGAGTTGTTGAGCAAGTGGAGTGCCAGCGGAGAAATGCTACGGGTTAAATTCAAGGGTTCGGTGGTCGTAAATCTAAACAAAGTATCTTTGCGAACTTTCAGCGAAATGCGTTTTGATTTTGTGGATGACGGTGTGGAGCTTATTTGGTTTTCCACGCTAGGCGCAGCAACCTTCTCGGCTAAAGATGGGGTAGTTCGCGTGTCTTCTGGTAACGATAACTTAGCCATATGCGTTTCAACCTCAGTGGAGTGAGCCTGATAAGTTCTATAAAAGGAGTCAAGGAGAAAATACTTCTCCGATGGCCGGATTTTTTCTTGACGTCCAGCCCACCCCATTGAGCAGGATTGTTCTCGCCGTCCGTTCCGAAGACTCGGGACGCTACTAAGAGAGTCGAGTAGCGGTTTGGGTTTTCTCTACTAGCGGTTTTCATCGCTTCTGGCGACGAAGTCAGTCAGTTCTGAGATCAGCAAGCAGAATGGTTGTCAGGTGCCAACCATGGTTCTATTTGGGACTCGTGGCCCATAGCTTTTTCTGGTTATCCGAGGGGGACTAGAGTCGGATGCGAGACTGAGCGTGCCCGAGGCACGCAAGGTCTAACTTATCAGCTGAGACTCGCCCTCGAACCCGAGTGTCTCAAGAATCTGACGAACCTCCGCCGGAAAGAATCCCAGGGATGGAACGGAGTGCTCGAGACACTCAAGTTGTTTGTGATTTCAGATGTTTGGCGTCGAAGCGCACTCCTTTCTTCCAGACGATCAAAGTGATGGCTGCCATCTTGCGTGCCAGTGTCAGACGTGCCATCTCCGGCCGGA
>PKUY01000005.1 GCA_003131705.1 Acidobacteriota bacterium | reverse complement strand
GCCACTGCCTTCGCCGCGGTTGACGCCGCTCCTCGCGTTGCGTAGGATGCGCGGGGACCTCGCAGCAAAGTCCCGCGAACGGTGAAGCGAATCCTGAAAGTCATTCTGTGGACTGCGATCGCCCTTGCGGGCGCGGGTGCGCTTGCGGCGATTGCCTTCGAGCGGCGCGAGCCGCTGAACGCGGTGTGGTTCATCGTCGCGGCGGTTTGCACGTACCTCGTGGCGTATCGCTTTTATTCCGCGTTCATCGCCGCGAAAATTTTCGCGCTCGATAATACTCGCGCGACCCCAGCCGAACGCTTCGAGGACGGCCGCGACTTCGTGCCGACGAACAAGTGGGTTCTGCTCGGCCACCACTTCGCTGCGATTGCGGGGCCGGGCCCGCTCGTCGGTCCAACTCTTGCTGCGCAGTTCGGCTATCTGCCGGGAACACTTTGGCTGATCGTGGGCGCCGCGGTTGGCGGGTGCGTGCAGGATTTCACAATCCTCGTCTGCTCGATTCGTCGCGACGGAAAATCGCTTGGCCAAATGGCGCGCGAGGAAGTTTCCAAGCGCGGCGGAATGATCGCGCTCCTGGCCGTGCTCGCGATCATGGTCATCCTGCTCGCGGTCATCGCGCTCGTGGTCGTGAAAGCGCTGAAGGATTCTCCCTGGGGCACATTCACACTCGCGATGACGATTCCCATCGCGCTGCTGATGGGAATTTACCTCCGATACGTTCGGCCGGGACGGGTGCTCGAGGCATCGTTTGGCGGAATCGCGTTGGTAGCTCTCGCGGTAGTCGCGGGACAGTGGNNAAGTCGCCGCAATCATCGCGCTCGCTGGCGGCGTGATTTTCGTGCGCCCAACGCTCGCCATGCCCGCGCTCACGCGGTTTGTGGATGGCAGCGGCCCGGTGTTCGCCGGAAAAATCTTCCCCTTCTGCTTCATCACGATCGCCTGCGGAGCGGTGAGCGGATTTCACGCGCTGATCGCGTCCGGCACCACGCCGAAGATGATTCTGCGCGAGGGCCACGCCCGCATCGTCGGCTACGGCTCGATGCTGATGGAGTCGTTCGTCGGCGTGATGGCGATGATCGCGGCCTGCGNNTGCAGCCCGGCGTCTATTTCGCGATCAACAGCCCGGCCGGAATCGTTGGCAAGACGGCGGACGCAGCGGCAAGGACGGTCAGCTCCTGGGGCTTCGCGCTCGATCCGCAAACGATCACCGCGCTCGCGCAGCGCGTCGGCGAGCGCACCCTGCTCGACCGCACCGGCGGCGCGCCCTCACTTGCCGTCGGCATGGCGCAGATTTTCAGCGGCACGATTGGCGGCGACCACCTCCTCGCCATCTGGTATCACTTCGCGATCATGTTCGAGGCGCTTTTCATTCTCACCACGCTCGATGCGGGCACGCGCGTTGGGCGCTTCATGGTGCAAGACCTCGCCGGACATGCCTGGAAACCGCTCGGGCGAACGGGGTCGATACTCGGAACGCTTATTGCAAGCGCGCTGATGGTCGGCGCCTGGGGATATTTTCTCTGGCAGGGGGTTCAGGACCCGCTCGGTGGAATCAATTCGCTTTGGCCCCTTTTTGGCATCGCGAATCAACTGCTCGCCGCCGTCGCGCTGGTTGTCGCGACCACGATCCTCCTGAAGATGGGCCGCCTACGATTCGTGTGGGTGACGCTCGTCCCCATGGTGTGGCTCGTGGCCGTCACGATGACGGCGAGCTATCAGAAAATTTTCGACGCAAGTCCGCGCCTGGGTTTTTTGGCGCAGGCGCGCGCGCTGGCCGCGCAGATTGCCTCCGGCGCAATTCCCGCAGCACAAATCGCGGAGACGCAGCGCCTGATTTTCAACAATCGCCTGGACGCAGCGGTGACCGCGGTTCTCGCCGCGATGGTTTTGGTACTCCTGATCGAAGCGATCGGCCAATGGATTAGCGTGCTGCGTGGACGAAATGTACCCGCGTTGCGCGAGTCGCCCTACGTCGCGACGCGCTGGGCCGAAGGGGACTAGAATAGGGATACGCTCTCTTACGTGGACGTGCAACTGTCGCTCCGGACGGTGCATCCGCTCTAGGTGGTGGAATCAAGAGCGTGTGAGCACGGAGAAATAAAATGATCTCTAGACGTAAAGTGATTGCTGCTTTTCTGGCGTGTGTATGCGCGAATTGTCTATGCGCAAACTTTGTTCAGGCTCAGGACGTCACTCCCGCTCCTGATTCCGCTCCCGCGCAAACACCCGCCAGCGGGCCCGCCGCAAGCGAAAGGATTCCTCTGACTGTTCCCAAGGGCACGCCGTTGCAGGTGGCGCTCGACAGAGAAGTGCGTGTCGGGAAAGTTGGCCAGCCGATTCACGGACGCATCGTCGAGCCTGTCTACGCGTTTGACAAGGTGGTGATCCCGGTCGGAACCGAAGTTACGGGCCGGATCACGAAAATCGAAAATGTTTCCGGCGGGAAGCGCACTGTGGCGGCCCTGAACGCCGATTTCACCCCGGCACGCGCAACCAACATCGAGTTTGACGAACTAATCCTCTCCGATGGCAAACGCATCCCTGTGCAAACGAACGTAACTCCCGGCTCGGGACAAATGATCGAATTTGTATCCGCTGCCGAGGAAAATCAGAAGAAGGGCGTCAAGGACGCCGCAGCCGAAAAAGCTCAACAAGCCAAGCAGCAGGCGAAGCAGGAATGGAACAGCGCGATGAAGCAGGTCACCGAGCCTGGCAAGATTCACCGCGCCGAGCGGTATGCGATAGCGGAGTTGCCCGTGCATCCGCAATACCTCGACGCAGGCTCTGTCTATTTCGCCGAGTTACAAGAACCGCTTGATTTCGGCACCGAGCCACGCACTCCGGAGCTCACTTCTTCGATCAGCGCGACGCCCCCGGACGGCAGCGTCGTCAATGCCCGCCTGATGACGCCTCTCAGTTCCGCGACCGCTCATCAGGGAGACAAAGTGGAGGCGATCGTTTCGCACCCGCTTTTTGACGGCGATCGTCTGATCCTTCCTCAGGGAAGCCTTTTGCTTGGAAGTGTGATTCAGGTGCATGCGGCCCATCACCCTGGCCGCAACGGCGAACTCCGAATCGTTTTTCACGAATTGCGTTTGCCGGATGGCGTCGAACAAAACGTCGAAGCGAGCCTCGCGGGGGTTGAGGCAGCAAAGGTCACCAAACTGAAGCTCGATTCCGAAGGCGGCGCGCACGCCAACTCGCCGGAAGCCCGATATTTGACCACGGGCATCTCGGTTGGATTGGGTGCCTTTTCCATGATCGGTGATAGTGGCGGCGGAGATCTAAGCCACCAGGAGGCTGGTGGTGCTGGAGGTTACAAATTAATTGGAATTGCGATGGCCGCCGCCATTCGCTCGCAGCCGTTCGGCATGGCCATGGGGGCGTTTGGCGCGAGCCGTTCTATTTATGCCAATTTCATCGCGCGAGGCCACGACGTTGTCTTTCCGAAGAATACGGCCATGGTGATCGGCATCGGATCTCGCCCGCGGACGGGCGTTGCGCCCAATCAGCCTGCTCCCGGCAATGCAACAAAACAATAGGCGACGACAATGACGCGCGGTCAAACATCATCGGCGGGCTGGAAGCAGGCAACCCGGCTGCGGCTCGCCTGGTCCTGGCTGCGCCAAGTGAGCGGCGACGCCGCTTATGAAAACTATCTCCGCTGCGCCCGGCGCGGTGTGCCGCCCGATGTCATCGGCGATTGTAATAGCAGCTCGGGGCCGCCCCTTTCGCGCGCCGAGTTCTACATCGACTCCCTCCGCCGCCGCTACTCGACTGTTTCCCGTTGCTGCTAGATAGCGCAGGGATGGGATTGCACCAAATCGAAGTACTAGCTACAGAGATCGTTGACGTAACCCCCAACCCACCGATATAATCAACGTTTGGCAATTGAGCCGGGAGGCAGCATGTACGCCGTAATTCGCAGTGGGGGAAAGCAGTATCGCGTAGCGCCGGGCGAGAAGGTCCAGGTCGAGCGGCTTGAAGGAAAGGTCGGCGGCAACGNNAGCCGTTCATGATGGCAAGAAGCTTTCGGGTGGTGCCGATGCCGGTAAGGCAAAGGTCACCGGAAAAATCGTGAGACATGGCCGCGGTCCGAAGCTCAAGGTCTTGAAGTTCAAGACCGGCGGACAGTACAAAATTCAGACTGGCCACCGCCAGAACAACACGACGATCGAAGTCGGCGAAATTCAGCTTCCATAGCGCGACGTTTATCGCGCAGCAGGTCTGGCGAAGATCGCGTAACGCAAATTTTCCAGGGGTTCTCATGGCACACAAAAAGGGCGGCGGCTCATCAACAAACGGACGCGACTCGCAAGGACAGCGGCTCGGAGTCAAGCGGTTCGGCGGGCAGGCAGTCACCAGCGGCAGCATCCTGGTGCGCCAGCGCGGCACGCACTACAAAGCAGGCAAGAACGTTCTGCGCGCTAAGGACGATTCGTTGTTCGCACGCATCGATGGCGTCGTGCTTTTCGAGGACAAGGGTGGCAAGGGCCGTTTCATCAGCGTCCTGCTGCCCGAGGAACACGCCTCGCGCTACGAGAAGACGTCTGCTGCGCCGGCCTCCAACTAAAATTTTCATTCCGGTGACGCACTGCTCGGGCGTCACCCGTTTCTTTTTTTGTCCTCCGCCGTGGCGTATGCTTCCTTTGAGCACCCTCTCGGATCGAGTGTCCTATGTTCGTTGACGAAGCCAAGATTTCGGTGAAGGGTGGCGACGGCGGAAACGGCTGCATGGCGTTCCGCAGGGAGAAGTATGTCCCGCGAGGCGGCCCATCCGGCGGCGACGGCGGAAACGGCGGCGCGATTTATCTCGAGGCGAACCCGAATGACAACACGCTTCTTCGCTACCGCTACAACCGCGAGTTTCGCGGCGAGCGCGGCGGCCACGGTGAAGGTTCTGATTGTCACGGCCGCTCCGGCGAGGACATCGTTCTCAAGGTTCCAGTGGGCACGGTTGTTTTTAACGCGGACTCCGGCGAGCAACTCGCCGATTTGAGCGAGCCCGGCCAGCGCTTCCGCGCGGCCCGCGGCGGACACGGTGGGCGCGGCAACGGCAATCCGGCATTTGTCCGGCCTTGGCACCAAGCGCCGCGCGAACATGAAGAAGGCCGCACCGGCGAACAGCGCAATTTGCGCCTCGAATTAAAATTGCTTGCGGACGTAGGGCTCGTAGGTTTCCCGAATGCAGGAAAATCAACACTGATCTCGCGCATCTCGGCCGCGCGCCCAAAGATCGCCGCCTATCCGTTCACTACGCTTGAGCCAAACCTTGGCGTGGTCTCGGCCGACCCGGACGCCGCTCCCGGAAATGGCCGCACGTTCGTCGTCGCCGATTTGCCAGGATTGATCGAAGGCGCCCATGAAGGTGTCGGGCTGGGTATCCGGTTTCTGAAACACGTGGAACGTACTCGCCTCATCGCGCATCTGGTGGATACCAGCGATGCGACCGATCACGACCCCGTTCACGACTTTGAAATCATCGAGCGCGAGCTCGCCGCGTTTAGTCCGGATCTTGCCGCGAAGCCGACCATCGTGGTCGCAACCAAGCTGGACGCTACGACGGACGCAAAGCATCTCGAAGAGCTCCGCGCGTACGCCGCCAAACGTGGTCTCGAATTTCACTCCATCTCTTCGGCGAGTGGCGCAGGCATTGTCGAGCTCGTGCGTGCGATCGCGAATGCGCTCGACCGCATGCCGAAACCAGTTGCGCCAGTCGAAGCGTCAACCCGCGCGGAAATTGCACCGATTCCGGATATGGACCATCCGCACGCACTGCAGGATGACGAAGACCACGCCGCGGCGGCCCCTCGGGAGGAGCGTTGACATCGCACGCCGCGCATAAGCCGTCCGGTGCGGGTCATCGTCGCTCGGTCGCGCTTTTCGGCGGGACATTCGATCCAGTGCACACAGGGCACGTCGCCGTAGCGCAAGCCGCGCAGCGGCGATTTCATCTCGATGCAATCCATTTCATCCCGTCTTCGCGTCCGCCGCACAAATCGCTGCGCGAGCTGACTCCGTTCGTTCATCGCTATGCAATGGTCGCTCTCGCCTGCGCGGATCATCCGGGTTTCTTGCCGTCGCTGGCGGAAGCGCCCGCGAGCGGCGCAGCGTCCCATGTGTTTTACACGATCGATACCGTCCGGCGATTGCGCCGCGAGCATCCCGACGATCATCTTTTTTTTATTCTGGGCGCGGACCAGTTCCTCGAGATTCCGACCTGGAAAAACTACGAATCTCTGCTCGATGCTTGCGATTTCATCATCGCCAGCCGCCCAGGTTTTCAGCTGGACGCGTTGCGCCTCGTGATCCCCCCGGAAAAGCTTGGTCGTACCACGAGTCAGGATTCAGACAAGATCGTGTTGCGCAAATCGACCATACATTTACTAGCGACCGTCGCGAGCCATGTTTCGTCAACCGAAGTTCGCGAACGTCTGGAAGAAAAGAAGGGAATCCACGGGCTTGCGCCCGCACCCGTGGTGGAATACATTCTCGGGCAGGCTTTGTACCGGNNACTGGAAAACCTTCATCCCGAAATTCGCTGGGCAGTCGAAGCGGCCCAGGAAAAACAGGCCTTGGATATCACCGTCCTGAAGCTCAACGGCGCTTTTGCCGAATATTTTCTACTCACTTCGGGAAGCAGCCACCCTCAAATTCAGGCCATTGGCGACGCCATCGAAGAGCGCCTCCGGCGCGAGGGCGTTCGCCTGCCTCATTGGGAGGGGAAATCCGGCGCGGAATGGGTCCTGCTCGACTACGGCTATTTGGTTGTGCATATCTTCAGTGAGCGCGCGCGGCAGTTCTACGATCTCGAGCGGCTCTGGCGCACCGCCGAGCGGTTGGACTTTCCCGGGCATGAAAAACCTCCTGAGCCTCGCCGCGAATCTGAAAGCGGCACAATACAGCCATGAGCCCCCCCGACATCCTGTGGGTGGCGGCTGACCCGGCCTCGCAGCGAGTTCTCGANNGCGAGAGCGGCACCGGCAAAGACCAGCTCGCGCGCTGGATTCACGAACACGGACCTCGCCGCGATGCCCCATTCCTGAAAATCGATTGCGCCAGTTTGCCGTCCGAACTCGTGGAATCAGAGCTTTTCGGCCACGAGCGCGGTGCGT